>PLTV01000103.1 GCA_003164635.1 Acidobacteriaceae bacterium
CTGAAGGCGGTGTTCGACGCGACCCTCTACGCCGATCTTGGCAATGCGGGCATCTTTGACATGGTCTCAAAGAGCATGGCTCCGCAGGCAGCGCCCGGCTCGCCGCAGGAGATGAATCTGCCGCAATGGTCGGCAGCGCCCGCAAACGCGGCCATGGTTGCTTTCGGCGCGCTCTCTACCGCCGGCGGGCGCGTGTCGGTGAATGGCTGGCTCTTCGATACCCGCAACACGGTGAGCCCGCAGGTGCTGGGAAAGCAGTACAACGAGGCGGCCAGCGAAGACTCCGCGCGTACGATCGCTCATCGCTTCGCCGATGAGATCATTTTGCGGCTTGGCGGCGGCATCAACGGCATTGCTGAGACCAAAATCTATTTCATCAGCACGCGCACGGGCACGAAGGAAGTGTGGGCGATGGACTACGACGGCCAGAATCAGCACGCCGTCACCCATCTCGGCACCATTTCCATTTCGCCGCGCATTGCGCCGGATAATTCGCGCCTGGCTTTTGCTTCCCTTGGGCACGATGGATGGACGATCCGCATGTTTTCGCTGGAACTGAACCGCTATGTGGCCTTCCCTGGCGGAACCGCGGGGGGCAGCAACCAATCCCCTGCGTGGTCGGCGGATGGCGGAAAGATTGCGTTCTCTTCTTCACGCACCGGAAATCCGGAGATATGGCTCGCCGATGCGAACGGCGGCAATCTGCACAAGCTAACCAGCTTCAAAGGGCCGAACGTCGGCCCCACTTTCAACCCGCGCACCGGCGCGCAGATTGCGTGGGTAAGCGGACGCACCGGACTGCCCCAGATTTACACGATGGACATTGACGGCTCCAACGTTCAGCGGATCACTGACGGCGGGTATGCGGTGAGCCCGTCGTGGGCACCCAATGGTCAGTTGCTGGCCTTTAGCTGGAACAGAAAATACGGGCCTGGCGATCCGGGCGGCGACGACATTCATGTGATTGACCTGGCGAGCAAAGAATACTTGCAGATCACGCACGAATCGGGGAGCAACGACTTTCCGTCGTGGGCGCCCGATAACCGCCACATTGTGTTTCAGCGCACAATCGGCGGTCGCACCGAGATCTGGTCGATGCTGGCGGATGGGACCGGACAACACCAACTCACGCAAACTGGAAATAATTCGATGCCGAACTGGAGTTGGAAGTGATTTCAAACCGGGCACTTGAAGACTTCTGTATATCAATGCGGGACGGGGCGTGATTTCCGGCACAAACATCGGCATTGAAACGGACCGTTGATGAACTATCATTCTTACGACACAGGAAATTGCCACGCTGCGCACATGACCGGAAAAAGCACGAACGGGAAAACGCTCTGACTGGCGCGCTTTCCGCGCGATACAGGTCCAGCGTGACGTTGTCTGCTACGACTTTCATCCTGGAGGATGAAGGTCAAATCCATTGTGTTCAGTCTTTGAGTCTCAGCCCTCGCCATGCAGTACCGAACGAGGGAAAGACGAGGTCCGGCAACGTTGCGCAGAGCCGGATCGCATTCAATACCACCTCAAAAAAACCGGAAGGAGCCACCCTTGAAAGTACCCTCACGCATCCTGGTGCCCGCTGTCTTGGTTGTTGCATTGTTCGCCGTCGCAGGTTGCAAAAAGAAGCAGCCACCGTTGCCCGTTGAAACCGCGCCGCCCCCGCCCACGGTGCAGGCACCGACGGCGCAGATCACCGCGACGCCTTCGGTAGTTTCGGCCGGCGACCAGGTGGTTCTGTCGTGGCGCACGGCAGATGCGACGACGGTTACGCTGGAAGGCATTGGCGATGTTCCCAGCTCCGGCGTGAAGACCGTAACGCCGACTGCCTCAACCAGCTATCACCTGATAGCGACGGGAGCGGGCGGCACCGCGGATGCAACGGCGCGGGTTACCGTGAATGCTCCGCCGGCAGTTGTGGTTCCGACCAACACCATGAGCGTGGAAGAAGAATTCAAGGCCAATGTGCAGGATGCGTTCTTCGACTACGATACGTACGACGTTCGCTCGGATGCCCAGGGTGTGCTGGCCAAGGACGCTTCGTTCCTGGTAAGCCATCCGGACATCAAGGTGGTGATCGGGGGCTACTGCGACGAGCGCGGGTCAAACGAGTATAACCTCGCCCTGGGCCAGAACCGCGCGGACGCAGCGAAGAACGCGCTGGTTTCCGGAGGGGTTGCCGCCAACCGCATCCGCGTGGTCAGCTACGGAAAAGAGAAGCCATTCTGCTCGGAGTCGACCGAGGAGTGCTGGCAGCAGAACCGCCGCGCGGGGTTCACCCTCGACCGGTAAATGGCCGTTAGAATAAAGCTGATGCCATCGGCTGAAGTGGCCGCGTCGGCTCACACGCTGAAACTGGGCTCAACCACGGTAGTATGTCTCCTCTAAAAACGGAGACATACTACTGTTCACTTTTTCTACGCACTGCAATCCGGCGGCAGTGTCCGTTTCGAACAGCCGGTTCCTTCATGGGTGAAAAATGACGATCACGAAAACCCTTCGCAATCGCTTTCTGCTCGCCGCGGCACTCGCTCTTGTTGTCACGGCTGTGCCGCGGCCGGCCCACGCCGCCTCAAAAGAGATCATCGAGTTGCAAACGCAGGTGCAGCAGCTTCTGGACATGGTGCAGCGGCTGCAGTCGACCCTCGACACGCGCTTCGGCGTGCTGCAGCACCTGGTGGAGCAGACAGCGGACAATGCCAACCAGATGACGGTGACCGTGAACGCGCTGCAGCAAAAGATCAATGCACAGACTGAAGCCACAGGCGGCAAGCTGGATACGGTTTCGGGCCAGGTGCAGTCGCTGAACGATTCAGTAGACGAGCTGAAGTCGCGGATCGCGAAGCTCGATAAATCTGTCACCGATCTGCAAGCGCAAATGCAAAACCTGCAGAGCCCGGCCCCTTCGGGCGGTGCTCCGGCGCCCCAGGGCGGGGACGCGTCTCAACAGCCTCAAGCCGGCGGGGCGGCTCCTGCCATGAGCCAGCAAGGCCAGGCGCCAACCGGCAGTGTTGCGCCGCCGTTGAAGGATACATTTCAGGGTGGGCTGCGCGACTATAACGCAGCGCATTACCAGGTGGCCGCGAGCGAATTCCAGGACGTGCTGCATTACTATCCGATGGACGATCTTGCGGGCACGGCGCAGTTCTATTTGGGCGAGATCGCGTATCGCCAGCTCGACTTCGCCGACGCCATCAAGTCGTACAACGCGGTGCTCGAGGGCTTCCCTGGCAACACCAAGGCGCCGGCTGCGCAACTGCGCAAGGGTCTGGCGTTGTTGCAGCTGAATAAGCGCGACGCAGGGATTCACGAACTGCGCCTGCTGATTCAGCGCCATCCGCAAACGCCCGAAGCCTCGCAGGCACGCACCAAGTTGAATAGCATGGGCGTCAAGATCACGGGGACCACCACCTCGACTTCTTCGCGATAGACCACAGCACGCGTGCGCGTGCCGATAGGAAAATCGGCTCAACTAAAGAAGGGCGGCAATCGGGAACCCCGATCGCCGCCCTGTTTATCTTTACCCATTCACAAATTTACTGCAGGCTCGCCATCAAGCTGTCGAGCGCCGACTTCGGCGGGCGGGTTAGCGATTCGGGAAGCTGTCCCAAAGGCCGATCGACGAGGTTCAACAGATCGATAAACGTCGGTTTCTGCGTGTTGATGTAGAACACTCCGGTCAGAATCTCCTCGTTGGCCTGCGCTTCCATCAAGGTGCGCACAGCGTTCGATTTGTCGCTCGGATCGTAATCTTCCTCGCGCAGCTTGCGCAGGCGCAGGTTCGATCCGTCGTGCATTTCGACTTCAAACACTTCGCCCGATTCGTAGTCGACCTCGATTTCGTCGAAGCTCGCCACGAAATCGACTTCGTTGATGGGCTCGTCGTTGTCCTGCATGAATTTGTAGCTTTTGGTGGAACCCTCATGATCGTTGAAGGTCACGCAGGGGCTGATGACGTCGAGCATCACCGTACCCTTGTGGGCAATGGCCGCCTTGAGCATGGAGAGCAACTGCTTCTTGTCGCCGCTGAAGGAGCGGCCCACGAAGGTTGCGCCAAGCTGAATGGCGAGGGCGCATGTGTCGATGGCGGGCAGATCGTTGACGACGCCAGTCTTCAGCTTCGAACCGATGTCTGCAGTGGCCGAGAACTGGCCTTTTGTCAATCCATATACGCCGTTGTCTTCGATGATGTAGAT
>PLTV01000012.1 GCA_003164635.1 Acidobacteriaceae bacterium
TTCGCTGCCGGATGAGAAGCTGTTGGCTCGTCTTTTCCGGGCTTGGCCTTGGACGCCTTCGGCGCGGGTTCTGCCGCTGCGCCTTTCTTACCCTTTGGACTCGCTGCTGCTTTGGCGCCGCGCTTAGGCGAACTCGGCTCCTCGTCGGCATCCTCATCGTCGTCGCCGTCAGGTTCGGCATCTCCATCGCCGAGTTCCGAATCCAAATCGCCTTTCGGCAGGCTCAAACCAAGATCGGCGTCGTCGTCGTCACCGCCGAGGTCGTCGAGGTCGTCATCCTCGTCGATGGCGTCTTCGGATTCNNGGAGCAACCGGCGGAGGCGGAGGCGAATGCGGCTCCAGGAAGGCGCGCATCTCCTCCGGCGTCGTCAGCCGGCCGTCAATCAACTCAAGGAAGATCGACTTGACAATTTCGGTGTAGGTCGCCAGCTCCGGCGTAATGCGCATCTCCTGCATCAGCGCATGCGGAATCTTCTGGCGTGCCTCAGGCCAGACCTTCAGGAACTGGTTATAGCGTTCCTGCACGTGCTTGTCTTTACTTGTAAATCCGAGCCACAGAACCGCTTCGGGATCGTAGCTTGTCAACAACTTGAACGAAGCGGACGGCGTTGCGTTTTCCTTGGAAAGCAACACCTTGGCGAATTTCGCAGCCTGCGCGTCCAGGGTGTTCCACTCCTCCACAAATCCCGGGCGCAGCAGCGCCTGCTTGAATGCCGCCAGATCTTTCGAGCTCATCTTCGCTGTCAGCAGCTGCATCTGCGCCGCGGACATATCCGCGTGAATGCCTTGCAGCAACAGCTCAACCGACAGATCGTGGAGTGCCTTCAGCTTTTCCTCATCGGCCTTGGCCGACGTCCACGCCGGAAAAAGCAGAGCCATCCAGCCCTCAGCTTCGAGCGCGCGCAACACCTTCAGCGCCTCGTCTTCGTGGCCAATCTGCTCCAGCTCCCGGCTCCGCTCTTCCGCGGAAAGCCGCTCAATCACTCCGTCACCCTTGGCGTTCTCATAGCGCGTCTGGGTCTTCGGATCGAGCTCCCAGCCGAGTCGTGCCAGGTAGCGAGTGGCGCGGATCAGCAGCGACGGCTCCTCAAGAAAACCGTAGTTCGAAACCAGCCGCAGGGTGCGCGCCTCAATGTCAGCCGCGCCGTTCAACGGGTCCATCAAGAGGCCAAACGAGCCTTCATTCAAGGAGATGGCCATGGCATTGACGGTGAAATCGCGCCTGCGCAGGTCTTCCTGAATGGCAGCAGGGTGGTACACAGGCTTATCCAGCCGGGTGTAATCCATGCGGTGCGTACTGACAACGTCGACGCGAACCGTACCGGGAAAACAGACATACAAGGTGCGGGCCGCAGCGCTCTCTCCCCAAATAGCCCCGCCAAGTTTCTCGATTGTTTTCTTTAGCTTGAACGCATTTCCATGAACTGCCACTTCAAGATCGCGAACGGCATGGCCGCTNNCGCATTCCGCTGGTCAGCCGAAAGGCGGTTTTCCAAAAGGTAAATGTAATCGGGCATCAGTTATCCTGCTTTCGCCCTCCTTCAATCCGGCTCTTCAACTCTTCGTCCAAGTAACTCATGTTGTTACTCTTACGTCGCACTTTGAGAGGGTTGCAAACCAGTACATTAACACAAAAGCTGCCCGTTTGCCAGCTTCGAGTGCATCACTTCGGTTGCAACTCACCACTGCGGCAATACGCCGAGCGTGCGAAAATTCAGGGAGCAATGGCCTCCCATCGCAAACCTGTGATTGTGCGCAAGCTCTCCCGCGACTGGTGCGCCGGGTACGCGGGAAACGATTTTGGCCAGGGAGCCGCCGATCTCGAGATTCTCGATCTCAACGGCAGGGTTCTGCGCATGGGGTGGGACCAGGTGAAGTGGGTCTGCTATGTGCGTGAGATTGCAGGGACTTCGTNNCCGCCAACGACCGATCCCTGATCGATGGCGCCGGCCTGCTGCTGACTCCACCCGATACCCGCTCCAACACGCAGCGAATTTACGTCCCGCGCACCGCAATTCAGACCCTTGAGGTCCTCGGCCTCATCGGCGCGGGCACGCGCAAGGGCCTGCCGGGCCGCCGCCCCGACCTCGATCAGCCGGAGCTTTTCCCTGTCTCCACTGACACAGCGTAGCCGCACCCGGTTCGGTACAATCAACGGGATGAAGCTGGGTGAATTGGCAAACCGGTTGGGCGCTGAACTGCGCGGGGATGCGGAACTGGAAATTACCGCTGTCAGAGGGATTGAAGAGGCCGGCCCCACCGAAATCACCTTCGTGGCCAACCCACGCTACGCTGCCCTGGCGCGGACAACCCGGGCCGCCGCGGTTCTGGTGGAACCGGAATTCCAGGAGATAACCGCCGCCACTCTTCGCATCAAGAACCCCTACCTGGCGTTCTCGCACGCGCTTGGGTTTTTCTATCAGCCCCCAGCCTACCCCGCCGGCGTTCACCCGACGGCGGTTGTCGATCCCACGGCGGAAATCGGCGCGGGGGCGCACATCGCACCGTATGTCGTGGTGGGCCCGGACGTCCGCATTGGTGAGCACGCTACGCTGCTGGCCCACGTGGTTCTTTATTCCGGAGTTCGGGTGGGCCACCATTTCTTCGCCCACGCCCACTCCGTGGTGCGCGAGAACTGCGTGCTGGGCGACTATGTGACGCTCGAAAACGGCGTAATTATCGGAGCCGATGGATTCGGATTTGCGAAGACCGCGGAGGGTCACTGGGAGAAGATCCCACAATCGGGTCCGGTGCTGCTGGGGAACCGCGTCGACGTGCAGGCCAACGCATGCATCGACCGTGCCACGGTTGGCTCGACCGAGATCGGCGATGGCAGCAAGATCGACAATCTGGTCCAGATTGGCCATGGGTCCAAGGTTGGCAAGAATTCACTCGTCTGCGCGCAAACCGGGCTGGCCGGCTCCTCAGTGATTGGCGACAACGTCATACTTGCCGGCCAGACGGGCATTGCCGGACATTGCAGCGTGGGCGACGGCGTTATTCTGACGGCTCAATCGGCGGTCTCGCACGACATTCCGCCGGGTAAGGTGATTTCCGGCTCGCCGGGTTTCGACAACCGCGTATGGCTGCGCGCCGTTACGATTTTTCAAAGGCTTCCGGAATTGCTCAAACGCCTGGACCGGCTCGAAAAAAAGGTCGGAGCGGCCACAGCGCCAACGCCAAACGAAAAGGCGACAAGCGGAAGCGAGGCTGCGGAATGAACTGTTCTTTCTGGAAGGTCGAGCGATCTTCTTTTCTTCCTGTCGGCGTACGCGCCCGAACTCTTTTAGCCGGAATCGTCATGGCGTCTTTTTTCGCGGCTGGCTGTCACTCGTATCACGTAGAATCCACGGTTGAGAACCGGACAGGCGGCCCGGTCAAGCTGCTCGAGGTGGATTACCCTACCGCCAGCTTCGGTGCTGACTCGCTCGCGGTCGGAGCCGATTTCCACTACCGCATTCAACTGCGCGGCAGCGGGCCGCTGAAGGTTCAGTTCACCAGCGCCGACGGCCACCAGGCGCAGGTGACCGGTCCCACGCTTGCCGAGCGCCAGGAAGGCAGCCTTCGCATCGTGTTGCTGCCCGACGGGAAAGCCGAATTCCACCCTGCTCTTACGCCCGCGCCGTAAGCTGATTTCGATCATCCGGCGCGTCACCACCCGCCCGTAGAATCACCTCGCCTCTCTTGTTTCGGATTTTGTCCGATATACCTGAGGGAGGGAGACGTGCGCGGCAAACCTGCTCCGATCAAGCACCGTTTGAACCAAGGTTGGCCTCGCAGGGTTGCGCTGCCGCTCCGCCTGGCCGGATGCTGCCTGTTTCTGATTGTGGCCGCCGGCGTGGTTCCCTATGTGGAGAGTTGGTGGCCCGTGAATAATTTTCTCTGGGTGGCCAACGGCCTGTTCCTGGCTTATTTGCTGCTTGCGCCGCGCTGGTATTGGAAATACTACTTCGCCACCGGATTCGGCGCGCTCTCGCTGCGCATTCTCTTCGCGCCCACCCACTGGCAGGTCATTCTTCTGTACAACGTGCTTGATATGGTCGAAGTGGGTGTCGCCGCGCTGCTGCTGCGTCCTCGATCCGCCATCCTTCCAGAATTCACGCAGCGCGTTTACTTCTTTCGCTTTCTCCTCTACGGTGTCGTCCTCGGGCCTGCGATTGCAGCCGCACTCTTTGCCACCTTTGTCAGCTTCTGGCCCATCGACCCACAGCCTCATCCTTTCTTGAACTGGATGTACTCCGACAGCCTCGGCATGGCCACCTGTGCGCCTGCCTTTGTGGCTGTTTTCCGCGCCCGCTACCGGAACGCGATGGGAAGCTGGAAAGAATCGATCTACCCGTTGCTTCTGCTCGCGGTGACGCTCGCGGCCTTCGCGCAAAACACAATTCCGCTCCTGTATCTGATCTATCCTCTGCTCGTCCTCGTGCTGGTCCGACTGGGGCTGGGGTATGCCGCACTTTCCACTCTGGGTGTTGCGGCCATCGCAGGATGGTTGACACTGCACGGGCGTGGGCCGTTTGCTCACCTTGATGCGGCCCATCCCGGTCTGCCGGCGCTGAATCTTCAAATCGCGGCGGCTTCAGCTCTGATTCTGATTTACTCAGTCTCCCTGGTTCTGAAGAGCCGCGATTCGATCAGAGACCGCCTGGCCCACATTGCTTCTCTGCACGCACTGGTCACAGAAAACTCGCGCGACGCGATCATATTAGCTGACCTCTACGGCAATCGAAGTTACGTCTCCGCGGCGGTTGAACGGATCATTGGAATGCCGCCGGAGGAATTCGAGCGCCATAAGAGCCTTGACCTGGTGCATCCCGACGATGTATCTCGAGCGATCGCGGTGGTGAAAGATATGCGGTCGGGCGCCGACGGCGCCACAATCGAGTGCCGGGTGCGCGCCAATACGGGAGACTACATATGGGTTGAGGCAAGCTTGCGCGTGGTGCGCCACCCCACCACTGGAGCGCCGTCGGGCATTCTCAACATCGTTCGCGATGTCACCGAGCGCAAGCGCACTGAAGAAATGCGCTCGTTCCAGCACTCGGTCATCCGCGCCATCTACAACGTCTCCCTTGAAGGAATTCTGGTCGTCAATTCCGAGGGCTACGTGGTTTCGTACAACCAGCGCTTCTCTGAATTATGGGGAATCTCGCAGACGGCGATTCCGGAGACGGAAGCGAGGGGCAGCGTTCTGATGCCCGATGAACGCCTCCTCTCCAGCGTGGTCAGCCGCGTCGCCGACCCGCGGGGTTTCCGCCGCCGCGTGCAGGAACTCTATGCGAATCCCGATGCCATTGACGCATGTGAAATCGAGTTGGTTGACGGGCGAACCCTGGGCCGCTATTCCACCTGCGTTCGAAGCGACGACGGGCGATATCTGGGCCGCGTCTGGTTTTTCCGCGACATCTCAGAACATAAAGCTGCGCAGGGCAAGCTTGAAGATGCCTATCGTGCCGTGGAAGTGCTTGCGGCCACCGACCCCATGACAGGGCTCGCAAATCGCCGCCTGTTCGACCAGTCGTTAAGCGGCGAATGGCGCCGCGCACTGCGCGATCACGCACCACTGTCTCTTCTTATGATCGATGCCGACCTGTTCAAGTCGTTCAACGACACATACGGACACATGCAGGGCGACGATTGCCTGAAGATGATTGCCGACGCAGCAGCCGAAGTGGTTCGCCGGCCCGGCGATCTGGTGGCGCGCTTCGGTGGAGAGGAATTTACGGTGATTCTGCCCAACACTGAGCGCGACGGCGCGCTCGCCATTGCCGAGCAGATCTCCAACGCCATTCGCGCGCGTGGCATCCGCCATCAGGGCAACCCGTTGGGAATCGTTACCGTATCGGTGGGCTGCGCGACCATGGTTCCCGCGCTTGGCTGGAATGAAGTGAACCTTATCGAGATGGCAGACGCTGCGCTTTACCGCGCCAAGGGCGCCGGGCGCAACCGGGTCTGCGCCGACGCCGAATCCACTTTCGCATCAACCTCGCCGCACATCCAAGCGGCCTTCGTCTCCACCGAAAAACGCGCCTGACCTTCGCGGCCAAGCCGCTTCAACCCGGCTCAAGCGAGGAAAATACGGGGCATGATACCTATTCCCCGCGCGATGCTATTTTCTGTTCATGGCGCGTCTTGCCCGGATCGTGATCCCGGGGCTTCCGCATCACGTTACACAGCGCGGCAACCGGCGCGAAGCCATCTTCTTCGAGGATGGCGATCACGAAATCTACCTCGATCTTCTGGCCGAGCAAGCGCGCAAGGCCGACGTCAGCTGGTACTGCTGTGAATAGGTATCATGTCCCCTATTGCCCCATATTGCCCCCCAGGTTTGGCGGATTCCGGCTTCCTAAACTGCTCTGGAATAATGTACCAGTTAAAATCCACCACGCTATAGGGCTCATAGTTTCCGGCAGGCTGAAAGTTACTCGACTTGGGTTCGGGAAGCACAAAGCCGAAGCGGACCTGTATGTACCATTGCTTCGTGACGCTCTCTGCTGGAACGCTGAACAGCAAGTCGCCCTTCGGAGGGATTGTTACGAGTGTTCCGACGTCGGCTGCATACCCGAACGGCATCTTCTTCCTCTGCTCCGCATCCGGAGCATCGCGCCCTGCTGTCGGAACAACTTCGAAATTCACGGCAACACCCGGATCGCCTGTGCCCAGTCCCAATACGCTGACCCCAATCGGCAGCCTGCAATTATTCACCAAACGCAACCACAGCCCCTTTGCGCTTTCAGAGTCATTAACCGGCTTACGGTCTCCAAAATGATCAAATTTGATGTAGACGAATGGCTTTGATTTGTCGATCTCGAAGTCTCGGGCTAAGACTTGAGCTGAACTTGAGGCCGCATGGAAAAACCCTACGGTCAAAGCGGCTGCTAAGCAAAGCTTCATTGTCTTCACTCAATGGCCTCCTTGAGTATTCCTCTGCCACATCGTAAGTTTGCTGCTTGGGTTCATGTTATACGGGGAATGGCGCAAGTGGAATATGGGGAATATGGGGGAAGATGGGTGAATGTGGGGACATGATACCTATTCCCCGCGCGATGCTATCGTCTCTACATGGCACGTCTTGCCCGGATCGTGATCCCGGGCCTTCCGCATCATCTTACACAGCGCGGCAACCGGCGCGAGGCCATCTTCTTCGAAGATGGCGATCACGAAATCTACTTCGATTTTCTGGCCGAGCAAGCGCGCAAGGCCGACGTCGGCTGGTATTGCCGTGAATAGGTATCATGTCCCCTATTGCCCCCTCTAATTGCCCTCTATTGCCCACTATTGCCCTCAGTGACTGTGATCCCGATCAGTTTGTAGATGGTCGTTGAATGTGATCGACAACGATGGATACCGATTGAAGCTTTACAGAGATCAATTTCAGTCCGAGCGCACTCATGTCCCAATCATCTCTGATATCTTCGCCGGTCCCGGTTCGTGTAAGCGAAAAATCGAACTCACCCTTCAGCCCGGTCATATCTTGAACAATCGCGCCATTCGAGAGAAACTCTGCCAGCGACTCCATAGACGTATGAAATAGAGTCACAATAGGCTCTGAGTTTGGCATAATAGGCACGATGCTACCCCCGTTTGAGATGTTGACCGCGTCCGAGGGCGTCGCGTCTCGTCGAATGGACCTTTTCAAGGCATTCAAGTTTGGTCCGTGCTTGTCCCGAACCAGCGCGAAACCCTGCATCGTAGTTGGCCTAGTGTGAACGGCAAGCTGACAGCGATCCGACAACATTCCTTGCAACATTGATTGCAACAATGGCTTCGGATTCGTCGAACCCTTATCAAGCACTTCCTCCCGCCAGTCTTTCATATCGGATTCGCCTACCTTGCCTTCCAGATCGTAGTCCTCATTCCAGACCCACGACGGAGCGCCTATCAAACGCTCAGGAGCAACCAATGTTGCCGGTAGATAGGCATGCAAGATGGTAATCCAAAGAGGAACGTTGCGGGCACGATACTCATCATCGCGGACACCGTAGAACCGGATAGATTCAGAGTTGCTCGGCCGGATGGAGACGACGTCAAACTGACGGCCATGATTCGAAGGAACGCGATCGGGCTGCGCTCCCTTCACTTGAGCCCATGTCGACTGCAAGAGACTACATAGGAATGCAATAAGTAGAATGCCTTTGCTCAATCGATTTCTCCTCGGCAATGCGTTTACTTGAGCGTTGGTGTCCAGAAAAGAACGCTCAGACAGGCCAACATGTTGGCAATTACCACGTCCGGGACGCTGCTTGAGGTTGAAAGTGAACAAGCCTCACCTAACATGGTGAATAGGGGGACATGATACCTATTCCCCGCGCGATGCTATCGTCTCTACATGGCACGTCTTGCCCGGATCGTGATCCCGGGCCTTCCGCATCATCTTACACAGCGCGGCAACCGGCGCGAGGCCATCTTCTTCGAAGATGGCGATCACGAAATCTACTTCGATCTTCTGGCCGAGCAAGCGCGGAAGGCCGACGTCGCTGTGTGGGCCA
>PLTV01000348.1:0-5797 GCA_003164635.1 Acidobacteriaceae bacterium
GGGGAATGCCCATGGTTTGGAAATAGGCGGGAGTGATTGGCTGAATGTCGGCCCACGGTAGCTCGACGCCGGGCTTAAACTCCGTGCGGCCACGGACGGCAAAGCCGACATCCGACGTTCCCGTGCCCATGGGAACGCCCTGATTGGCAGCAACGCTTTTGACGCCGGGTTGTTTGGCGATGGTATCGAGCAGGTTTTCGAGCGATATAAGGGCTGACGGGCTGTCGGCAAACGCTGCTTGTTGCTGGTCGTTCACCCGGTGCGAATCCATCACCAGCAGGTTGTCGGGATCAAAGCCAAGGTCCTGCCGTGACTGNNTCTCGCTGCTGCTCGTTTGCTCCTGCTTGAGCGCGGCGGCGGGATTCGCGGTAAACGAACGCCAGGCAGGGAGCAGTGCGGTGATGAGCATAGCCGCGAAACTCATGAAAAACGAGAACAGAAATACGTCGCGGTTGAGATGAATGTCAGCCAGGCGCGGAATCTGATCTCCCGCCATCAGGGTAAGAACACGCAGGGCGGGCTCGGCGATCAGCAGCGCACAGGCGCACCCGGCGCAGGCAAGCAGGAGCGACTCGAGCAAGGCGCGGCGCGCGACCGCAGTGGGGGTGGCGCCCAGCGCAGCGCGAATGCTGGCCTCGCGCAGCATTCGCGTGGAGCGGACCAACTGGAGATGTCCAATATTCGCGCAAACGATGAGCAGCACCACGACAACTGAGCCCATAAGGAGGCGAAGCAGAGGGCGGATCGAGCCGACGATCTGGTCCTGCAAGGGAACGGCCAGCAGAGATTTCTGCCGGTCTTCGGGATAAGCCGTCTGCAGTTGGCGCGAAAGTGTCGCCATCTCGGCATTCAACTGCGAAGCAGAAACTCCGGAACGTACCCGCGCAACGGCGCGCTGGTTGTAGGCAGTGCGGCTTGGGATCTCAGGGCGCGGCGGGAATTCCAACCAGACCACAGCCTTCTCGGGAAAGGAGAATCCGGCGGGAAGAACTCCGACGATGGTGCGCGTACGTCCGCCATAACGGAGTGCATGGCCGAGCGCGGCCTGGGCGGAGCCGAAATGCTGATCGGCAAACGAGCTCGCCACAAGAGCCTCGGCGCCGTCGGCAGTGTTATCGAAGAGGCGCCCGGCAATCGGCTCAACGCCCATCACGCTACCGAACTGAGGGCTCACTGCTGCCATGTTCAGGTAGAGCGACTGGCCGTCAAGCAACAGCCCGTCCTGTCCGGAATTCAACCCGCTGGTGCTGGCGTCGAACCAGGCGATGGCTTCGATGGAACGCACGTTGCTTGCCACGTCGACATAGTCATCTCCGCCGATCTTGGCAGCCACCCGTCCGTCTTTGAGGAAACGCGTGTCGATCGAATAAATGCGATCGGCTCCCCGGTAGCCGAGCGGCCGCAGAAGAACGCAATCCACAATCGTGAAGATAGCGGCGTTCAGCCCAATCCCGACCGCCAGGGTCAGAATGACCGTCGCAGTGAATGAGGGAGAACGAAACAACTGCCGAAGGGAGTGGCGCAGGTCCTGAAGCCAGAGGGCGATCATGGGGTGTCTCCTGGGCTTGGCACAAGGCCTTGGGGTGACTGGCGTCGCTGTGCCGGAAAGGATTTCAGACCCGATGTTAGCAATCGGCCCGCCAAAGCCCCGCAATCGCATGGGCCAGCTGAATCGCAGTTTATCGCAGCAGGGAATCCAGGTTGTGCGCGCCAGCATGTTCGTATCTGGAAAAGCCTGTTCGATTTCGAACATCGATTTTATGAACATCTGGTCGAGGGTTTATGAAATTCCCGGCGTTCGACCCTGATCGCAAACCGCATTGTGAGAGGCATTGCCGCATAGGGTTCTGCAGCGCTTAAGTCCTCGAACCCGAACCGTCGTTTTGCGCGTCCAAGCAGCTTAGGGTTGTTGTCAGGACGACTTTTGCTCTCAAGACGCGTTCATACTTACTACTTTCAAAATTGCGAGGCGTTATGGATACCAGAAGAATCTCCCTCTTTCTTGCATTGCTCTTACTCTGCGCGGCGCTCGGGGTGACACCTGCCGGTGCGCAAGCGGCGGCGGTGGATCGAGGCATCTCGAATACCGACGTGGCGTTAAGTATCTACGGCGCATTCAGCGGCAGGACAACGGGAGACGGCATTCAGCAAAGCCCGGCTAACGCGGCCGGCGGAATCGTCGAGGTCCGGCACATCGTCAACCCGCTCATCGGCTTCGAGGGGACCTATTCGCTCAACCGCGCCAACCAGAGCTATACGCCACAAGTCACGTGCGGCCTGATCTGCGGGCCCATCACTCCGGCTACCGTTTCTGCCGACGCGCATGAGGTCACAGCCGACTATCTGGCCTCGCTCAAGATTGCCAATCTGCGGCCCTTTGCGCTCGCGGGACTTGGCCTCCTTTTCAATCAGCCCGCCGGCACGCAGGCGAACGCGACCTCGTCAAACAAACCGGTTTACGTCTACGGTGCGGGACTGGACTGGGGGCTGCTGCCGCACATTGGTTTGCGGTTGCAATATCGCGGCAATCTCTACAGGGCGCCCGACTTGACCAGGCTCTACGGCTCAAGCGGAGCGTTCGTGCACACGTCGGAGCCCATGCTGGGCGTCTATTTCCGCCTGTGAGGGCAGTCTGGGGCGGGCGCGTCTGACTCAGTACTCTTTTGAAGGCTTTCCCCGTCCAATTTCGAAGAAAAGACTCCGAATTTTATGTCGCAACGCAACTTTGGTTGGAAAGCGGTGTCCAACGAGTCGAAGAGATCCGCAGGCGGTATCGGGGAGTCTACCTCGAACCGGTGCGGGCGGCGCCTGTTCCGCCGTCCACTCTTTGTTCCCACTTCGCCCTCTGCAAACGTTCACGTATGTTCTTCAGGGCTGGATGATCGAAAACTTCGAGTCTGGTCCCGGCTCGATATTGATTTCGATGGTACGTCCTCCTTGAAGGTCATTGGAATTTAGCGTACGAACGACTTGAAGCAACAATTTGCATGGGCGCTCCAGTGCAATTCGTCCACGCTCATCCGCTTTCAAAAAAGGCGGAGGGTACGCGCTGTCGCCTGGCCGCAGCGTCGACGAACCGCGGTTGGTTTCCCATTGTTTTTAACTTTCAAATTTTTCAATTTCAAGGAATGGCAATGAAGACAAGAACAGTAAATTTTCGTCTGAAGCTTCTGTCGCTGTGCGGCTTGGTGGCTGCGGTTTCAACGCTTGTGGCGCCCGCCAATGCGCAACGCCTCACTTCCAGAATCAAGTCGGAGATTTCCAGCAGCGAACCGGCGCCTCTACCGAATTCACTGCACCCCCTGGCTCAGGCCCGCTACGACGCAGGGCGCGTGCCCGGGGACACGCGGCTGAAGGGCATCACGCTCGTCTTCAAGCGCTCGGCCGAACAGGAGTCGGCGCTGCTGACGTTGATTGCGGCGCAGCAAAATCCGCAATCCCCGCAATATCACCAGTGGCTCAATCCAGACCAGTTTGCGGCCCGCTTTGGAATGACAGACTCTGACATCCAAAAGACGGAAAGCTGGCTTGAACAGCAGGGATTCTCCATCGACTCGGTTGCGCGCAGCAGAAACGCAATACACTTCACTGGCTCGGTGCGCCAAGTCGAGCAGGCATTCTCGACCGAGATGCACCTGTACGAAATGGACGGCGTGCAACACTTTGCGCCCTCCACGCAACTCAGCGTTCCCTCTGCGCTTGCAGGGTCCGTGCTGGCCATCAGGAACCTCGACGATTTCCGTCCCAAGTCGCATATCGCTTTGAAGAAAAACATGCGCGCGCGCGCCGCATTCACGGGAGCGGGCAGCACCAATTCCAGCAATCAAACCATTTTCTTTGCGCCCGGCGACATCGAAACCGCCTACGACATCAAGCCGCTTTATAACGCAAGCGTCACTGGCGCAGGACAATCCATTACAATCGTTGGCCAGTCCGAGATCGCGATGAGCGATATTGAGGCGTTTGAAAATGCGGCTGGGTTGAATGTGAAAGACCCAAGCGAATATCTTGTTCCGGGTTCAGGCGACCCGACTGTGCAAGCGGATGGGGATGAATTCGAATCCGATCTCGACATTGAGTGGTCAGGAGCAATCGCCCCCGGCGCTACCATCAATTTCGTTTATAGCGGCGGCGACACGAACTACAGCGCCTTCGACGCATTGATCTATGCCGTCGACAATCAGATCGGCACCATCATCAGCAGCAGTTACGGTACCTGCGAAGCGAATCTCGATGGATACTCCCTTGAGTCGAGTCTCGAGCAGGGAACTACGCAGGGGCAGACGATCATGGCGGCGGCGGGCGACACTGGCTCGACAGACTGCAATGCTTACCAAGGTCCCGGTACCGGCACCACGCTCACCTCCGCGGACACGGCCCTTGCGGTGGATTACCCGGCGAGCAGCCAGTACGTAACGGGCATGGGCGGCACCGAGATCGATCAATCCAATGCCAATTACTCCACCGTCGGCGACGGCTATTGGCAATCCGATCCGGGCACGACCGACATCGTGAATTCGGTCTTGCAATACATTCCCGAGGCGGTGTGGAACGACGACGACTCGCAGTACGGGCTCAGTGCGTCGGGCGGCGGAGCGAGCGCGCTGTTCACGAAACCGACCTGGCAGACGGGCGTCACCGGCATCCCTTCAGACGGCAAACGCGATGTTCCGGACCTCGCGCTCTATGGTTCTCCGAACTTCCCCGGATACCTTCTTTGCAGCAGCGATACAAGTGAATGGACGTCGGGGCAGGTGAGCAGTTGCACCACTGGCTTTGAAGACACTTCGACGGGCGATCTGACCGCCGCCGGAGGCACCAGCTTCGATGCCCCCATCTTCTCCGGCATGCTGGCGCTGATTAACCAGAAGCGGGGCTATGCCACCGGACAGGGCTTGATCAATCCAACCCTGTACACGCTGGCCTCCAACAGCACCACGTATTCGTCCGCGTTCCACGACATCACGAAGGGGAACAACGACTGCACTGCGGGCTCAACCTATTGCGGAAGCCCCGCGGCCGGGGGGTTCTCTGCCGGCACAGGATACGACCAGGTCAGCGGTCTCGGCTCGGTGGACCTGAACAACCTGGCTACTGCCTGGCCTGCAAGTACGACCACCACGACGCTTATCCCGACGACCACAACCATTACGGCATCCAGCAGCTCGCCGAATGTAGGCGCAACCGACACGTTCACAATTTCGGTGGCCGCCACTTCGGGAACACCGACGGGTACGGTGAATGTCACGGTGGATACAGGAACCGCGACTGCGGAGACTTTGCAATCCAATGGCACATACGTGTTGACAACCAGCTTCTCGACCGCTGGCTCGCATACCATCTTCGTTTCTTATCCTGGAGATTCCACGTACGGACTCTCCACGGCAAGCGTAACCGTGGAAGCTACGGCGGTCAGCTCGGGGAAAGGCACCATCAGTCTTGGGGCCACTCCGTCTTCACTGAGCGTTGCGCAGGGCTCGTCCGGTTCGGAGACCCTCACCATAACGCCTGCCAGCGGTTACACGGGCACTGTGGACCTCAGCTTTGAAACTTCAAACGACAATGCGCTCCAGAATCTTTGCTATGAGTTCACCAATACAAACACGGCGGGCGACGGAACAGTTGCCATAACCGGAACCGCTGCTGTAACCACGCAGTTGACGCTCGATGCCAACGCCGCGGATTGCAATTCGACGGGTGCGTTCAAGGCGGGCGGCAAGCAACTGCACAGGTTGCGTCCAGTCGCGTCAACGACGGCCAAAAACACTGGCAGGAGTCCATGGCCAGTAGGCATCGC
>PLTV01000348.1:5808-10235 GCA_003164635.1 Acidobacteriaceae bacterium
GGCGTAGATTCGAGCACGTCGACGATCACCGCTACCGAGACCTTCACCTTGGTCATTACAGGAAGTTAGTCGGAAGTACCCCTCGGGGACGGTAACCAACAAGATGGTTTCCGTCCCCATTTTTTTTGCGCAGGCAGATCCCTAGTGACCGGTATCTCCAAAAATGGAGGACTATGATGCAGGGATGTTGGCTCGCAAAGCCCTAAGCCTCGCGCTTGCAATTCTCTTTGTGATCGTGCTGGGCTTGGCGGTGAAAGTTGGTCGAGCTCAGGATGCCGCTTCGATTGCGACTGGCAATCTTACCTCGGCTCAGATATTGGACCAGATGGAGCGCCACAGCCTGGTGCAGAAGCAGGACCTGAAGCAGTACCAGAGCCTGCGCCACTACCAGGTTGAGTACCGGGGATTCTCAACCAGGATNNCCAGGATGGACGTTGAGGTCAATTACAGCCTGGCCGCCGGGAAGACCTTTCGAATTGTCTCAGAGGGCGGCTCGGGGCTCCTTCGCGAGAAGGTTTTGAAGCGCGCGTTGGACAGCGAACGAGAGGCCACGCAGGAAGCCCGCGCCACAGCACTCACGCAGGCCAATTACCGGTTCAAGCTTGAAGGGAGTGATTTGCAGGAGAATCGACCGGCATACATTTTCGAGGTTGAACCTGTGACGCCGAGCAAATTTTTAATTCGCGGGAAGATCTGGGTAGACGCAGCGGATTTTGCGGTGGTGAAGATGGAGACCCAGCCGGCGAAGAACCCCTCCTTCTGGATTTCCCAGACCCGGATTCACTATACGGGCGCAAAGACCGATGGCTTCTGGTTTCCACAGCAGGTGCTCAGCGAGACCAAAGTGCGCATTGGCGGCACGGCGGTGCTGACAATCAACTATGGGCCGTACGAAGTTTCGCCGGCAACGACAGCGGATGCGCAATCGGTCCACCGGGATCTGGGCATAGCTGGGATGGCGTCAAAATAAAGTTGCCAGGTTAGTGGCCGCTTACCAGCATCAGCCCATCGACCCAGACGCGGCACGATTGGCCTTGGGCGATCTTCCAGGTTGAACCGTCGGCAAACGTGACAGAGTTCAGGTCGATCACGCCCACAGCGGTGAGCCCCGGAACCGAAACATCCGCCGAGTCCTCATGCGCAGACTCTGGAGAGAAGCGAACATTCAAAGTCTTTGCCGCGTCATAGTCTTTATCGGTGGAGAAAATGGGCATGAAGCGGGCCTTGTTGGAGTAGCCGTGAACGAGGATGCCGGCGGCTACAATCCTTTTCGAATCCGGCCCCCTGGCCGAGAGATGCAGTCTTTGGGTAACATCTTTGATTGCGACGTCGCCGTCCTGTTTGACGATGGGTTCGCCACCCCCTGGAGCCTCACCGCCGCGCACTTGCCGCGCAAACGCAGCGGAGGATTGCCGGGCGGCCAACATAACCGGGCAAGTGTACGGAGGCGCGGCGCGGTGGATCACAGCCTGCGCGTCCATTGGGCTCAGAGTCGTCCAGACGGTCGAACCATCGGGAGCGGTGCTGGACTTCTGAACCACCACCTGCGGTTCATTTTGGCTTGCGGATTGCGCCGGGAGGGCGGCCGATCCGAATCCGAGGGCGAGAAGGAGAACGGTGGCACGGTGCATAGAAAATCTCCTTGAGAAGAGTTTCCCCGAGCGCGTGGCTAGCGGACGTCGTTACCGGCTTCCGATAACAGGCTACGCCGCCCTCGGCGCTCAATCAAGCCTGCATTTCTGGCGGCTCGATTTCCTGCGCAGGCGGCGCCCGAGGGCGTGGGTAGATTGCTGTGATACCGTTGCAATACGGTAACCCCGCGGGATGGCTTTTGCCATCGTCCGCATTCGATGCCTTCAGTGGCTTGGGAATTGGGGCTGGGCCGTGCGAAACCTGAGAATGTCTCAACAGCCCGAAATCATCACGCCGGCATTCCCCGCCAGCCCGGCTCAGGAGCCTGGCCCAAACCGGCCTTCCGAACGGACGCCCCCCGAATCTGCCGCTCCCGGCACCCTCGCTTCTGACCAGGGAGGTCGCGGTCCGCATCGCATCCCGCGCTGGTTGGAGCGAGCTGAACTTTTTCTCCGCGTGCTTTTGCGGATGTACATTGGCCTGGCAGTTTGTTATGCGCCCTGGTCGAGGCTGTTCTGGGATGGAAATCCGCTCTTCCTGCGCTTTCCTACGCTCTCAATCTATGCGGCCAATGGCGCGGTGCGCGGTCTGATTTCGGGGTTGGGTCTTTTGAATTTGTGGATTGCCTTTCATGATGCAATTCGGCATGGGACGGACAAGCAATGAGTGATGGAAAGCCAGAACCCGCAGCTCCGACCGAGGCGCCGGCCGTTGCCAATCCTGAAGTGAAGACGGAGTCGCGAACTCCCCAAGCATTGGAGCGGGCTCAGCTAGCGTACGAGAATCCGGCATTCTTGAACAGCGCCGACGGCCGTCTGATCCGCATCGTGTCGGAGTATCTTGAGCCTTTGGCCCGGTTCCGGCGCGAAAAGATTCAGGATACCGTGGTCTTTTTCGGCTCGGCACGGTTTCGCGGGAAGGCCGAGGCTGACCACGAACTCGAGCTTCTTGAAAATACAGGATCGAGCCAGGCTGCTCCCAGTCATGAACAGCCCGCAAGCGTCCCCGAGATCGTTGAAGGCACGGCTTCTGACCTGCAGCGCAAGCGCGCCGTGGCAGCCGTTGAAATGGCCCGTTATTACGAAGATGCGCGCCGACTTGCGCAACTACTGACAACCTGGGCCAAAGCAATTCCCTCGCAACGTCATCGCTTCGTCGTCACGTCGGGCGGGGGCCCAGGTATCATGGAAGCGGCTAACCGCGGCGCCTGGGAGGCGGGCGGAAAAACCATCGGTCTCAACATCCGGCTGCCCTTCGAGCAGTCGCCCAACCCCTACATCACGCCCAGCCTGAACTTCGAGTTCCATTACTTTTTCATGCGCAAGCTGTGGTTTGCCTATATGTCAAAGGCGCTGGTGGTCTTCCCCGGCGGATTCGGGACGCTCGACGAGATGTTTGAGATCCTTACCCTGGCGCAGACCCGCAAGCTGGCCAAGAAAATTACCGTCGTCATTTACGGGTCGGAATACTGGAAAAGGGTTTTCAACCTCGACGCCCTGGTGGATACCGGAGCAATTTCGCCCAAAGACATTGAGCTGTTTCAATATGCCGACACGCCGGAGCAGGCTTTCGAGCTCCTTCGCAAGGGATTGACGGAGAACTACCTCGCGCTCGAAGCCGCGGCCGGGAAGAAAGCTACCGAAGCGGTTGCAGCAGCGGCTAGCAAAGAGCTCATGGCGGGTTGGACGCTGGACGATTTTCTCGGTCCGGACATGGCGAAAACCAGCATTTAGGGCAGGTTGAACGCCGATTTTTGTCGGATTATGCCGCTAGACTAAAGCTTATCGAAAGGATTCGTCGGTTGAGTTGGTGATTCCGGGTGAATTGAACGGCTATTTGCACGGCCTTAACCTCTTATTTATCAGTTGGAGGGAATACTGAGTGGAGAAATCCGACAACCCACGCATACAAGGAGGAGACATGGCCCAATCGACCATCTCGTACCTTTGGCGCGACCCCCAGGCCCCAAACGGATTCCGCACCGGTATTTCTCTGCACAGCCACACCAACCAGTCCACTGAAACGCTCGATTTTCTCGCCAACTTTGGCAACCAGTTTCCCGTACTCAGACCGATATTGTCGCGCATTGAGCGCCGGTCAGAGGCCCTGCACGGCATCCGGATCAACTATGCCGCCGCCTACTGGACTCCGCCCATGACCCCCAGGCTGGCCTTTGATCTTGAGCGTACACAGATTGAGTCGCTCAACCTGAACGCCATGGTGTCCATCACTGACCACGACAACATCAACGCACCCATGCTTCTGCGCACCATTCCCAGCGCAAGGCAAATTCCTGTTTCCCTGGAGTGGAGCGCGCCCTACGGCGAGCAGTCTTTCCACCTTGGCATCCACAACCTGCCCAGCGCCCATGCGCAGAAATGGGTGGCTATCCTCGCGGACTATACGGCCAACCCCCGCGAAGGCCGCCTCACCGAAATCCTCTCCGCGCTCAATGCAGAACCGAATGTGCTGGTGATCTTCAATCACCCCATGTGGGACCTCTACCTCATCGGGAAAGAGAGGCACCGGTTCCTGGTGAATGAATTCCTTCAGAAGCAAGGCCAGTTCCTTCATGCAATGGAACTGAACGGCCTGCGGCACTGGGAAGAGAATCGCGAAGTGCGGCTTCTGGCAGAAAAGTGGAACATGCTGCTTGTCTCGGGCGGCGACCGCCACGGCGTTGAGCCTAACGCCAACATCAACCTCACCAATGCCCAAAGCTTCACAGAGTTTGTGCATGAAATCCGCCGCGAACGGAAGAGCAACCTGCTCTTTATGCCCCAATATGCCGAGCC
>PLTV01000049.1 GCA_003164635.1 Acidobacteriaceae bacterium
TACGACTCCGAGCGCGCCATGTACGAGGCGTACAGCCGAAACAAGTACACATCGACGGGTGTGGTCCAGTGGATGCTGAACAATGCGTGGCCTTCGATGATCTGGCATCTTTACGACTATTATCTCGACGCAGGCGCGGGCTACTTCGGGACGAAGAAAGCATGCGAACCGGTACATATTCAGTATTCTTACGACGACCGATCAATTGTCGTGGTGAATAGCACGTACCAGCGCGTGGCGGGGTTGCGGGCTAGCATGCACGTGCATAACGCGGAGTGGAAGGAACTGTACAGTGCGCAAGCCGCGGTGGATGCGGGCGAAGACAGTTCGCAAATCGTTGCCACCATTCCTGAGAATCTCTACTCGAACGCGGAGAGAACGTTTTTCGTCGATCTGTCGTTGACCGATGCCAAAGGGAACGTTGTAAGTCGCAACTTCTACTGGTTGCCCGGAACGCTGACTTCGTTCGACTGGGGGCGAACCGATTACACGCATACGCCGGCCGCGCGTCACGAAGACATGACCTCGCTTTGGCACTTGCCGGCGGCGAAGGTGGTGGCTCATGCGGGAATCGAAAAGACGATGCGCGGGCGGGTCATCGAGCTCGAACTTGAGAACCCAACAGAGGCGCTGGCGTTTCAGGTGAGCGCCGCCGTGCGGACGAAGACCGGCCGTCTCATCGCTCCTGTGATCTGGTCGGATAATTGGGTTGAACTTGCGCCGGGTGAGAGGCGGGTGTTGACGGCATTGCTGCCTGAAAGCGGGGCCGAGGCGCCGGTGGTGCAGGTTGACAGTTGGAATGGCGGTTCGCAGGACGTGACACCGACGGCGAGCACGCCACAATAGGGACGCGATGGCAGAGGCACAAACAAAAACGCAGCCCAAGGCCGCCAGTCTCCACCGCACGTTGGGGCTGTGGAACCTGATCATCATCGGCATGGTCATCATCCAGCCGACGGCGCCCATGGGCATCTACGGCGTGATCAGCAACCGCGGCCACGGGCACGCCGTTACGGCGATCATGATCGCGATGGTGGGCATGCTGTTCACGGCGATCAGCTATGGGCGCATGGCACGGGTGTATCCGAGCGCCGGTTCAGCATACACGTATGTCGGCCAGGAGATGAATTCGAGCCTCGGCTACGTTGTGGGCTGGGGCATGGTGATGGACTATCTCATCAATCCGCTGATTTGCGTGGCGTTTTGCGCTCAGGCGGCGATGAATATTGTCCCCGGCCTTTCGTACTACGTGTGGATTGTGTTCTTCGCGGCGTTTTTCACGTGGGCGAACCTGCGCGGCATCAAGACGTCTGCGCGCATGAATGAAGTCTTGTGTGCTGGCATGACAGTTGTGGTGGTGCTGTTTCTTGCCTCGGTGATGCGCACCGTGATGCACGTGCAGCATGATCCGGGATACTTCACGCATCCGTTTTACGACCCGGGAACGTTTCAGTTGCCGGCCGTTTTTGCGGCGACTTCGGTGGCCGTGCTGAGCTACATCGGCTTCGACGCGGTGTCGACGTTCTCAGAAGAAGTTGAGAATCCGCGGCGTAATATCATGCTGGCCACGGTGCTGGTGTGCATCATTACAGGCGTCCTGTCGGGGCTGGAAGTATATGCAGCGCAACTGATATGGGGTTCGAAGCCGTTCAGTCAGGACGATGTGGTTTCGGCGTTTGCGATTGTCTCGCGGCAGGCAGGGGGAGCAATTCTCTTCCAGGTTGTCAACTTCACGCTGTTGATTGCGAACCTGGGTTCGGGCATGGGCGCGCAACTTGCCGCAGGGCGGCTTCTCTATGGCATGGGACGCGGCAACGCGTTGCCTAAGCAGTTCTTCGGCGCGATTGAGCCGAAGCGCCGCATTCCACGCAACAACATCATCGCGGTGGGCGGCTTTGCGCTGGTGGGCGCGGGATTGTTGCAATTTTTTGCCGACAGGCTTGGCGGCGGGGCTTATGAAATTGGCGCGGAATGCCTGAACTTTGGCGCCTTCGTTGCCTTCATGGGCGTGAATGCGGCGGCGTTCGTGCATCATGCGCGGCATGAGAATACGCGCGATCCGCGTGGCTACGTTGTGCCGACGCTGGGCTTTTTGATCTGCGGGTTCATTTGGGTTCACTTAAGTAATCCGGCCCTCGTGCTGGGCGCGGTGTGGATGATTGCTGGCATTTCCTATGGCGCTGTGCGGACGCGCGGGTTCAAGTCGGAATTGGTGACGTTCGAGGTGCCTTCAGATGTGGCGTAGCCGGCGCCTCTTTCAGTGAAACCGGCCTTCGCGCGGAGGTTCGTGGCTTCCCACCCATTCCGCGATGAAGGCGCGGAATCGAGAGTGTCACCGAAGGTCGCTTCGAGAGTTCGATATACTTCACGGAATTTTGAGAAAACGGCCGTGGCAGGAAGGATCCAGATTGATACGCGAGAGAGTGCGCCGCAAGGCAGGTGAAAATTTTGGTCTGTCGGCGGGAGAGGTACGCACGCTGCGCGCGCTGAATACGCCCGCACGCGTTCAGAAGTTTGTTGATGCGATGGAGTATTGCTACGACGACACGGCGGGATCGCCGCGGCGCGTGCTGC
>PLTV01000144.1 GCA_003164635.1 Acidobacteriaceae bacterium
CCAACATTCTTCTCGAGGCAGAAGACGATCGTCTCATCATCACCTCTACCTATCTCGACCAGGCCATCCGCACCAGCGCCGCCGTCAAAGTCAAAAAGCCCGGCTCCTGCACTATCCCCGCGCGCAAGCTTTACGACTACGTCAAGCTTCTTCCTGATGGCGACATCTCCATCAAGCTCCTCGAGAACCACTGGGTGCAGATCCGCTCCGGCCGCTCGAACACCAAAATGGTCGGTATGGCCCGCGCCAATTACCCGCAGGTGCCTGAGTTTCCTGCCGTCGCTGCCATCGCAATCTCCACCATCGCGCTCAAGACCCTCGTGGCCCGCACCATCTTCGCCATCTCCAATGAAGAATCGCGCTACACCCTCAACGGAGCCCTTCTCGTACTCAAGGCCGAATCCCTGGCCATGGTAGCCACTGACGGCCATCGCCTCGCCTTCGTCGAAAAGCCCAATGAAACCCTTCAGGGCGTAAGCGGCGAAAAGCGTGTCCTCATTCCGCGCAAGGCCCTTCAGGAGCTTCAACAGCTCCTCGGCAACACTGAGGCCGAAACCATCGAGTTTGCCGACGATGAGCACACACTCTTCTTCCGCNNGCCAGTTCCCCAATTTTGAAGCGGTCATGCCCCGCGACAATACAAAGTTTGCAGTCATCCGGTCCAGCGAGCTCTCAGCCGCCATCCAGCGCGTCGCTCAGTTTGCCGACGAGCGCTCCGGCGCCATCAAGCTCCGCCTTGAAGGCAATGAGCTCAAAATCAGCTCTAGCTCCACCGAGTCCGGCGAGAGCGAAGACACCATCGATACGCCTTACTCCGGCGACCCCATCATGGTTGGCTTTAACTCTTCCTACATCCTCGACTTCCTCAAAGCCCTCAGCAACGAGGGCGAGGTTCGACTCGAGTTCAAAGACTCCCAGTCCGCCGGCCAGATGCGCCCCGAAGATCCCGACGCCGAGTACAAATACCGCTACGTCCTCATGCCCATGCGCATCTGAAGCCGGCGAACTTGTCTTTTACGCGCCGCCTTCCAGCACTTTAGGAACATCGATCCCCAGTGCCGTCGCCAAATCGTGCTGGTGCTCCTGCTCCTGAGCAATGATCTTGCGCAACTGCTCCGCCAGTGCATAGTGCCCAAGCGCCTCCGCGTCCTTCACGCGTTGCCGATAATTCTTGATCGTTTCCGTCTCATTATCCAAATCGAACCGCAACATCTCTTCCGGCTTTTTCGAAAGCTTCACTGGTTTCGGCGTGGCCGTTGGCGAACCGCCAAGGTAGTCGATCTGATCCGCAATAATCAGCGCGTGTTGCAGCTCCTCGGCAGCGTGAACCTTCAGCTCGGCAGCAATGTTCATCCATTGAGCGCCCGTCAGCACGGTGCTGTAAACGGTGTAAGCGATAATGGCCTGATATTCGCGTGCCAGGTCTTCATTCAAAGCGTCGATTAAACTCGTCAGTGCTGCCGCTTCAGTCTTGTTCTTTTTCTCGTTCGTCATGGCTTCGTCCCTCTCGGTTGGTTAAATGTCCATCTGCTTTGATGCAGACAACCCAGTGCTCGTAAAACATGTTGTCCGCGCAAACTGCGAATCCCTCACTCCGCAATCGCAGCCAGGTGCCTCGAAACCTTCGATCCGTACGGCCCCTTCCGACTTCCTCGCATCACACAACGCCAGGAGAAAACCGTGGCCACATCTCAATTCCCGCCCGCCCAGGACCCGGAAAAAATTCCCACCCCAACCCTTGAAGAGCCCGACTACAACGAGCCCGTAGAAGACCCGGACAGCGGAGAACTTCCACTGGGCGACCGCGCAGACGACGATGAAGACGAAGTCCTCGACGACGAGCCATTGAAGGCGTAAGGCGATCAACCCTGCGCCCATCAAGCTATCCTGAAGCCGGATCATTTTCCTCGATAAAGGAATCCCGGAATGAAGTTCATCGTCTTTGCAGCCTTATCTCTCGCACTCGCCACGACACACACATTTGCGCAGACCAATGCCGGAGAGCAGAAGTCCGACAAGAACCTGCCCTTCACCATCACCCAGGTCACCTCCTTGCGACTGCCTTGGCGCATCGCCTTCCTGCCCGACGGCCGCATGCTCATTACCGAAAAGGTTGGCGGCCTGGTGCTGCTTACGCAGCAGGGAGAAAAAACGCCCGTAGCCAATGTTCCAGACGTTCTCTGGGAGGGGCAGGGCGGAATGTTGGGTGTCTATACTTCGCCGTTTTACGCCAAAGACCACAGCATCTATCTGACCTACTCCGAGCCGGGAGACGGTGGCTCGAGTCTCGCACTCGCCCGTGCGCAATTGAAAATCGCCGGTCACGCAGCGAGCCTTCAAAACCTCCAGGTCATCTGGCGCGATGGGGAACGAGGACGCGGTGGACAGTTCGGTGCAGCCATCGCCTTTTCGCCCGATAATAAATATCTCTACCTTGCCGTTGGCGACAGGCAGCGCATGACCCCGGCTCAGGATCCCAACCAGCCGCTCGGCAAAATCCTCCGCCTCACGCTCGAGGGCAAACCCGCTCCCGGCAATCCCATGGCAGGCAAGACCGGTGCGCCCACCGTGCCCGTTATCGATCCGCCCGGCGACACTGAGAAAGCCAAAACTGCTCGTGTCGTGCGCACATACACGTTCCCCGGTCCCAACCTCACACCCGCGGAGACCTGGGCCTCGGGCTTCCGCACTCCCTACGGACTCGCCTTTGCCCCGGACGGCAGGCTGTGGGAACTCGAACACGGCCCCCGCGGCGGCGATGAACTCAACCTCATCGAGCCGCGCAAGAACTACGGCTGGCCCCTCGTTTCCTACGGAAAGAACTACAACGGCGTTCCCATCCCCAGCCCGGATACGCGTCCCGACCTCGCCAAGCCCGTCATCTACTGGGTCCCCGTCATCGCGCCGGGCAATCTCATGTTCTATACAGGCGATCTGTTTCCACAGTGGAGCGGTTCTGCGTTTGCCAGTGGTTTGGCATCGCAAGCCCTCATCCGCATCGTATTCGACGGCAAAGGCGGCGCTAAAGCAGTGGACCGCTGGGACGTAAGCCGCCGTGTGCGCGACATCGAAGTTGCCCCCGACGGCGCATTGTGGATGATCGAAGACGCGAATCCCGGCGGCGTCTTCCGCCTCACGCCCACAGGCATGGCGGTCTCGTCTCCCGCCGCGCAGCCAGCCGTAGCGTCGTCCAGCCCAGACGCCCCGTCGCCTGCGAAAAGCGCCGGCGGTGACGTACATACCCTCATTCGCAACAACAACTGCCTCTCCTGCCATCGCATCGGACCCGACGGCGGAGACCTCGCGCCATCCCTCAACGGAATAGGCTCGCGGCGCACCCCCGATCAAATCCAGGCGGCCATCGTCAGCCCTCCGCCCACAACCAGCGTCGGCACCAAAGACCCCATGCCCTCCTATGAAAAAACAATCACGGGCGAAGATCTGACCACCCTCGTCCGCTACCTCAGCTCCCTCCCCCCTTCGCCCTGAGCATCAGGAAAGCGACGCCAATCGCCTGGCCTCCAAAGCTGAAGAGCGCATGCCTTAAATATTTCCAGTGAAAAACCGCAGGCGCTTCATCTTTCCCGCGCGCAATGGAACTTTTTCGGGCCAGCGGGTAATCATGGGTGTCTATGTTTGATTGGCCACGGCGCAGGCGGCTGAGCGGGGAGTTGACCGATGAGCAGTTGCATCGGGCAGCGCTCGGCGGTTCCAGCGAGGCAATGGCCGTGCTGTACAGCAGGCATGGCGGGCTCATCTATCGATTCACATTGCAAATGAGCCGCGATGAGACCATCGCGGAAGAGATTACGCAGGAAGTTTTCCTGGCCCTCCTTACCCAGCTTGACCGATTTGATGCCGAGCGCGGATCGCTCTCCACCTGGCTCTGCGGTATCGCTCGACGGCAGCTTTTGAAGCGTCTGAATCGCAGCGATCCGCCTGCGTCGTTCGATGTCGACGAGGAGAACCAGGAGCAAGCGTCCTGCCCGAGCGACGGGCCGGCAGAAACATTGCTGCGCCATGAGGCTGTCCGGTTGGTTCACGACGGAATGAATCAATTGCCGCCTGCTTTGCGCGAAGTCGTAATTCTGTGCGCGCTTGAAGAGATGAGCTACGAACAGGCTGCACAGGTGCTCCTCGTTCCGGTTGGCACCGTGCGCTCCAGGCTCCATCGAGCCAAAGCGAGGCTGGCCGTTTTGTTGCGTGGGGAAATGGCAAACACAGAGAGGAAACGGTGATGTCGACCGAAAGGGAACTCGAAGAAATTCTGGCTGAGATTGGGCTCGAGCATCGAGCGATCGGCGCCCCAGACAAACTCGAATCCGTATTGTGTGCGGCAACAGCCGCCAGGATAAGTGTTAAAGCAGCGCCACGAATGCGGCTCGCATTCACCTTGGCCGCTGTCGTCATCCTGCTGGCCGCGCTCGCCGGCGTTGCAGTCCTGTGGCAAACACACATCGGCCACCCATCGCAAATTCAGCAGGCCCGATCCGCGTCGCCGGTTCAGCGCACACCCCAGGCAATCGATCCTTTGACGAACCGCACGCAAACGCACAATCTTCCGGCAAAGCCTGCGCAAGTACGCAACATTCAAAAACACGACGCGACACCTCGTCACGCCCTCTTGCCACACAGGACCTGGAATTCGCTCGACGAATTTGTGCCGCTGCCTGCGAGCGAAGGACTTCCCACCGCGGCAGAGCTCAGGGTGGTGCGAATCAAGTTAAGGGGCAGTGACCTTCAACAGTACGGTTTGCAAACGCCGGCCGATGCCGCCGGGCAAACCATGTTGGCAGAGTTTGTGGTTGGCGAAGACGGGCTTCCGCGCGCCATCCGCATCGTTCGATAGTTCACCGGAAACGGATCGGTAATTCAACAAATCGGAGAGGAGTTGTGATGAAAACAATGCGACGATTCGGGGTGGAGTCGGCCTTCCTGGCCACTGCAATGCTTCTGGTGCTTGGCGCACAGACAGGTAAAGCGCAGGGCTCCGGCCAGGAGCAAAAGCGGGTAGCTGAGAATCAAGCGGCCGGAGAAAAACAGCCGGTAGATCTAGCCATGATCGTACCGGACTTTCAGAGCGACGAGGGCCAGGAAGCACAGCAAAAGGTGATGCTCGAGGTGATGGCTGCCGACGCGCAGGTCGTCAAAGGCAAACCCTATTCGGCAGACACATCCACTGAAACCGTGCAGACCATGCTCGATGGCAACCGCATCGTGCATCGGACTGTGAGCAAGTTCTACCGCGACAGCGAGGGCAGAACCCGGCGCGAGGAGACGTTTGGCAATGTGGATCCGGAACACCCGGCGCCGCACGAGACGAAGGTGTTCATCGATGACCCCGTAAATAGGACATCCTTCGTTCTGGACCCCGGCTCAAAGTCCGCCGACAAAATGCTCCGCTTGAGCACAATCACTGAAGACCATAATGCTGAAGACGATGGAACCAGANNGTCGACTGCACCGGCACGCGGCGGACCACCACAATTCCCGCAGGTGCAATCGGAAATGAAAAGCCCATCTCGATTGTGACTGAAACGTGGTTCGCGCCCACAATCGGAGCCGTAGTGCAGTCAACTTCTGAGGATCCTCGATTCGGAAAAACAACCTATCAGCTCACCAACGTGCAATTAAACGAGCCACCGCGATCCCTCTTCGAACCGCCCGCCGATTTCAAGATAGCTACGCCGCGGAAATA
>PLTV01000197.1 GCA_003164635.1 Acidobacteriaceae bacterium
ATACAAGGCCAATCCCGGATTTGCGAATGAAGGCGAGGGCCACGAGATGACAAATCTGGATACCACGCTCTTCCCCAACTGTGAGTACAATGACATTGCCTGGGGCATGTCCATCGACATGAACAGCTGCACGGGTTGCAATGCCTGCATCGTGAGCTGCTATGCCGAAAACAACATTGCGGTCGTGGGCAAACAGCAGGTGCGCATTGGGCGCAACATGCAGTGGCTGCGCATCGACACCTACTTTGAGGGCGACTTATCGGCGCCGCGCGCTCACTTCCAGCCCATGACCTGCCAGCACTGCGAGAACGCACCCTGCGAACAGGTCTGCCCTGTGGGCGCGACGGTGCATACGCCTGAAGGCATCAACACCATGGTCTATAACCGTTGCGTAGGCACCCGCTATTGCTCCAATAACTGCCCATACAAGGTGCGGCGCTTCAACTTCCTGCTCTTCTCCGACTTCGAGACAGAAAGCCTTAAGCTTTCGCGGAACCCTGACGTGAGCGTCCGCAGCCGCGGCGTAATGGAAAAGTGCAGCTACTGCGTGCAGCGGATTTCAGCGGCCAAAATTGAGGCCGACAAGGATAACCGGCCCATTGCCGACGGCGAAATTGTGACCGCCTGCCAGCAGGCTTGCCCGGCATCGGCCATCACTTTTGGCAACATTAACGACAAGAATAGCCGCGTGGCCAAATTGCACGCGGACGAGCGCACCTACCAGGTGCTGGCCGATCAAAATACGCGTCCGCGGACTCGCTATGTGGCCGCAGTTTTGAATTTGAATCAGGAAATCGAAAATGGACCGGTGGAACACACGCCGGCGAAGGGTTAAGGGGCGATGGCGACAACGGACCTGAAACCGAAAAACCCGAAAGACCCCTCCCGCATTGCGGGCACCGACCCACTCACGGGCGAGTACAGGGTTCTTGCGCCGGGGCAGACATTCAGATCGATCACCGAGAAGATCTCGAACATTGTGCTTACACCCGACACGCCGCTCGGGTGGTTTGCGCTGTTCACCGTGGGCGGGGCAGGCGCGACGGTGCTGCTGGTTGCCATCACATGGCTTTTCCTGAAGGGCACCGGCATCTGGGCCGTCACGCAGCCGGTGGCCTGGGGATTCGCGATTATCAACTTCGTCTGGTGGATTGGCATCGGGCACGCCGGTACGCTGATCTCCGCCATTCTGTTGCTCTTCAAGCAGGGCTGGCGTAACTCAATCAACCGCTTCGCCGAAGCGATGACGATCTTTGCCGTGGTCTGCGCCGGCATGTTCCCGCTTATTCACGTCGGACGACCGTGGCTCGGATACTGGCTGCTCCCTTATCCCAGCACCATGACCGTCTGGCCGCAGTTCCGCTCGCCTCTGTTGTGGGATGTGTTTGCGGTTTCAACGTACGCAACCATTTCTGTTGTCTTCTGGTACATCGGCATGGTGCCGGACTTCGGCACCTTCCGCGATCGCGCGGAGAACCGATTCGCGCAGTATTTCTACGGCATGCTCTCTCTCGGCTGGCGCGGGTCGGTGCGCCACTGGATGCGCTATGAGACGGCTTCGCTGTTGTTATCGGGCCTGGCAACACCGCTGGTGCTCAGCGTGCATACGGTCATCAGCTTCGACTTCGCAGTCGCTGTACTTCCCGGCTGGCATACGACGATCTTCCCGCCCTACTTCGTCGCCGGCGCCATCTACTCAGGATTCGCGATGGTCCTGACGCTGGCCATTCCGCTGCGCAAGTTCTATCACCTTGAAGGCATGGTGACCGACCGCCATATCGACAACATGGGCAAGGTCATGCTGGCAACGGGCTTCATTGTGGCCTACGGGTACGGCATGGAAGCCTTCATGGCCTGGTACTCGGCCTCGCACTGGGAAGCTTTCATGTTCTGGAACCGCGTGTTTGGCCCCATGGGCTGGTCGTACTGGGTGCTGGTCACGTGCAATCTGGCGATTCCGCTCACGACCCTGTGGTCGCGCAAGCTGCGCACCAATATTGCCTTCATGTTCTTCATTTCCATCGTGGTGAACACGGGCATGTGGTTTGAGCGCTTTGTGATTGTCGTAACCAGCCTCTACCGCGACTTTCTGCCGTCGTCGTGGGGAACCTATCGCGCAACGAAGTGGGATTACGCGATCTACGTCGGCACGCTTGGGCTGTTCACCGCATTGTTCCTGCTCTTTGTACGCTTCCTGCCCATGATTCCCATGAACGAGATCCGCTTGATGCTGCCGGGGGCGAAGATTACGCCCAAGAAGGCGGCGGAGGCTGCTGACTGATGCCCCCACGTGAAGGAACATACGGCCTGCTGGCCGAATTCGACACCCCGAGCGACCTGGTGCGCGCAGCGCAGGCGGCGCGGCGCGATGGCTGGCGGCGCATGGATTGCTATACGCCCTATCCGGTGGAAGAGGCTGCCGAGGCCATCGGTTTCCATCGCAACAAGGTACCGCTGGTGACGCTGATCGGCGGCCTGATGGGTCTTGCCGCTATGTTTTCGCTGGAGACATGGATTTCCGTGCTGGCGTATCCGCTGAATATTGCCGGGCGTCCGACCTATTCCTGGCCCGCATTTGTTGTGCCTGCCTATGAGTGGACGATTCTCTGGGCCGGACTTTCCGCGGCGTTTGGGATGCTCGCGTTGAATGGGCTGCCGGCGCTTTATCACCCGCTGTTCAATGCACCGAACTTCCGCAAGGGCGCCAGCCAGGACAAGTTCTTTCTTTGCCTTGAAGCGCTCGACCCGAAATTCGATCTGATTGAAACGCGCGCGTACCTGGCCACGCTTGAGCCGGTTTCCGTTGTGGAGGTGGAGTACTAATGACCAGGGATCAGGGATCAGGGGTCAGGGGTCAGGGTTACCTCTCCACGAAGCGCTGGATGCGCGAAGGCTTGGTTGCGACGTGCGGCTGCGCGCTCTTGCTTGTTGCCGGTTGCCGCCAGGATATGCAGAATCAGCCCAAGTTGATTCCGCAACGCGGGTCGGAAATGTTCGCCGATCATCGCGGCGCTCGGCCGCAGGTCGTCAACACGGTAGCGCGCGGCCAACTGCGCGAAGACAGCTATTTCTATACGGGTGTTATCCAGGGTGCGAACGGTTATCGCGAAGAGCAGAATCTGTTGCCTTTTCCGGCGACGCTTGAAGTGCTGAAGCGCGGCCAGGAGCGGTTCAACGTTTATTGCACACCGTGCCACTCGCGCGTGGGCAATGGCCTTGGGGCGATCGTCGATCGCGGATATAAGCCGGCCGCCAACCTGCACGACCAGGTGCGCATGGCGCAGCCTGTCTCGCACTACTTCTACGTAATGACGCACGGCTATGGCGCCATGCCTGACTACTCCGCGCAGTTGACGCCCGAAGACCGCTGGGCCGTTGCCGCGTACATTCGCGCGCTGCAGTTGAGCCAGGCAGCTACTTCCGCGGATGTGCCTGGCGGAACGCAGGTGAGGGAGCTGAAAGATATTGCCGAAGCGAAGCATTTGCCCGCGGGATTCGCAGATCCGTGGAAGCTGCCTCCGACAGCCATTCAGGCTTATCCGCCTGTAACCAAGGAAGGCTATCCGGCGATGGCACCCGCCAATCCGGCAGACCCAGCCATCAAGATTCCCGCAACCAAACCGGCCCCCGCGGCCGCGCAATCGAAACCGGCCACACCGGCCGCACAGTAGAGATTTAGGACGAATAGGAATGGCCAACGAACATCACGTCAACGCGCACGCCAAACAGTTGCCCAGGGATCTGGGCGCGCCGGCCTTTGTGGATGGCTGGAAGACGCGGGCGCTTGTCATCGGGTTGGTGTTTTCAGTCATCGCCGCGGGCCTCGCGCTTCTCGACGGTTCCGTCGAGCACGTGTTGCGCGCCTGGTTGCTGGGAACAGTACTCACCTTCGGCTGGGCTGTGGGCGGCCTGGCGCTCTTGATGGTGCAGTACGTGAGCGGCGGCAAGTGGGGATTGCTTTTGCGCCGTCCACTCGAGGCCATGAGCCGCACCCTGCCGCTGGTTTTTGTCTATTGGCTGGTCATTGCCCTCTTCATCAAGAAGCTCTACCTGTGGGCGCAGGTCGATGGATCGAATCCAAGCGACATCGCATCGGCGTTGAAGTCGGGTTTCATCAATGAAGTTCAGGCGCACTGCCTGGAGTTCAAGCGCCCCATGCTACAGCCCGACATGTTCTGGCTGGTGAGTCTGTTCTGCTTCGCCGTCTGGGCGTTCTATACATGGCGTCTTAACCGTCTTGCCCTCGATCGCGATGCCGATTCGCCCGCCAACACCCCAGCCTGGATCAAGAAATTCGAGAACATCTGCGGGCCCGGCATCGTGGTCTATGCGCTCACCATGACAGCGGCGGTCATCTACTGGGTGATGTCGCTCGACCCCACCTGGTTTTCGTCGGTGTACGGTCTGCTCTTCCTCGTCGGGCAAGGCTACTCGGTACTCGCGCTTTCAATCATTGTTTCGATTGGGCTCTCGAAGGCTGAGCCGTTCAAGACCATCCTGCGGCAGACCGAGCAACACGACCTGGGCAAGTTCACCTTCGCGTTTGTGATGCTCAATATTTATCTGGCCTTCTCGCAGTTCCTCATCATCTGGTCAGGCAACCTGCCGGAAGAAATTCCCTGGTATCTCGATCGCATCCGCGGCCACTGGGGCATCATCATCACGCTTGACTTTCTCTTTCACTGGCTCATTCCGTTCACCATGTTGTTGTCGCGCGACATCAAGCGCAATAAGCGGCGTTTGACCGCCGTGTGCGCCTGGATGCTCTTTGCCAAGGCCTTCGATCTGTTCTGGCTGATCGAGCCGAACTTCAAGGACGCGGCGCGGAACCTGCACTTCAGCTGGGGAATTCTTGAATACGCGGCTGTGCCGGCGGCCATGACTGCTTTCTGGTTTGCGTTTTACTGCACGCGTTTGAAGATGCGGCCGCTGGTGCAGATCAACGATCCGCACCTGGCCGAGATTCTGGAACCGGAGCATGCCCATGCCTAATCACGACGACGAAATGCAACTCGGCTCGCACGGCCCTGAAGAAGTCGATACGTCAGCGGGCTACGAGCAGCAAGACATACGCGTGACCGGCATCGTGGTTTTCTTGACCGCGCTCGGCATTTTTGTCGCGGTTACCGGATTGCTCTGCTACGGCATCGGCAAGATTATTAACGCGCACATGAACAAAGTGGATGGGCCCAACAACAAGTGGACGCAGGCCGTGGAGATTCGCGAACTCGGCAACCTGCCCAACAATCCGGAGATGCAGAACAAGGTCGCGCAACTGGCGCAGCAGTTTCCTGAGCCGCGGCTTCAGCTCGACGATGGGTACCAGGAAATTGCCGACATGCACGCGCGCGAAGATTTGCTGCTGAATAACTACAGTTGGATCGATCGCTCCAAGGGCACGGTGAGAATTCCCATCGACCAGGCCATATTGATCATTGCCCAGCGCGGCTTGCCGGTGGCGCCGGCAACCACGCAGGCTCCCCTGCTGGTGGGAGACTCAAGACCTGCTGTACACGCACCTCTGACCAATGGATTTGCGCGCACCGGCTACGAGCAAGATCAGCGGCGCGACGAAGAGATTGAGGATGCGCGCGGCAAGCAGCAGTAATTGCAGGAAGAAGGAAATTGGATGTACAGGGTTGAACAAATCGGGAAAGGCTGGCGCGGTGCTCTGGGGATTGCGGCCATGGGAGTTTTCGTGTTTGCCGCTGTCGTTCCCTCGCTGCAGGCGCAGGTCGCAAGCTACGCCGACAAAGAGGTGGGGCCTGTCAACGACAAGCCTCCCGCGATCCTGAAAGGTGTGGGCATTGCGCAGAACCTGAATGCGCAGCTTCCGCTCTCGCTCACGTTCACCGACGATCGTGGTCAGCAGGTGGCGCTGGGCAGCTACTTCGGCAAGAAACCGGCGATCCTTGCGCTGGTTTACTACCAGTGCCCGATGCTGTGCTCTGAAGAATTGAACGGGCTCACGGGCGCGTTGCAGATGGTGGATGAGGTTCCCGGCAAAGACTTCGACATCATCGTCATTAGTATCGATCCGAGCGAAGGCACAGATCTGGCTGCTTCCAAGAAGCGCAGTTACGTAAAGCGTTACGGTCATCCGGAGACGGCCGACGGCTGGCACTTCATGACCGGCACGCAGGCCAACATCGACGCGCTGACCAGGACGGTTGGGTTCGGATACGTAAAAATCCCCGGGCCCGATGGCAAGCTGACGCAGTTTGCGCATGCGAGTTCCATCCAGATCGTGACGCCAGAGGGAAAGCTCGCGCAGTACTACATGGGCGTGGAGTATTCGCCCAAGGATCTGCGGCTCGGCCTTGCCGAAGCTTCTTCCAATCGCATCGGCTCGCCAGTCGATAACATTCTGACGTACTGCTACCACTACGACCCGCAGACCAACAAGCACTCGCTGATTGTTGCCCGCGTCGTGCAGTTGGGTGGGTTTGTCACGCTGGCTACGCTGGGGGGATTCATGCTGGTGATGTTCCGTCGCGACAGCCGCGCTGCCAACGCGGCGCCCGAAGAGTGGGGAATCGACGGTCAGAAGAAAACTGGAACGGGTACAACGGGCACAGGAACAAAGGTGAACGGATAACGGAATGGATCATATTAGTCCAGTAATTTGGCAGTTCCTCGTCAAGTGGATGACGACCTTCGCGCTGTTCCCACCGGAAGCGTCGAAGATTGCGCCGCAGATGGATGCGCTGTATTTTTTCATGGTGCTGGTGAGCCTGATCGGCCTCACCATTGTCATCCTGCTGGTGACGACTTTCTCCATTCTCTACCGCAAAGAGCGCCATCCGGTCGCGACGCAGATCGAGGGCTCGACGCTGCTTGAGGCCACATGGACGATCATTCCGCTGGGACTATTTCTGGTGATGTTTGTTTGGGGCGCGCTGATTTATTTCCGTGTGTATACGCCGCCCGCGAACGCAATGAATATTTACGTGGTCGGCAAGCAGTGGATGTGGAAGGCGGAACATCCGGGCGGGCAGCACGAAATCAATTCTCTGCACATCCCCATCGGAAAGCCGATCCAGCTTACGCTGATTTCGCAGGATGTCTTCCACAGCTTTTCGATTCCGGCCTTCCGCGTGAAGCGCGAAGCCATCCCGGGCCGTTACACCTCGGTCTGGTTTGAGGCCACAGAGATTGGAACCTATCATCTGTTCTGCACGCAGTATTGCGGCACCAACCACTCCGCGATGATCGGCGAGGTTGTGGTGCAGAGCCCTGAGGACTACAGAAAGTGGCTGGCTGAGTCGACCAGCGGCATGTCGCTGGCGCAGAATGGCGAGCGGCTTTTTGCAAGCCTGAGCTGCAATGCGTGCCACAACAGCAGGCCCGATGCTCGCGGCCCCAGCCTGGCCAGTGTTTATGGATCGAAGCTGGCGCTTTCAAGCGGCGGCTCAGTCATTGCCGACGATGCCTATCTGCGCGAGTCGATCCTCAATCCGTCGCAGCACATTACGCAAGGCTATGCGCCCATCATGCCCACCTATCAAGGCCAGGTGAGTGAAGAAGGCGTGATTGCGCTGGTGGAATATATCAAGAACCTCAACTCCGATTACCGCATTGATCAAACATTGAACACGACCGACCTGTTGCCGGAGGGCGAAGGCAAAGCCGCTCCGCCAAAAGGTGGTCAGGCGGCGCCGAAGGCCGCGTCGCGTCAAACCGAACCGCAGGGAGTGGTGAAGCCATGAGTGCCACAATCGTCAGTCTTCCCGACCAATCCACGGCCAGAATTCCCAAGGTGAATTTCATCACCAAGGAAAATGGACTGCTGAGCTGGCTGCTCACGGGCGACCATAAACGGATTGCGATCCTTTATCTCATTTCGCTGACATTCTTCTTCTTTATCGGCGGCGCCCTCGCTGGGCTCATCCGCCTGGAACTGCTCACACCGCAGGCAGACCTGATGGCTACCGACACCTATAACAAGGTGTT
>PLTV01000002.1:0-2233 GCA_003164635.1 Acidobacteriaceae bacterium
ACGGGGAGCTGGGTGGGCTATTGACACAGATTCGCAAGGAGAACCTGTTTGCGGGTTTGCTGGGCGAAACGCTTCTGATCACGCCGAAGCCGGGCTCGATGCATGCGGCCAGGCTGTTGTTGATCGGCCTGGGCGATCTTGAGGGCTTTACTCCAAACCGGGAGCAGTTGGTGGGGTCGATCGTTTATGAAGAGTCTCTGCGGTTGGGGATCGCGCACCCTTACTTTGCGCCCACGGTGCTGGACGGCGGCAAGGCCGGCGTGGACACGGGGGAAACCGCCGAGCAGTTTCTGTATGGGTTCCTGCGGGCGCGGGCTACGGAAGAGGCGTTGGCGGCGGCGGGAGTTGGATCGGGAAAAGGGCCGGTCCAGTTGACGTTTCTTGCAGGGGCGGCGCATGCCGCGAGCACGCGCGCGGGGGTGGCCAGGGCGCTGGGTGGGGTTTAGGTTTTCCAGGGATTGAGGAGTTGGACGGGGATTCCGGTTACATCGCGGAGATTGCGGGTGACGAGGGTGAGGTTGTGGCGGGCAGCGGTGGCCGCGAGTAATGTGTCGACGACGGGGCGCGGGCGTTGGCCGGACCATTCTCCCCACAGGCTTGCGATTCCGGCGTCGATAGGGAGGATGCGATCGACGAAGCTGCCTTCCAGCCCGTCAACCCAGGCCGACAGGCGGGCGGCCGCAGTCGCTTCCGGGTCGCGCAGTTTTTTGGCGGCGATGCCTTTGCGCAATTCGCCGAGGGTGAGGACGCTCAAGAAGATGGACCCGGGGTCGGCGGATTGGAGAAAGGCGAGGACGCCGGGATCGGGCTTGAGCTTGCGGGTTTCCGAAAGCACGTTGGTGTCGAGTAGATAGGAAACTGCGGCGGTCACAGTTCGATCTCGCGGCCCATATCGCGGCTGGGCTCGATTTCGAAGTCGTCGACCTTAGGGCCTTGGAGTAAATAATTGATGAGATTGGGTTTGTGGGCGACGAGCGCGCGGTAGTCGTGGATAGACAGGACGACGGCGCGCTCGGCTCCGTGGCGGGTAATGACCTGGGGGCCGCCGGTGTGGGCCTTTTCAATGACCTCGCTGAGCCGGGTTTTGGCTTGCTGGAGTTGCCAGACCATGGTTTCACCTATTTCAACTAGAATTCTANNTGAATCTGTCGAGGAAACTTGGGATGCCAGGTGTCAGGCCGGCCACCGGAGGGAGCAGGGGCCTTCAGGCCCCTGGAAGCAGCAGCTTCGCGAACGGCCTTCAGGCCCGGGCGTTATTTCTGCGCAAGATGCAGAGGCATTGGATCAAACGGTCCACATGCGGCGGAACTGAACGGATAAGCCTCCGGCGTGCCAACGAGTCCTTGTGCGGAGATGGACTCGATGCCTATGTATTTCGCGAAGTAATGGAACAGCGCAAAGAGCTGTTCAGGCGCCGGTGCGACGGACGGGAGAGAATGAAAGGCCCGCGGCTGAAGCCGCTTCTTCTTGAAGGCGCTCTCTTCAGGGGCCTAAAGGCCCCTGCTCCCTCCGAGGCTGAAGGCTCCTTCTTCCTCCGACTTCTATCTAATTGCTATTAGTCGCGGAGGTGCTTGGCCAGGGACCATTTCAGGTCTTCGATGCCTTCGCCGGTTACGGCGCTGATGGCGTGGAACTCCAGCTTCTTGCGCTTGATGTGGGCGGCTAGTTTTTTGAGCTTGTCGGGATTGGCGGAGTCGATCTTGGTGGCCACGACGATCATGGGTTTGTTGGCCAGGGGATGCTCAGGCTTGGACTCTTCTTCGGCGTCGTCGGCGAAGGCGTCGAACTCCTTAGGGAGGTTTTTGCTGGTGAAGCTGGCCAGTTCCTTATTGATGACCTTGAAGTCCGCGACGGGGTCGGGGCGTCCGCTGGCGTCGGAGACATCGACCAGGTGAACGAGCAGGCGGGTGCGCTCGATGTGGCGCAGGAACTGAGTGCCCAGGCCGGAGCCGAGATGCGCGCCTTCAATGAGGCCGGGCATGTCGGCGACGACGAAGGATTCAAGATCCGGCTCCTCGCCGACGGTGACCACGCCGAGGTTGGGCTCGAGGGTGGTGAAGGGGTAATCGGCGATTTTGGGGCGCGCGGCGGAGATGCGGGAGATGAGAGTGGACTTGCCGGCGTTGGGGTAGCCGACCAAGCCGACGTCGGCCAGCAGCTTGAGTTCGAGCCGGTAATGGTGCTCCTCGCCGGCGCGGCCGAGTTCGTGTTCGCGCGGAGCCTGGTGGGTGCT
>PLTV01000002.1:2287-2939 GCA_003164635.1 Acidobacteriaceae bacterium
CGCGCTGGCCCTTGTGCTCGGGGTTATAGCGGAAGCGGATCAGGGTGTTGTGGCGCTGCGAGCTGACCATGACGACATCGCCGCCGCGGCCTCCGTCGCCGCCCGAAGGACCGCCGCGGGGCACGAATTTTTCGCGCCGGAAGGCCATGCAGCCGTTGCCGCCGTCGCCGGCTTTGACACGAATTTTTGCTTCATCAATGAACATGGGAAACCAGGGATCAGGGGTCAGAGATCAGAGATCAGGGAAGTGCGATTTGCGCTCTAATGCCTACAGTTGAGGCCAAACCCGAGATGCCGTCTTTTCAGTTTACCGGAGAAGGGCATAGAATCGCTGGGAACGTTGTATTTGGGTAATTAGAGCGGCCAAAGGCAGAGGGATGCCTATCTGGAAATGGCCGCAGGGCTCTGCCTCACCCGGATCCGCCGTCAGAGTGGGCCGGGGTTGAAGCCTGGAGTGTTTTCCCGAGATCTGCCGCGAGCAAGGGTCTCGATGGCAGGGTTGGAGCGCAGTTGGACGAAGACGCTGGCGTTTGCCGTGCTGCTGATGGGCGCGGGAACGGCGGGTTTTACCCAATCTGCCCAGACTCTGCCGGCCGAAGATACAACAACCGGTTCACTGACAGGCAAACTGACCGATCTGCACTCCAAGCCA
>PLTV01000002.1:3009-3404 GCA_003164635.1 Acidobacteriaceae bacterium
AGTCCGGTTCTGGCGGCATTTCCAAGCGAAGAACGGCCCATCCTGGAGACGGAGGCTTTGCCGGTGAGCGGCGCAGAATTGACCGCTGAGACCTTACGTTTGCTGCCCTTGAGCGGGCGGCGGGTGAGTGCGGAGATTCCTCAGACCACGGCTATCGAGGTGAACGCTGCGCTGGAAACTGAACCGCTGCAAACTCTGGCCCTGGCGGGACAAAGCCTGCCGCATTCCGCGTCCCCGGCGCCGGTAGCCTCTCCGGCGAGTGGTCAGGCGGCTCCGGCGCTGAGCAACACGATGAGCGCAGCCGAGTTGCAGGCGCTGCCGGTGAGCGGGCGACGCTGGCAGGATTTTGTGCTGGACAATACGCCCACATCCACGACTCCAGCAGGCGGCCAGGG
>PLTV01000080.1 GCA_003164635.1 Acidobacteriaceae bacterium
TGTTTTCATAGAGATAGAAGGAGTCCACTCTTCCAAATTCTAGATAGCAAAGGGGTTATTTGCAGATTCTAGACAACAAAAGAGTTACGGGCATGATTTTCTTAATTTTGAAGCCTCCTTGGGTTCGATACGCTTTTTTCTTCAGGAAAAGGGCCTCTCGAGGGCCGAAATTTTCCGAATTCGGCATCTTGTAAAAACGATCTAGATGGATTGTGCGCCGGCGATGCGAAATTGCATGCAAACGGAACGAAAGAAAAACAGAGGATTTTGAAGGCTACGATGGATTTCTGCCATCAAGGACGAGACCGGGATAGGGAGGTCTGGCGGAGCGCGATTCGGTGCAGGGTGGAATTTCGGGAGGGTATCCGGATTTCCGTGACGCGCTGGGCTGAAGACGATTCAACCATTTGCTTAGGGGTAGCTTCCGGATTGCCTGTGACTCAGGCGGACTGAGATAGAAAAACAAACAGGAGGCGGGTGAAGTTTCGTGGTCTCCCATGTCTCAAGCGCGAGACATGGGGCACCCGGTCTTTTGTTGATCGTCAGACATGGGGCACTGGGCGGCTTAATTCGGTTCCGTAGGTTTAGGCATCAGTCGATCGAAGTGAATCAGAAAATGGAACCCCGGCTCCGTCATGGAAGTATCCAGAGCCTTGCCATCCGGGGTCATCTTGCCGGTGAAGATTGCACTCCCAACAGAAATAAAGATCTGGCGCGAGGTCTGATCGTATGTGACTTTGCTTGCCAGCGCGCCTTTGAATTTCTCATCCGGACAATCGATGGTGACCATCAGGCCGTCCTCGGTGTTGTAGATGTGAAAGATGAAGTGGATTGTGATCCCACGACTTTCGTATTCGGTGCCGGCCCAATCGCCGTCAAAGATGGTTGGCGGAGCCGGCTTGGGTATCTTCGCCTGCCAGGTGACGCGCTTCAAGTTGAGCGGCCACGAGCCTTCCTGGGTCCAAACGCCGGTCATCTCGGAGCCGGATGGGGTAACCGTTGCCTCATAAGAGGCAACCCTGGGTTCAAGATCGCCGTTGCTTCTCGGCATCCAATACGTGAATCGAAGAACCAGACGACTGCCGTCGAAAGAACCTCCGATTGCGGGAGCACCTGAAACCTTCCTATCAATATCGTCGAGGAGCGCCGTCATCTTGCCTTCAGGCGTTGTGCTCATATGAAGCACCACATGCCCGACAGGACCCTGACCCACTAAGATGCCATCCCAGTCGCCAGCGAGCGGAAAGGTGGCAGGACTGGTTTGTGCGCTGGTCAGAGGAGGGAGAAGTCCCCACCCGAGCAGCATTGCACAAAGAGAGATCACCTTCATGAAGGTTCTCGCTTTCGAATGGATCAATCATATTTCAGGTTCGCCGATTTCGATTGCGTGAGCATTGCCCTTCCCCGCCATATTCAACAGATGCCGTCGTTTGGGATGGGGCACCCGCAGGGGTTATTCGTAGCGCAGTGCTACCACAGGTTCCACGCGCATCGCGGCGCGCGCTGGAACGAGAGCGGCAGCGAGCGCCACGACGACCAGCAGCATCGCGGCACCTGCGTACGTCCACGGATCGTAGGGTCCCACTTGGAAGAGCAGGCTCTTGAGCAGGCGGCATGTACCCAGCGCGGCGCCTAACCCGAGCACGCCTCCCAGCAAGATCAGGCGCACGCCTTCGCCCGCAACCAGCCGCAGAATGTTCATGCGCGTCGCACCCAGGGCCATGCGCACGCCAATCTCCTGCGTGCGCTGCGTGGCCACAAACGCAATAACCCCGTATAGGCCGATCACGGCCATCAGCAGGCCGCAGAGCGCGAAGAACCCCACCAGCGCCGTCTCGAACCGCGGCCGATCGGCCAGCTTGCTTACGCTCTGGCTCAGCGTTTCAACCTCGACCGGAAGCGTGGGGTCGATCTGCGCAATCTGGCCCCGTATCCACGGAGCCATAGCCGTTGGCGCGAGGGATGTTTTCACGACGATCGCGTTCCACGGCGCCCAATCTTCCGCAACGCTTCGGCGCAGACGATAGAACTCCGGTTCATCATCGCCGGTGAGGCTCTTATTTTTGACGTTGGCCGCCACTCCCACCACTGTCGACCAGGGGTCATTCGGTCCCGGCTTCACATGCTGGCCGATCGGATCGGCATCGCCGAAAAGGCGCGTCGCGAGCAGGCTGCTGACGATGAGAAAATGTTCGTTTGAAATTCTCTCTGCCTCGGTGAACCGCTGGCCACGCACGATGGGAATTTCGAGCGCATTGAAGTAATCCGGGGTGACCCACCGCCAGGTCACCATGCCGCCCGTACCGTCGGCAAAGTGCGGCTTGCCGTCCACCTGGATGTTGGCGAAGATCTGGCTTTCGTGCGTGTCTGCCGGCGGAAGCCAGTTGCTCATGCCCACCGCGGTGACGCCCGGGAGCCGGCGCAGCGCAGCTTCGGCCGCGAGATAAAACTCCATGCGTTGTTGAGAAGTGGTGTAGCGATACTGCGGCAACGCGATATGCGCGGCCAATACGCCGTTGGTGCGGAGCCCCAAGTTCTGGCGCTCGATGCTGCTGAAGCTGCGCATCAGCAGTGCCGCGCCCGCGAGCAACACCATGCTTACCGCGATCTGCCCAACGACCAGGAACCGCCGCGCCCACGCGTGGCCACCTGCACTGCTTGTGCGCGCAACCAGAGCCTTGATGCGGGGTCTCTCCAGCGCGGGCAATGCGCCAAACACTGCTCCGCAGACCAGAGAAACCATCAGCGTGAAGAGAACAATGCGCAGATCGAGCTGCGCATGTTCCAGGAAAGGTATGCCCGCGGGAGCGATGGCGACGAACACGCGGAGGAGGATTTCCGCAAGCACCAACCCGGCCAGGGCGCCCGCTGACGACAAGAGAAGCACCTCGGTCAGGCGCTGCCGCACCAGACGTGCGCGGCTTGCGCCCAGGACCGATCGCACAGCGAGCTCGCGTTCGCGCTGCGCAGCCCGCGCCATCAACAGGCTTGTGACGTTGGCGCATGCAATGAGCAGGACTGCGAGCACCGCGCCAAGCAGAACCCAGGCGGCCGTGCGGACATCGTGCATCTGGCGGTCGCGAACCAATCGCACGCGCAGATGAACCTCATTGCGGAATTGCGCCGGCGCCAGGCTGAGCGAGTAGTTGAAGACTGGCTGCAACTCTTGCTGCGCACGGTCGATCGTCATTCCCGGCTTCAAACGTGCAAAAGCGTACATCACCGTGTCTGGGGATTCTCGGCGTTCGGCGGCCACGTCCAGGGCCTCGGGTAAAACAATATCCGCGGCCTCGAGGGCCGGCATTTCAAAGTCTCTGGGCAGCACGCCGATGACGCGCACCTGCTTGCCATCGATGTCGATGAGCCGGTTCAGGACTCCGGGATCGCGGCCATAATGCGACTGCCAAAGGCCGTAGGAAATCAGCGCGACTTTCACGCCGTTGGGCCGGTCCTCTTCCGGCAAAAAATTCCGGCCCATCATCGGCGAGATCCCCAGCGTGGTCAGAAAATTCTGCTCGACGCTGGCGCAGCTCAGATGTGCCGGATTGTGCTCGGTCAGATCGCAATCGTGCGCGCCTGTTTCCGACGTGAAGGCATCGAACGGTTTTTGATTGTCGCGCCAGTCGTAGTACGAGCCGCCCAGCATGAACTCTTCGGGGATAATTGGGGCGGTGAGGCCGACGGAAACCAGCCGGTTATCGTGAGCGTACGGGAGGGGCCTGAACAGAATTCGATCGACGACGCTGAAGACCGCGGTGGTGGCGCCAATGCCTACGGCCAGCGTTGTGATCACCGCAAACGTGAACACCCAGTTGCGGCGGAAGCCTCGCATTGCGTAGCGCACATCCTGTTTTACCGTGCTGATCCACCACCCTGGGCGTTGAGCATAGGTCTGCTCCCGCGTGCGCTCCACTCCGCCGAACTCGATCATTGCCTGGCGGCGCGCTTCGCCTTCCGACATGCCCGCGGCTACGTTCCTCTGGACGGACTGATCGAGGTGAAAGCGCAGTTCCTCGTCGAGTTCGCTTTGTGGTCTGCGGGAAACTAAAAACCTCAGCCGGGTCAAGAACTCATTCATGTCCAAACCTCCCATGGGCGATCCGAGGTGAGTGGTCTCCCCGATCCCCAAATGCGAGGGACCGGGGGCACCCGCACCCACCAAAAAGTCGTGCTTTCGCACCCGACAGTGTGCTCCTACTCATAACGCAGCGCCGCAACCGGTTCGACCTTCATTGCTGCGCGGGCGGGAATGAGCGTCGCGACAAATGCGACGAGTGCGAGAAGCAGCGCCACTCCTATGTAGGTAGCCGGGTCGTGCACGCCGACGTGATAGAGCAGGCTCCGCAGCAGGCGGGCCGTCATCAATGCTGCAGCAAGTCCCACTCCACCACCAACGAAAATCAGCCGCACGCCTTCGCGTGCAATGAGCCGCAAAATATTGCCGCGTGTTGCGCCCAGCGCCATGCGCACACCGATCTCCTGCGTGCGCTGCGTGGCCAGAAACGAGATCACGCCATAGAGCCCGATCACCGCCATCAGCAATCCGCAAAGTGCGAAGAACCCCAGCAGCGCCGTTTCGAACCGCGGCCGGTCGGCAAGTTTGCTCAGGGTTTGGTCGAGCGCTTCTATCTTGACTGGGACGGTGGGATCGATTGCGGAAATCTGCGACCGCACCCACGGCGCAACGGCTTGGGAAGACAAGACCGAACCAATCACCATGACTGGCTTCCTTCCCTCCCAGTCGCTGTCGGANNCTCCCAATTGGATCTTCGCCGGGAAAGATGCGTGCCGCCATGAGCCTGCTGATGACGACAACGGACTGCGAAGAGCCGGTATCCTGCTCAGTGAACCCGCGCCCGCGAACGATGGGGATATTCAGCGCCGAAAAATAATCGGGCGTGACTTTTCGATCGGTGAGGGTATCGCTCGGTGATGCGCCCTGGTAAGGCTTTCCGTCGATTGTGAGGCCGTTCAAGCGCGAACCGCCCTGCCATCCCCCCAGCGGAACAGAATCGCTGAACGCGACCGCGCGAATGCCGGGCAAACGCCGGATCGCCGCTTCAGCGTCCAGGTAAAACTGCATCTGTTTGCGGGTCGTGTTGTATCGGAATCCGGGCAGCGCAATCTGCGCCGTGAACACGCCGCCGGTCTGCATGCCGAGATTTTGCTCCTCAGTATTTCTGAAGCTTTTGAGGAGCAGCGCCGCGCCGGTAAGCAGAACCATGCTCACCGCAATCTGCGCTACCACCATGGTTCCGCGCACCAAGGTACGCTTGCGCATCTTCGCGGTGCGCGCCGCCAGTGCCGACCTGCGCGGTGTCTGGAGGGCAGGCAGCAGCCCGAACAACGCTCCGCAAACGAGCGACAGCAACACTGTAAACAATGCAATGCGCAAGTCGAGCGTGGCCCGCTGGAGAAACGGAATCCCTGTAGGCGCGAGGCGCACAAACACGCGCAGCAATCCCTCGGCCAGCGCCATGCCTGCCGCGGCTCCGGCAAGCGAAAGCAATACTGCTTCGGTCAGCGTCTGGCGGATCAAACGTCCGCGGCTTGCGCCTAGCGCTGAACGCACGGCCAGTTCACGCTCGCGTCCCTCGCCGCGCACCATCATCAGGCTGGCCACATTCGCGCATGCAATCAAGAGGACTGCCAGCACCGATCCCAATAGAATCCACGCCGCCAACTGAATGTCGTCGGTCTCGCGATCGCGCAGAGAACGAATGCTCAGGTGGATGTCCTTGCGCACATCTGCAGGAATGAACGTGTCGCGCGTGTGCTCGAAGAGCGGCTCCATCTCTTCCCTTGCCTGCTGAATGCTCACGCCTGGCTTGAGCCGCGCCAACGTGCGCATGGGATTGCCGAAGCCTCCGTTGGCGGTCTTTTGCTTGGTCGGGTCGAGCGCCATGGGGAAGACTATGTCCGCCGGTTGCAGCGTGGGAAACTGGAAGTCCTTGGGTAACACGCCCACCACGCGGACCAGATCGCCATCGACATTGATCTGGCGATTCAGAATGTTCGGATCGCGGTTGTAATGGTCCTGCCACAGCCCATATGAAATGAGGATCACGGGCGGTCCGTTGGGCAGAGCTTCTTCCGGAGTAAAGTTGCGGCCCACCACCGGGGAGATTCCCAGCATCGGCAAATAACCGGCGTCGAAGTCCATGTAATCGAGCTGCTCTGGATTATTCTCGATCAGGTCGGCGGGGTGCGGTCCCGTGCTCTGAATGGCCATGGCTTCGAAGGGCTTTTGATGGTCGCGCCAATCGAAGAAAAATCCGCCCATCATGAATTCCTGCTTTTCAAGCGAATGCACCAACCCGACTGTGACCAGGCGGTCGTCCTGCGCATAGGGCAGCGGACGAAATAAAATTCGGTCGACGACACTGAACACCGCCGTCGTCGCGCCAATCCCCACGGCGAGCGTCGTGATCACCGCAAACGTGAATACCCAGTTGCGGCGGAAGCCGCGTTGCGCATAGCGCACATCCTGCGCGACTGTTCCCATCCACCAGCCGGGCCGTTGTTCGTAGCACTGCTCTCGCGTGCGCTCTACGCCGCCAAGTTCAATCAGCGCCTGCCGGCGCGCTTCTGACTCAGTCATGCCTGCAGCGATGTTTCTCTCGACTGACTGCTCGATGTGGAAGCGCAGCTCGTCGTTTACGTCCCGCTGAAGGCCGCGTCGGAACATTGCCCACCTCCGATGAAGAAAATCACTCACGCTGCCGAATCCTCCAGAAACTGGCGCCGTTGAAACCATCCCTCAGGCCCTAAAGGGCGGATACAATTTGCGGTTTGCGGCCCGGATAAATCCGGGCCCTTTCAAAACGAAGACTAACGAGGTATTTGCAGCAAGCTGTGAAGTCGTGCACTGATTTCAAAATCAAGCATCTTCCGAGCTTCAGGTGCCTATTCATGGCGCAGCGCATCCATCGGCTCCATGCCCGCGGCGCGCCTTGCGGGAATCCAACCGGCGGCCAGCGCCACTGCGAACAACAAAACTGTACCGCCCACAAGTGTTACCGGATCGTAGGGCCCCACGCCATAAAGCATCGTTCCCACCAATCTTCCCAGCCACAGCGCAGCAGCCACGCCGGCAATCACGCCGGCAACCGCCAGCCACGCACTCTCGCGCAGAATCATGGCGCGCACCTGGCCCGGCTGCGCACCGAGAGCGAGCCGGATGCCGATCTCGTTCTTGCGGTTCGCCACCGAATAGGCCATCACACCGTAAATGCCCACGCACGCCAGTGCCAACGCCAGCGCGCCAAAGCCTGCCGCCAATGTGGCCAGTGCGCGCTCCATGCGCATGGTTGTGTCAATGTCTTCCTGCTGGCTGCGAATTTCCTGGATGGAGAACTCGCTGCTCACGCCCGCGACCGCACGCCGCAACGCAGGCACAATCACCGCCGCGGGCAGATGCGTACGCACCATGAAATTCGACCCGTATGATTCGTCAGCCTGCGTGAGTGGCAGAAAGAACTGCCCTGGCGCCTGGCTGCGCAGATCGTCGTTGAGCGTGTCACCGCAGACGCCCACCACCTCGATCCACGATTTGGGAGTGCCTTCGCCACTCAGCGTGATGCGCTTGCCGACAGGGCTTCCATGTGGAAACCGCTCACGCGCCAGCCGCTGGTTGATCACCGCGACTTTCTGGGACGTTGCGGTGTCTTGCGGACCAAACCCGCGTCCCGCAAAGATCGGCACACTCATCACCGCGAAGAAGCCGTTGCCGACTCGGTTCGAGCGTTCTGCAAGATCATCTCCTGCGCCGCCTCCATCCATCGTCACAGACGTTGCTTTAAGCAAACCAGGGTCGTCCGGCCGGACTGGCACAGTTTCCGGGTGCGCGACTTCGTCTTCAGTCCGGATCGCGACTGTGTTCCAACCGCCGCCAAGCCAGGTGACAGACATTGCCGTCGCCGCGTCCACGCCGGGAATCGCCGCGATCGCACGCTCCACATCGCTCATAAGCTGTACGTTCTTCTTGGGCGGGAAACGGTCAGGCGCCGGATAAATCGGCGCGATCAGCAAATGGTCGGTGCGGAATCCCGGTTCGATCGATGCCAGCCCCATCACGGTGCGGACAAAAAGACCCGCACCGATAATCAAAAGCGTAGAGAGAGCAATTTGCAGCCCCACCAGCGCCTTACCGCGCAGCCCGCGCTGCCGCCGCGTTGCGGTCTGCGCGCCTTCCTTCAGGCCGCCACTCACATCCAGGCGCGCCGCGTTCCATGCCGGAAACATCCCGAACATGAGCCCGGTGAGGACCGTGGAAACTGCGCAGAATACAAAGATGCCCCAATCGAAGTGAACAGCCATCTTGTCTGCGCGCCATCCTCTCACGAGCAACGCCGGAATTCCGTTGCGCCCGGGATATCCGAGCAGCAACCCGCCGCTGCCGCCCAGCGCGGCCAGAAACAGGTTCTCTGTCAGCAGTTGTTGCAGCAAGCGCCGCCGTCCCGAACCAAGCGCCAGGCGCACGCTCATCTCGCGCGTGCGTTGAGTGCCGCGCGCCAGTTGCAGGTTGGCCACGTTGGCGCATGCCAGCAGAAGCACCAGCCCAAGGAGCACGCCAAGCACATTGAGCGGCTTGCGGAAATCGCCGTCCATTTGATGCAGCCCGCGCGCGCCGTCGGCCATCACCATCCGTGGCATCGTTGTGTTCGGCTTCACAGTCATTGTTGAGCGCACAGCGGCTGCCAACTCGGTATCCAGCGCAGCCTGCGCCTGGCTTTCGCTTACGTCGGCGCGCAGCCGCCCCATCACCTCGATGCCCCAGTAGCCGGGATCCTTCAACGCCGACAGGCCCACGCCACCCCATGGGTCAACCATGTTCGCCATCGACATGGGCACAAACAGATCTGGCGACTGCTGCGCGCTCGCCGCTCCTGTAAATATCCGCGGATTCACGCCGACAATCGTCAGCGTCGCTTTGTCTACGCGAAGTGTCTGGCCGATTACATTCGCTGACCGTCCGAATGCGCGATCCCACAGTCCTTCGCTGATTACGGCCACTGCACCCGTGTCCACCGCTCCATCGTCGCTCGGCAAAATCGCCCGCCCCAGCTGCGGGCGCACGCCCAACAGGCTGTAGTAATTGCCCGACACCGCCTCAACGCTCAGAGGCTCCGCAACCCCACCCACCATGCCTGAAGAGCCCACTTCTTCAAATGCCACCAGCCCTTGCAACGACCGGTCGCTGGCCTGCAACTGGCGAAACACGGGATACGAGAAGCTCTCGCTGGTCATGCCCGCCGCATGCGTATCGAACTCGGTCCGATAGCCTTGCACCGGCGTCTCCCCATTCGCACGCCATCCCAGCAAACGCAACTGCTCCGGATGATCGACAGCAAGCCGGTCGTAGAGCATCTCTTTCGCAATCGAGAAGATTGCCGTATTGGCGCCAATCGCGAGGGCCAGCGATCCCGCAGCCACCGCGGTGAATCCCGGGCTCTTGGCCGTCAGCCGCAGCGCATAGCGCACATCCTGGACGACTGTTCCCATCCACCAGCCGGGGCGCTGCTCGTAAGTTTGCTCGCGTGTCCGCTCGACCCCGCCAAACTCGATCAATGCCTGACGGCGCGCTTCTGCCGCGTTCATCCCCGCAGCCACGTGCAGTTCGATGGCCTTTTCCAGATGAAAGCTCAGCTCAAGGTCGAGTTCCTCAGGCTTCCGCCGTGAAATGAGAAAACGCAATTGCGTCCACAGTTCTCGCATCATGACGCGGCCTCCGGAATGCGGCCCAACACCAGCCCGATCGCCTCAGACAACCGCTCCCACGTCTCAACCTCGGACTTCAGTTGCTTCCGCCCCGTCGCCGTCAGCGCGTAATATTTGGCTTTGCGATTGTTCTCGGAGTTGCCCCAGTCGGCCCGAATCCAGCCCTTGTACTCGAGCCGGTNNAAAATCAGCAAATCCAGGGTTCCCTGCAAGAGATCTGTCGATGTCGGCATCTTCCCCTCGATGTTCGACAACAGAATGAACCCGTCTCCTGTCGGATGTCAAGGGGGAGGCGAGTCGAATTCACCCTAACCCGCGCGTATCATGGTAGGTGTCAGTTCTCAGTTGTCAGCTGCGTGCTGTCCACTGAACACTGACATCTGACCACTGCTTTTAAGGAACGCCGCCCTGGTGAAACCCGACATGCAAGTCCGAGTGGCCGGGATGGACCTCGTCAACCCGGTCATCGCCGCCAGCGNNGCGGCACCTTTGGCTATGGCATCGAATTTGAAGAGATCGTCGATCTCGAACAAATCGGCGGCTTTGTCACCAAGGGGATCTCCCTCGAACCCATGGCCGGCCATCCGGCGCCGCGCCTGATCCAGACCGCGGCCGGCATGCTCAACGCCATCGGCCTGCAAAACGTCGGCGTCGAAGACTTCATCCAGAAAAAATTGCCGGCACTCGCCCGTTACCCTGGCTGCAAAGTTATCGTCAACGTCTTCGGCTATACCGTCGCCGAATACGTTGCGGTCATCGAGCGCTTGAACCAGGCAGAGGGCATGGCGGCCTACGAGCTCAACGTCTCGTGCCCCAACGTGCATGAAGGCGGCATGGCTTTCGGCGCCGACCCAGGCACGCTTGAATTTCTTGTCCATCGCGCTCGCACCGCNNATGGCCCGGATTGCGGAAAACGCAGGCGCTTCCGCCGTTAGCCTCACGAATACTTTCCTCGCCATGTCCATCGACCCGGAAACGCGCAAGCCCCGCCTCAGCAATGTCACCGGCGGCCTCTCCGGGCCGGCCATCAAGCCCATTGCCCTGCGCATGGTTTACGAGACAGCCAAGGCGATCGATATTCCAGTGATCGGGATGGGCGGCATTGTCACCCCGGAAGATGCGGTCGAGTTTATGCTTGCCGGGGCCACCGCCATTCAGGTGGGAACCGCCAGCTACGCAGACCCGCGCGCGGCCGAGCGCCTGGCACGCGGCATGCAATCCTGGTGCCGCAGCCATCGCGTCGAAAAAGTGAGCAGCCTCACAGGTGCCTTGGAACTGCCCTCTTCCTGATGCGCTCCGCGTCACACGAACCGCGCCCTCTCCGTGTTCGTTTTCCGTCTGCTCTTATCCCCCAGCTCTTTCCTTTCAGCGGCATAAGGGCCGTCCTCCAGATCGCGCCCGCGAAGTGCGGCCAGTCACACTCATGCGCCATCCATTGAACGCGCGGCAGCGTCCTCACACGCAGATGTTGCAAGAAACCCATGAACTGTGATGGAGAACACAGCGAGTCGTCCTTTCGCATGGGTACCTTCCTTTTCGTCAATCAGTGACAACCGGCGTTCATCTTTCATCGACCTTTTCCGGCGCGATCACTGTTGATTAGCAACGCAAGTGAGGTGGGTATGGGTCAGTCGATTTGGAGTTCGATGGAGAAGAAGGGCTACAGCCGCAGAGACTTTATGCAGTTCTGCGCTGCGGCCGCGACCGTGGCCGGGTTCGGTCAGTCAGGCGTGGCCCAGGTGGCTGCGGCCTTCGAGAAAAAGGAAAAGCCCGCCGTCGTCTGGATGCATTTCCAGGAATGTACCTGTTGCAGCGAGTCCTTCATCCGCGCCTCCCACCCCATCGTCGTCGACGCCCTGCTCGATGTTCTCGACTTGAACTACACCGAGACACTCATGGCCGCTTCCGGCTTCCAGGCCGAAAAGTGCCTGACCGACACCATCGAGAAGAACAAGGGCAAGTACATCGTCCTGGTAGAAGGCGCCGTTCCTACGGGCGACGACGGCGTCTACTGCATGNNTGCGCCTCCAACGGTTGCGTTCAGGCCGCCAAGCCTAATCCCACCGGCGCCACGCCGATCTACAAGCTGGTCGACAAGCCCGTGATCAACGTCCCCGGTTGCCCGCCCATCGCCGACGTCATGATGGGCGTTGTCACCCACCTCCTCGTTCTCGGCCAGGTCCCCGCGCTCGACTCGCAAGGCCGTCCCAAGGAGTTCTACGGCCGCCGCGTCCACGATACCTGTTACCGCCGTCCCAACTACGATGCCGGCCTCTTCGTCGAGTCTTTCGACGACGAGAACGCGCGCAAAGGCTATTGCCTTTACAAAATGGGCTGCAAGGGTCCCGTGACGTATAACGCCTGCTCCGTCGTCAAGTGGAACGAGGGCACCAGCTATCCCATTCAGTCCGGGCACGGCTGCATCGGATGCAGCGAAGCCGGCTTCTGGGACAACGGCCCGTTCTATCAGCACCTG
>PLTV01000033.1:0-1002 GCA_003164635.1 Acidobacteriaceae bacterium
GACTCGCGCTACTGGGGATTTGTGCCGCGCGAGAACATTGTGGGAAGGCCGCTGCTGAATTACTGGTCGTTCAAGACGCCTGAAGATCAGTATGAGCAGACAGGAATTGGCAGCAGTGTGGGGTGGATGGGACATGTGGTTCTGCACTTCATCAGCGACACGCGGTGGAAGCGTACGCTGCACCTGATTCGATGAACCGGAAGGCCAAAGGGGTTGGGGGCGCGGGGTCCGATGCGGACCAGCCGAAAGAGACGATTTTTGAGTCTCTCGCCGGAATCTGCTCTGTGCTGGTGGTTGGTCTCTTCGTCCTCACCTTCCTCGCCCAGAACATGGTCATCCCCTCCGGCTCCATGGAAGACACGCTCCTCGTCGGCGATCATCTCGTCGTCGACCGCATCACGCTCGCTCCGCCCTCAAAGTGGATGCCACTTGTACACTACCGCGAGCCCAAACGCGGCGACATCGTCGTCTTCAAAAAGACGGTAGCCGACCTCGATAAAGACGGCAATCCCGATTATCCGTTTTTAGTGAAGCGCCTCGTCGGCATTCCCGGCGATCGCATTCACCTTCACAATGGCGTGGTGTATCTCAACGACGTAGCGCAGAATCTCCCCACGGAAGGCAAACAGCTTCCCACAGATCCCATTGACCGCCAATTCCTCGACGAGTTCCCGTCGGTAGCTCCCGATCCCCAGCCCGGCAACTTCATCACCGAAGCCTGGGCCGTCGACTACTCAAACCACGTGCAAAACGGCGACCTCGTCGTCCCCGATGGTCAGTACTTCATGATGGGCGACAACCGCCACAGGAGCGCCGACTCCCGCTTCTGGGGATTCGTGCCCCGCGAAAACGTCATGGGCCGGCCCCTCTTCAACTACTGGTCCTTCAAAACCCCCGACGAGCAGGAATACAAGACCAGCGCGTCTGACCAGATCGCCTGGATGGGCCACGTAGTCCTGCACTTCTTCACCGACACGCGCTGGCTTCGTACCCTGCATCGGG
>PLTV01000033.1:1121-4995 GCA_003164635.1 Acidobacteriaceae bacterium
TTGACGGATCTGACGGTAGACGAAGATCCAGCCTATGGCGCGGAACCTGTGCTCCGCGCGAATGCGGTGAAGGCATCGATCCGGCTGTTTTCACTGTGGCGCGGGCGTCTGGAGATCAGCAGAATCAGCGTGGATGAAGCCAGCATCAACCTGGTGCGCACGGCGGAAGGCCGCTGGAACCTGGAGTCGCTTTTCCGCACGGCGGCAGGCAAGGTACAGAACGCGGAGGCGGCGCAGGCGAATCCGAACCGGCGCGTGAATCCATTCCCATACATCGAAGCCACGAATTCCCGGATCAACTTCAAGGAAGGCGTTGAGAAACTGCCTTTCTCGCTTCTGAACACCGACCTTTCGTTCTGGCAGGAGCAGCCGGGGGAATGGCGCATCCGGGTGCGCGGACAGCCAGCGCGGACGGATGTGAATCTCGATTTGGCCGATACGGGTGTCGTTCGGCTTGAGGCAAGCATTCATCGCGCGGCGGAACTGCGGAATCTGCCTGTTCATCTCGACGTGGATTGGCAGAATGCGCAACTGGGCCAACTCACGCGGCTGTTGATCGGATCCGATTCAGGCTGGCGCGGCGACCTGACGGGCGAAATGCATCTGGACGGAACGGCAGAAGCGGCGCAGATTCAAACGCGGCTGCGTGCGACCGGGGTACATCGGGAGGAGTTCGCGCCCGCGGCGCCGATGGACTTCGACGCCAGCTGCGGCCTTGTGTACCACTACTCCCAACTTTCGGTTGAAGACCTGAAATGCGATTCGCCCCTCGGGGATGGGCGGATTCGCATCGCCGGAGGCATGCCGGGAAACGAAACGCCTGCGCATTTCTCCGTTGAGCTTGACCAGATTCCCGTCGGCGCCGCACTGGATGCACTGCGCACGGTGCGCAACGATTTTGCGCCTGGGTTGCAGGCTGCCGGGCTGGTAAGCGGAAAGATCGGCTATGCGCCGCAGAGCGCGGACGTCGCGACTACGGCAAAGACGGCCAGCAAAAACCCCGCGCCATCAACGCACGGGTCCCGGGCGCATGCGCAGCCGGCGGGGCCGCTTACGGGCAGCCTTACCGTGCAGGGATTCCAGTTGAGCGGAGACGGCATCGGCGAACCGGTTCAGGTTCCCAAGGTGGTTCTGGAGGCGGTAAGCACGGCGGCGACCCTGACGCAGGGCGATTCGATGGCCTTGCAGACTTCCATCGCCTTGCCAGCAGGGGCGCCAAGCCCACTGACGATTTCGGCGCGGTTGGCGCTCTCAGGGTATACGGTCAGGTTGCAGGGGCAAACAAACACTATTCGGGCGAGGGAACTGGCGCATGTGGCCGGTTTTGCCCGCGCTGAAGCCCTGGATGCGCTGGCCGGAGGCCCCATCAATCTTGACCTGAGCGCACAGGGCCCTTGGCTGCCCGCGCCGCGTGATTTGACGGCCGATGTTCCGCAGGGCGTGGCTGGCGGCTCTGCGAAGACGACTGCAAGCGATGCGCCGAACGGTCCGGTGTCCGACCGGCTGCTGGGAACTGTGACGGTACACAACGCTACGTGGAAGGCTGACTACCTGGCCAATCCGGTGGAGATTGCGCAGGCGACCCTGCACCTGGATCGCGATGCGGTGAGTTGGGACCCGGTGAGCTTTGCGTACGGCGCTGTGAAGGGCACGGCGAGCGTCGATCTGAAAGTGAACTGCCAGGGTAGTGCGGAATGTGCGCCGCACTTCGATGTCCGCTTTGGCGACCTCGATGCGGGGGTGCTGGAGGCTGCGTTTCTGGGGGCGCGGGAGCCGGGAACGCTGCTTTCAGAGCTACTGGCCAAGCTACGGTCAGCGAGCTCATCGAACGCGCCGAAGTGGCCGCCGATGGAAGGGACAGCAAGCGCTGACTCGCTGATTCTTGGCCCGGTGACCCTGACAGATGTCTCGGCGGACCTGCGGCTTCAGGATGATGGGGCAGAGATCGAGGATCTCAACGCGGATCTGCTTGGCGGCCACGTGGAAAGCGGCGGAACGGTCAAGACGGGGCAAGGCAGTCCGGTGTACGCGCTGGAAGCGAGGTTTGCCGGCCTCAAGCCCGCGGCGCTGGGCAAGCTGATCGGGCAGGACTGGACGGGCGGTGACTTTGCGGCATCCGGCAAGATGGAAGTGGGCGGATTTGCGGCCAAGGATCTGGCAGCTTCGGCGAAAGGGACCTTGCACTTCGACTGGCGGCATGGGGCGGTTGGTGGGTCAAGGGAGTCTGCGACGGATGACGCGGCGCCTGCCGCCTTGGCGAAGTTCGATCGCTGGACGGCGGATGCGGAGATCGGCGGGGGCGCTGTGACGCTGAAGCAGAACGAGGTACAGGCCGGTTCACGTAAGCGCACGGTGCAGGGGGCTTTGTTGTTGAGTGATCCTCCGCGGGTGAGTTTTGCGGGGCCTAAGCCGGCAGAGGCGGCGGAGGCGAACCAATAGGATCGCTCGGACCCCTCCCGATAGAATGGGTATATGGGTTCTATCGAGACTTCTTCGCCGGTTCGGGTGCGGTGCAAGGGCATTCTTTTCGACATGGACGGGATTCTGATCTCGTCGCTGGGCTCGGTGGAGCGGAGCTGGACGCGGTGGGCGCTGATGCGCGGCGTCGATCCGGCATACGCCATCCGCATTGCGCACGGCTGCCGGAGTGTTGAAACGATCAAGCGGCTGCGGCCTGACCTGGACATCGAGGCGGAAAACCTGGTGATCGAGAACTTCGAGATTGAAGACACGGAAGGCGTGGCGTTGCTTCCGGGCATACAAAGGCTGCTGGCGGCGTTGCCGAAGGATCGGTGGACGGTGGTGACGAGCGCCACGGAGCCGTTGGCGCGAGTGCGCCTTGCAGCTGGTGGCATTCCGGTGCCGGAGCGCATTGTGACCGCGGAGAGCGTGCAGGAAGGGAAGCCGCATCCGGAGCCCTATTTGGCCGGCGCAGCGCTGCTTGGCTTGCAGCCGGAAGATTGCGTGGTGTTTGAGGATGCGGCTTCAGGAACCGAGGCCGGCCATGTCGCAGGATGCACGGTCATCGCGACGACGTTCTCTCATTCCGTAGAATCTTTGGCCGCGGCGGACTATCTTGTGGCGGACTTAACGGGCATGGGCGTGCGGAATCTGGGCGAACAGGATGGGCTTGAACTCAGCTTCACGCCGCTTGCTGGCCGGTAGATTCGCTGACTTCACTCCGATTTATTGCCCGGATTCGGTTTCTTACGCACAATTGCGGTCAGCCATGTTCCCACGACCGAAAAAAGATCTTTGAAGGTGAATGGGTATTGCGCCTGCTTACTTGACATGGCACCTTGCTCTCAATGGGCCCGGTATTGATCAAAAAAAAGCGATCGGAATGCCGAAGGGCTCGCAGCCTGCACATTTGAATGCTGCAGGACTTGAACAAACAGGAGCGATCAGCTCTATGGGATGAGGGGGCGAGAGATTACGCGACGGGAGGAGGGCGGTTTTCGATGGGCGCCATCGCTGCGGATTGAGCCATTGGCAACGGATGGACATCTGGAGCAGCGAGGCCAAGGAAGCCGAATGCAAGCGCGTTGGGCGGCGCTTCAGGGGAGATTGCGGCGAGCGACGGGGCTGCGTAAGCGCTTGAAATCGTGTGATCCCGGCGTGTGCATGAATCGGTTTCAGCGGGATTCTGCGCAGCCAGTAAGTCGTCCGTTACCGAAATCACGGGAAACAGGATCACGATGAGGAGGGCCAGTGCGACAAGCTGCGTCTTCCAGCCAAAACCTGCGCGGGGCAAGCGTTGCAGCCAGAGGCAGGAGATTGCCAAGGCGACCAGCAAGCCGACGAGATTGAGAAAGAACTCCATGCTCAGAAAGATTCTACCTCATGTGCGGTTGTGGGCTGTGCGAGCCTTTTC
>PLTV01000033.1:5009-5625 GCA_003164635.1 Acidobacteriaceae bacterium
GTCATTCCACTGAAAACGTTGGGTGTGATTTACGATAATGGGCGGGAATTCAGGAGGAGATCGATTTGCGAATCGTCTTACGGAGGAGTCTGGCGGGCCTGATTTTGCTTGCCGCGGCTGGTTCTTACGGGACGGTGACGGCGCAGACGGCTCCGGAGCAGAATGCGCTGGCGCTTGAGCAGCAAGGCAAGACGCGGGAGGCGGAAGCGGCGTGGACGGGACTGTCGGATCGCGATCCAGCGAATCCGATTCCATGGGCGCACCTTGGCCTGCTGGCGGCGCGGCAGGAGCATTTTCTGCAAGCCGTTGGGTTTTATAAGAAGGCGCTCGCGCTCAATCCCGAGATGCCGGGTCTGCGCCTGAATCTTGGTCTCGCCTTGTTCAAGAACGGCGATTATCGCGAAGCCCTCGTGTTTTTTACGCCGCTGCTGAAGGAGCAGCCGGACGCATCGGATGAGAAGCAGCGGCTCGCCGTTTTGATTGGGATGTCGCATTACGGCCTGGGAGATTACGCGGCCGCTGCACCCTATCTTCGCGAAGCATCGGCGCGCGATGTCGGCAATCTGACCTTGCTTCTGACGCTCGCGCATAGTTGCCTGCTGTCAAAGCAGTATCC
>PLTV01000017.1 GCA_003164635.1 Acidobacteriaceae bacterium
GAATGAAGGCGGTGCCATGGCTGGTGGGCGATGGTTATGTTGCGGAACACCGTGAAGTGCTGAACGCTCTGCCGCTGATCCTGGTCACCTCCAACTGGGTGAAGGAGGTTTATATCAGGGACGGTATCAAGGGAGACAACATTGTGGTGCTTCCTGTGGGCTGCGGCACGGACCACTATGCGCCGCACAGCCGGGATGACTTCAAGGTCCAGGCAATCCGCGATGCCTTTGGAATATCGGATGATCAGTTGATGATCCTGACCGCCGGCGGCGATGGTGCTTCCAAAGGTGCTCAAGAGGTCATGCGGGCATTGGCGCGAATTGATGACGAGGCGCCTGACTGGAGATATGTCTGCAAGGTTTGGCCTCAACCGCGGACTGACCAACAAAACCTGATCGACCTCAAACTGGCAGCAGATCTGGGTATTGGCGACAAGGTCATCTACTCGACCAATGTAGTGTCCCAAAACTTCATGCCCTACTTATTATCTGCCTGCGATATCTATGCGGCGCCCTCGCGTCTGGAGGGGTTTGGCATGATTCAGGTGGAAGCAAACGCCTGCGAAAAGCCGGTGATTGCGATCGATGCAATGGCATTTCGCGACACGATGGTCCATGGCGAGACAGCATTCCTGGCAAGCGTGGCAGAGGAAAGAAAAATCACCGAAGCGCTCTATGGCGAAGGGCACGACTACGAGAAGAGTCATCTAATCGTGTTTCCAAATCCACGCACAGCCGAATACAGAGCCAGCGTGCACGACCTTGCAAAGTACCTTCTGATTCTCATGCAGGACAGCGCTCTACGGCAGCGCATGGGAGAAGCGGGTCGCAAGCGCGTGGTCGAGCTATTCGATTATCGCCAGGTTGCCAGGCAATTCGTGGAGATAGTCTCCGATAGATTGGGAATCCAGTAGAAGGCAACCAGGTGCAAGTGCCCGCCCCTGCAACCCTGTACGACAATGAGGTGCTTATGTCTTTCGACGATAATTCACGAAGTTCTATCGAACTGGCTAAGGAAGCGGCTTTGCAAATCCTGCTTCATAATGCACAGGGGCCATTTGAAGGGCTGCCTAGAACGGCTGGCTGGGGATACCCGGAACCCTATACCAGGGACCTGATGATTTCATCCCTTGGCTTTCTGGCAACCGGCAACGAGCAACTTGCCGATGCTCTGGAGCGCACGCTTGTGGCGCTTGCCAACAATCAGACGCCGCATGGCCACATCCCATCCCTTGCACACGATCCAGCGAACCGAGGTTCCAGCGATTCGACGCCGCTTTTCCTCTTTGGACTGGCTCTCTACAGAATTTCGAGGAACCAGCCGGAGTTTCTTCAAGAGGAAGCAGTGAAGGCCCTGCAATGGATGCGATACCAGAGCCCCGACGACAGGGTGATGGTGGCCCAGTTACCTACAAGCGACTGGCGCGACGAGCAGTACGTAATGGGGTATGGGCTCTATGTGAATATGCTCGTCTATGCGTATCTTCGACTCTATGGCGAACACGAGTCTGCCGGCCATTTGCGCAAATTGATGACCCGCCTGGAGGTCCATGGCGATGAGAAGAACCGCTACGAGCAGGAAGCGCTCGTGGAGCCATCCGCGCCCTACTACGCACTTTACTCGTACAAGGTGATGAGCAGCGATCGCTTCGACTTGCTGGGCAACAGCCTGGCAATTCTAACTGGAATTGCTTCGCCCCAGTGGGCAGCAAATCTGGTGGCATGGGTTGAAGCCGAGTGCGAAGCCATGCGCGGTCGCGGAGAGCTCGCCGTTGATCTGCCGCCCTGTCTATTTCCGTACATTCTGCCCCATCATGCGGACTGGCTGCCACGCTACGAGCGCTATAACCGGCCTGGCGATTATCACAACGGTGGTGTGTGGCCATTCATTTGCGGCTTCTATATTGCGGCATGCGTCGCGTCGGGCCAGATGGACCTGGCTGAACGCAAGCTATTGGCTCTGACGGAGTTGGTCAAGCCGTGGCACGAAAACGAGGCGGAGTGGGGTTTCAANNTGGTCGGCCGCTATGTACTTATACGCCGCTAAATGTGTGCAGCAGCGAGACACACCTTTCTTCGACGACATACGCGGAAGCAATCTGAGCGCTTCAATGTAAACCTGGAAATCGCCGAACACACAGTAGCCCCAGCGATGCAGACCTGTGACCCAAAACCCAAAAACTAAGCCAGCGGGAAGTTGAGAGATTCAAGCCTACCGTGGTTCTCTGGAAGTGAAGAGGAGAGCCTGGAGATGGCGAAGAAGGGTCATAGCGAAGAGGAGATTCTGCACGTCCTGAGAGAAGCAGAATCGGGCGAGACGGTGGTCGAAGTCTGCCGCAAGCATGGAATCAGCCAGCAGAGCTTTTATCTGTGGAAGAAGAAGTATTCAGGCCTGGGGCTGAGCGAACTGCGTGAACTGCGCCAGCTTCGTGAAGAGAACAACAAGCTGAAGCGTTTGGTGGCAGACCTCAGTCTGGATCGCCACATCCTGCAGGAGATCGTCGCAAAAAAGCTCTGAAGCCTCGCATGCGCCGTGAGCTGGCGGAGTGGGCCGAACAGGCGCACCAGCTCAGTCAGCGGCGTGTTGCGGGGCTGATCCCGGTGGACCGAGCGACGTTGCGGTACGAACATCATCGGGATCCACAGGACGCGTTGCGCGTCCGGCTGCGCGAGTTGGCCGGCAGCCGAGTGCGCTACGGGTATCGGCGCCTGACGGTTCTTTTGAAGAGGGAGGGATGGGAAGTGAACGCCAAGCGGATCTATCGTCTGTATACCGAAGAGGGACTGATCGTGCGAACGCAGAAGCGAAGAGAGCGTGCCCAGCGACAGCGCATTGCGCAGGGCTTGGCCGTGCGGCCCAACCAACGCTGGAGCATGGATTTCGTCGCCCAACGGTTGCCGGATGGAAGATGGATCCGCGTGCTGACGGTGGTTGATCAGTTCACGCGAGAGTGCCTGACACTTCATGCTGATACCGCACTGAGCGGCGAGAAGGTCGCGATGGCGCTGTCGAAGATAGTCCGCATCCGCGGCGCACCACAATCGATCACTGCCGACAACGGAACTGAGTTCTCATCGAAGGCGATGGACTTGTGGGCGTACTCGAACGGCGTACATCTGGACTTCATCCGGCCAGGGCGACCGGTCGAGAACGGGTACATCGAGAGCTTCAACGGAAGGCTGCGCGACGAATGTCTGAACGTGGAAGTGTTCTTCAACCTGGCTGACGCCCGCCGCAAGCTGGCGCTCTGGAGACATGATTACAACCATCATCGGCCGCATTCGGCGTTGGCCGATCGAACCCCATCCGAATTCGCGGCCATATGCAGCGGTGGAAAAGACG
>PLTV01000140.1 GCA_003164635.1 Acidobacteriaceae bacterium
GCGATGGTCATCAGGCCCAGGGCTTGCAAGTGCGCGAAATCGGGCAAGCGTTCCAGAAGAGCTGCGGCCTCTGAAGATTCAGGATCGAGGCCGGCTTTGGTTTCTTCGCGGCTCAGCTTGACTTCAAGCAGAATTGGCAGTCGCTTGTTGAGTTTTCCGGCAGCCTCGTTGAGGCGCTCGGCCAGGCGCAGGCTGTCCACCGAGTCGATGCCGTCAAAAAGTTCGGCAGCGCGCGCAGCTTTATTGGATTGCAGGTGGCCGATAAGGTGGACGCGGAGTGAAGCGGAGTTAGCGGCGCGAAGCTCCGTTAGAGGCTGAGCCTTATTCTGGAATTCCTGAACGCGGTTTTCCCCGAAGAGGTTCAGGCCGAGCGCCTGCGCTTCGAGAAGCGTTTCGGCGGGGTAAGTTTTTGAGACGGCCATCAACTCGACTTCGCTGCGATTGCGTCCCGTCTGCCGGCAGGCGGTGGCGATCGAGTCTTCGAGCCGAGCGAGATTCTCAGCCAGCGTTGTCATGGCTTCCTTGCTCTGCGGGCGGCTTCGGTTCTTTGGCGCTTCCACGATTGATCCGCGAGCGTGCAGTTTCGAGGCGGCCGGATGCAGCCTGGAATCCGAAGGCGCCGCCGAGGCCGAAGCGCGGCATGTTGGCGTAGATGGTTTCGTATTGCCCCGGCGCCACGGTATAAGTCTCGTGCCAGATGCCGACCGAGCCGTTGCCGCCGACGCGTCGATTGAACTCCGCCCATGCGGGCAGATGCGCGGCATCACGAGCGTGCGCGTAAGCGTGGAGCAGTTCGAAGCTGCGCCAGTACTGGACGACGGCAACGCCGCGCCAATAGAGCAGCGTCTCGAAATGCAGCAGGCCCAGTTCCGGATTGCGCTTGAGTTCAGCCAACATCGGCGGCATGGCCTTCGCCACAGGGATCCAACTGCTTAGCGCAAACAGGCGGTTCACGCGCATGCCAATCAGGAAGACGACAAACGGCTCGTCCGTCTGGGCAGCGTAGCGACCGGGGAAAATCTCGGCCATCGCGTGTCTCCTTCATCCACTTCCGGATCAGTGCCCACGCTCTTCAAGATATTTCTCGGCTTCCAGTGCTGCCATGCAGCCGGAGCCTGCCGCTGTGATGGCCTGGCGATAGCGTCGGTCCTGCACATCGCCGCACGCAAACACACCCGGGATCACGACACCGCGATGCGTGGTGAAGACGTTCCCGGTGGTCTTAATGTAGCCGTCTTCGTCGAGATCCATCTGTCCGCCAAAGAAAACAGCGTTCGGGATGTGGCCAATGCCGAGAAAAAGTCCGCTGATCGGGAGTTCGCTCTCGCCGCCCGTCGTCACATCTTCCAACAGTACCCCGCGCACATCCTTCTCCTCCACGCCGAGAACTTCCTTCACCAGAGTATTGGTGCGGAACTCAATGTTGGGATGCGCCATGGCGCGTTCGAGCATGATCTTCGAGGCCCGAAAGCTTTCGCGGCGATGCAACAGTGTGACCTTGGAAGCAAAGCGCGTCAGGAAGAGCGCTTCTTCCATGGCCGAGTCGCCACCGCCAACTACGGCAATCTCTTTGCCGCGAAAGAAGAAACCGTCGCACGTGGCGCAGCTGGATACGCCGTGCCCGATCAGCGCCTGTTCGCTGGGAATCCCGAGCCAGCGAGCACTGGCGCCAGAAGCCACAATCAATGTCCGCGTATGAATCTCACCTGCCGAGGTGAACAGCTTGATCGGATGCGAGCTCAGTTCAACTTTGTTCAGGTGCGCCAGTTGAAAGGTGGCTCCAAAGCGCGTGGCCTGCTTCTTCATGTTGTCGATAAGTTCCGGTCCCTGGATCCCCTCCGGCCATCCGGGAAAATTCTCGACCAGCGTGGTGATCGAGAGCTGACCTCCGGGCTCGTGTCCTTCAAGGACCAGCGGGTTCAGGGATGCGCGGCCGGTATAGATGGCTGCAGTCAGTCCGGCGCAGCCCGAACCAAGGATGACTGTATCGCGAATGTCGGTCATGGATTCTTCCTGTTTCAATTTTAGATGGACGCAGCGCAAGAGCGATGCACGCGGCTTAGCCCAGCGGGCCCGCCAAAAGCGCCGGATGCTCCGCAGCCAGTTTCAGAATCAGTTCACCAAAGAGCGTGTTTGCCCAGGCAAACCACGGCCGCGTGAATTGCGTGGCGTCGTCCTTGTGGAACGACTCATGCATAAAGCCTGTCCCGGCCGTGGTGTCGCGCAGCATGCGCAGGCAGTGGCGAATCTCCTCGTCGTTTGTGGCGGTTATGGCGCGATACGTGATCGACATGGGCCAGATGGTGTTGATTCCCTCGTGCGGGCTGCCTACGCCTTCGCCCGCCTTGCCGCGGCAGAAGTAGGGATTGCTGTCACTCAGTGCGTAGGCGCGCGTGCGCTGGTAGAGAGCATCGTCCTGCTTGCAGGATTCGAGATACGAGAGCGTGACCAGACCAGGCGCGTCGGCGTCGTCAATCATCAGTGCGTTGCCGTAGCCATCAACTTCATACGCCCAGATTTCGCCGAACTTGGCATGGTGGGTCTTGCCGCATCGCACCACGGCGCGATCCACTTCATCCGCAAGGGCAGTGGATTCGGAAGCGAGTTTTGCATCCTTGAGAACCTTGGCGGCAAGTTCGGCCAGCTTGCGCAGGCTGACGGAAGCGAACATGTTCGCCGGAACGAATAGCGGATAAATACAGGCATCGTCCGAAGGCCTGAACATTGAGAAGATCATGCCAACCGGCAGAGCGGGATTCCCGAATCCACCCAGCGGCACAGAATCGCTGGGTCCGAACGTCTCGCGCTGGAACGAATAGGGCCCGGGACCCTCAATACGCTGCTGCGTGCGGAAGGTACGGACGATGGTCCAGGCAGCTTCTTTCCACTGCGCGTCGAAGGGCCGCGTGTCGCCAGTCGCTTTCCAATAGCCGTGGGCCAGCCGAAGCGGATAACAGAGCGAATCGATCTCCCATTTGCGTTCGCCGACGCCCGCATGATGCTCCGTCTTGTCGTTGACGGCCCAGGAAAGTGGGGCTGCCTTTTCGTCGCGCATGAATGCATTGGCATACGGGTCCAGCAAAATCATCCGGGCTTGGCGGCGAATCGCGCCTTCCAGCAGAACGCGGAGCGGCTCGTCCTCTTTCGCCAGGGGCAGGTAGGGCCACACCTGGGCCGACGAGTCGCGCAGCCACATGGCGTCAATGTCGCCGGTCACAATGTATGTGTCTGGCTTGCCGTCGAAGGTCCCGGCGAATACCGTCGTGTCCAAAGTATTGGGAAAGCAGTTCTCGAAGATGGTCGATACGGCGGGGTCGCCGATGCCGTGCTGAATCCGTGGGATCAGCGCTTCCACGGCCGCGCTGGTGAAATGCCGGTCCGCTTTCGCCGGTCGGGCATGCGGCATTGTCTCAGCGACTGCCCACGCTCGCAATCCACTCGCACCCTGCGCGAGGGCCACGGCCGCGGTCGCGCCTTTCAGCCAGTCTCGCCGGCTCACATTGCTCATGACACACTCCGTTGGCCAGGCGCGAACAGAAACGCCGCGGAATTGAATATGATATTCAGCATGGCCAATCTCACTCTAGTGTACGGACTCCGGCTGCTTCCCGAGGGGGAAGTGACATCGATTCAGGATGCAACGCTGCATTTGGCGAATGGGCACCAGGCTCATGTGACGATGCACACCATTGAGGGGTCTCGCGAGGAAATCGAAACTCAGCTCAAGCGCAGCCTCGACGCGTTCTTCGATTTCTATCCCGAGATCTAATCACTGGCTGACCCCTCGCGAAACGGCAAGATTCAACAGGCGATTCCGAGTTGTGCGCGAGGCAACTCCAATTCGATCGATAGCTAAATAAAATGTTGAAATAGCGCGCTCCAAATTATAGATAATGATTATCTTATGGATTTTAAAAATGCAGCGCACCAAACCCCAGGCGGCGCATGCACAGGGTCTTTTCCCCTTAATTTTTCTCCTTTCGCCCTCCAGGGACCGATTGGCAAAGGAACTTGTCCGCGAACTCGCTGGCGAAAGCCGGCAAGCGTAGCCGCCCTGTAATCGCCCGGTCCTGACTGTATACGGGAGTTAACACCTTACTGGGGGTTTAGCTGGCTAAGTGATTGATAATTAAAGAGGACACTGTCCATTAGTAATGGCCCTTCAGTTGCAGATCTCCTACTGTTTTCCCGAATATTTGACCGACGGCGCAACGATCAGCCGGCTTTTGGCAAGCGACGCTTTGGGCGGCTCTCTGGGGGAGAAATGGCTACAGACCCGTACACCGGGCCAAAGACAACTAGCAGCGAACGGCATGCGCAATTGGTAAAACGCGGATTCTCGTTTGTCTACCCTGCGCTCGCGGGTCTAGTGCTTGCTGGCCTTTGCGCTGTGCTCACGCACAACCTCACTCTCGACCCCCGCGTCAACGAGTGGCTCTATTTCATCTCCGGCGCCTCGGCCGCAGTCCTGGTTCTCCGCCTCCTCGTTCAACGGGAGCGCCATGTCGCTTTGCAACGGGTCGTAAGCGAAATTGTGGGCGAGAATACCTCGCCCGAAGTGGCCGCGATGCGGATCCTTGAAGCTCTCTGCGTCGCCCAGGGCTGGGATGCGGCCCTCAAATGGGAAGTCAACGCTGAAGAAAACCGGCTGGAGTTCTGTTCCGGCTGGAGTGCTCCGGGTCGGCGCACCGAGTCTCTCCTCAAAGACAGCATCGGGCTGACCATGTCGCCCGGCGCGGGAATGTCAGGCCAGGCCTGGCAAGAGGGACATCCGGTCTGGGTCTCGGATCTGGCTTCCGATCCGCATTCCCAGGCTGCCGTAAAGCGGGGCATGGTCTCAGGGTGTGCGGTCCCCGTTCGGCTGGGAACCCGGGTGCTGGCTATTCTCGAGTTTTATTGCCACTTCGCTCTTCGCGAGAACCGCGAGTCGATGACCACCATGGAAACGGTCGCGGCATCGCTCGGGCAGATTCTGGCGCGTTCCCAGGAACGCAACTGGGCAGAAAAGCTTTACCGCCAACAGGAGATTCTTCTGAACTCCGTCGCCGACGGCATCTGCGGGCTCGACAAGACGGGTCTCGTAAGCTTTGCCAACCCCGCCGCGGCAAGCCTGCTTGGCTGTGCGGCTTCGAGTTTGGCGGGCAGACAAGTTCACGAATTGCTCCACGGCTTCGCTCCCGCCGACAGCCGCTGTGGAGAAGATTGCGCCTTTCTTCGCGCAACCGGACGGCTGCAACTGATGGCCAACTCCGGCGAAGATACGTTCTACCGCGTCGATGGGAGCCCATTCCGCGTGGACTTCGCCTTGACGCCGATCCTCGATCATGGCCGGCTCTCCGGCTCCGTGCTCAGCTTCCGCGANNGCGCTTGGTCTTCTCAATCACGGAAGCCTGGTCACGTACAACGAAAAAGCGTCGAACCTCCTGCGCATCGCGCTGGCCAACTCCGACCGCCTGGTGCGGCTCATTAACGACATCCTTGACCTGGAGCGGTTGAAGAGTGGCCGGGAACGGTTGGTCTTCAAGAAACTGCAACTGAGCCAGACGGTGCGCCAGGCAATCGACTGCATGATTCCGGTGGCGGACGGCGCAGGAGTGCACCTGATTCATGACGATACTCAGGTTGAGATTGCGGCCGATCCTGACCGGCTCCTGCAGGTGCTCACGAATTTGCTTTCAAATGCCGTAAAGTTCTCGCCGCGCAACTCGACGGTCTCCGTCCTCATGCGGCCCGACGCGAACGGCGTCACCATTTCCGTGGTCGACCCTGGGCGCGGAATTCCCGCCGACAAGCTGGAAACCATCTTCGGGCGCTTCCAGCAGGTGGACGCATCCGACTCGCGGCAAAAAGGTGGCACAGGCCTTGGCCTGGCCATCTGCCGCACCATTGTTCATCAGCATTCCGGGCGGATCTGGGCGGAACGCAACCCAATTCGCGGCTCCAGCTTCCGCATCTTCCTGCCCTATAAGCCCGTGCCCATCGGCCCAGCGGACCACATCTTCGAGGACGTTCCAACTGTAATGTCCCCGCCCGACCTCAACGTGCGCGAGCTAAAACCGCAACTCGTGCAACGTGAGTTGGTGGGCTGACGGCCTACGAATTCTGCACTCAATCCGCGCGTCGCGCATCCCATAAGCAAGTAGGGAGGCACCAGGATTGGCAGACGAAATGAATGCGCCGAGAGGCCAGGCGGGAACGCACCCGCGCGTCGTCATCGTGGGTGGAGGATTCGCGGGCATCCATGCGGCCAGGGGGCTGGCTCACCTTGCGGTCAATGTAACCATCATCGATCGACGTAATCACCACACCTTTCAGCCACTTCTCTACCAGGTCGCCTTGGCGGTTCTCTCCCCGGCAAACATTGCCCAGCCCATCCGCACCATTTTTAGTAATCAACCCAATACCGAAGTCTTGATGGACGAGGTAACGGAAATCGACGTTGCCGCGCAGCGGCTGACGCTCGCGAGCGGCGCACACGTTCGCTGGGATTACCTGATGCTGGCCACAGGCGCGACGCACTCCTATTTTGCGCACCCTGAATGGGAGCCGCTCGCTCCTGGGCTCAAGACAATTGAAGACGCGATCGAGATCCGCCGCCGTGTTTTACTGGCGTTTGAACTGGCAGAGCGGCAAATGGTCGAACACGGCTGGCATCCGCCATTGAACTTCGTCGTGATCGGCGGTGGACCCACCGGGGTTGAGTTGGCCGGTGCGATCAGCGACATTGCGCAGCTTTACATGAAGCGCGATTTTCGCCACATCGACCCACGGAAGTCGCGGGTACTCCTGCTGGATGGTTCCCCGCGCGTGCTGGCTGCGTATCCGGAAGACCTGTCGGTGAAGGCCGAAGCCACACTGAAGAGGCTGGGTGTGGAAGTGCGAACACATTGCCCGGTGACTGGCGTCGGCTCTGGCTGGGTCGAAGCAAATGGCGAACGAATCGAATCGGTGGTGACGCTTTGGGCCGCCGGCGTGCAGGCTTCGCCTCTGGGAAAAATGTTGCAGGCGACGCCGGGCGTTCAGCTCGACAAAAAAGGCTGCGTCCTCGTGGACGAGCATCTGAACCCCGCTGGCCTGAAAAACGTTTTTGTGCTCGGCGATCTGGCGCACTTCACGCAAGACGGAAAACAGATTCCCGGCGTGGCGCAGCCGGCTATGCAGATGGGCGATCACGTCGCCAAANNGCAATCGCATCGCGGTTCTTGCCACCTGGATGTGGACGTATTTCACCTTCACACGCGGCGCGCGCCTGATTACCGGCGATCAGCGTCTCCCCGGATGGCAGGAACAACTCGATGCGGGTCCCAAAGTGCAGGTTGACAGAGAGAACCAGCCCGCCTGACCGCGATGACCGACGTCCTCGCCCCCGAGGGGCCAAAGGAGAATAGCCCAGGAGGTCCGGCTCGCGCGGTGTGTCCATCCAGTCGGGTAGACTAAAAGAGCTATGCTCGATCTGGGATTTGTCCGTGCCAACCTGGAGTTGGTGGAAGAAAAGCTTCGCGCGCGCGGCGCCGACCCGGCTGCGCTGCTCGGAGATTTCCGGGCGCTGGACCAATCCCGTCGTGAAGCAATCACTCTCGCGGAACAATCCAAGGCACGCCGGAACGAGCTCTCCCAACAGGTTGGCGCTCTGAAGCGGACGGGGCAGGACGCCACCGCGCTGATGGACGAAACGCGCATCCTGAAGGAGAAGCTCGACGAGCTGGACCGGACCGCAGCAGCACTCGACGAGCAGCTGCGCGTATCACTCGCCCGAGTTCCAAACCTAACACGGGACGAAGTGCCAGCCGGCAAATCCGAGGCCGAAAACGTCACCGTAAAAACCTGGTGCCAGGTTCCCACATTTACCTTTGCACCCAAACCCCACTGGGAGCTAGGTGAAGCTCTCGGAATCCTCGACCTTGATCGAGCGACCAAGCTTTCGGGCGCGCGCTTCGCCGTCTACATTGGCGCAGGCGCGCGACTTGAGCGCGCCCTCATTAGCTTCATGCTCGACCTCCACACTCAGAAGCATGGCTATACCGAGGTCCTACCGCCCTTCATGGTCAATGGCGATTCGATGTACGGAACCGGACAGCTCCCGAAATTTGAGGAGGAGCTGTTTAAGGTTCCAATCGATGGGTTCGAGTCAAATATTCACCACGCACCGGTGATTGGAGAAAAGGTCCTTGCCCTGGGCCACAACGGCCAGTTCGAGGTGAAGGAGGTTCACGGCTGGAACGTTGTAATCCAGCTTCTGGGCATTTCACACGTTCATACGGAAACAGTCCCGCGAGGAGCATTGTCTTACCGCCGCGACCTGTATCTTATTCCCACCGCCGAAGTGCCGGTGACGAATCTCTACCGCGATGAAATTCTCGACGAGGCGCGACTACCGATTTGCCTTACGGCCTACACGCCTTGTTTTCGCGCGGAAGCAGGGGCGGCGGGCAAAGATACGCGCGGGATCATTCGCCAGCATCAATTCCAGAAGGTGGAATTGGTGAAGTTCACGC
>PLTV01000200.1 GCA_003164635.1 Acidobacteriaceae bacterium
TGTAGCCCGTACCCTTCCAAGCGAAAGCGCCGCACGAGATTTTCTGCGGGCTGTGAAGTCGTACTCGGATTTCAAGGCTCGGAAGTTGAGCTTATGTCAGACCGATGCTGCCGCTTGCAGCACTTCAGCCTTTGCCGCGCGCAGCACAGCCACCTGGTCGCCGGTGGGTATAAACTCCATGGCCACGTTGTGCCGGTACTTGAGTTGGGCCAGTTTCTTATAGACGTTGCCGTAATTGATCTCACCGCTCCCCGGCTGGTGCCGCCCCGGGACATCGGCGATGTGGACGAGCCCGATGACATCGATGTGCTCGTCGAGCTTGCTGATCAGGTCACCTGCCGTCATCTGCTCGTGGTAAATGTCGTAGAGAAACTGCACCTGCGGATGATTGACCGCGCGGACGATCTCGATAGCCTCGGTGGCGCGCGTAAGAAAGTATTTCGGGTTTTCTTCCAGGTGAATGCACTCCAGAAGCAGGCGGACGGGCTGGCCGTTGATCGATTTGCCTTCCACCAGCCCCGCGGCGCGCTTCAATGTCTCCACACAGGCCTGGTGCTGCACCTCGCGAGCCATCCCCGCAACAGTGTCGCCGGAGAGCACGATCATGGCCGGGCAGTTCAGCGTCTCCATGGGCGCGAGCGCCTGCTTTAGCTCGGCGAGAAATGCATCGCGCGTTTCGGGATTGGCCACGCCGTTGTGCAGGCCTGCGGTCGCGTCGAACTCGATGCCGAGCCGTCTGGCCGCAGCGGTGGCGCGTTCAAAATCGGCAGCGGTCCAATGTTTTGCGTTGTATTCCCCCACCAGCTCCACCTTGTTGTAGCCAGCCTCAACGATTTTGGCCAGGCGCTCTTCGAAGGGCAAATCGGTGAAGACGGTCCACAACATTACCGTCAGTGCGAAAGGCGGCGTGGCGTGTGCGGATTCAATTTCCGGCCGGGATAATCCCGTCGCGGGCAGCTTCGACGCGGAAGCGGCCAGAGCAGCAGTGGCAAGGGATTGCGCAAAGACACGGCGATTCATGAGCACCTCGAACGAGTGGGTAGACGAGCTGCGTGCAAATTCAACGGCTGCTTTCGCGAAGATCAAGCCTTGAAGCAACTGAGTATTCTACGCTCACTGCGCCGGCAGTTTTTTCTCGCGCCGCAACTGCTCCCAATCCTTTTCTGTCTGGTCGGCGTAGAGCAGGCCGAACCTGGCCAGTGCCGCGGCAAACCCGTCTCCGCTGCCCAGGTAGCCGGCAATCACAACGGGGTCGCTGGAGCGCGCGTGGCCGCGGGCAAGCAATTCACCGCACACTTCTCCAAAAGCAGCCAGACCGCCGCCGGCCAGATCGTCGAGGTTGATTGAGCCTTTGTGGTCGTTGAGTTGCCTGACCAGGTATTGCCGGCTGCCAATGTGCGTCCAGCCCAGAAACGGATCGGACTGCAACTGCATGGCGCGTTGTCCGTCGGCCACGCGCTTGCCGTTGTGATGGTCAGGGTGCGCGTTCGGCAGGTAGGGGTTGTAGCCGCTGGCAGGCTCCTCTTTGATTTGAAGAAAGAGAGGATCTTCGGGGCCGTTGCCTTCAAAGTAGATGCAGTAGTCGCGCAGCCCCACCGATCCCGTGCCGACCACCTTGAAGGCTACGTCGACGGGGCGATAGAACGAGAGCAGATGTTGCCGCTGCGGCTCAAGCATGGCGCGATACGGCTCAAGCGAAGCCAGCACCGCACTGGCCTGCGCCTTGCTTACGCGCGTGAGCAGGGGCTCGATTTCCTTGAAGCGTTGTTTTGGCTGGCGCTTGCTGCCGGCCTTTTCCGGTAGAGGCTCGGTGAGCTGTTCCAGCGTGTGCTGGGGCGTGGCGCGTTCCGCTTTCAGCAGGGCTTGATGCACCGGCGCCACCTTGCCGAAGCGGTGCACCAGAAAGTGGCCGACTGCAAGATGGGGCATTTTGGCAAATGCGCGCATTTGCACCGTGTAGCGCAGCACGAATTCTTCAATCGCTCGCCGGGTCGAAGAATCCTTGTGGCCCGAACCGCGCCCCGCCAGCGCGATCGAAGCGGCCATGCGCTTCAGGTCCCACTCGAACGGACCGCGAATGGTTTCGTCGAAGTCGTTGATGTCGAAAACAAGGCGGCCGTCGGGCGCGGCATAGGCGCCCACATTGCGGACATGGGCATCGCCGCAGAGCTGGCTNNCCGCGAAAGTAGCCGAAAGGCGAATCGGCCATCAACTCGTACTTCAGTTTGACGAGCGCGGGAATGCGGCCGCGCATGGAGCGGTGCAGCAATTCGAGCGGCGAAGTGGTGCGCGCCTTGATGTTGAGCGAATCGTGCTGTTGCCTGCCCACATGCTTGCGGTGCGCTTGCCCCAGCCTGGAGCGTTCCTGCGGAGTTGCCCATTGCATAGGCGCGACAATACTAGCTTGGACGTTGGCGATGCAAGGTAGGTACGATGCGGAGCGGAGCTTGTTTGCCGGCTTGAATTTTGAAGCCCGGTTGTGCGGTCGAGCTCTCTATGCGCGAGCGCATCAGAATGCGGGGCAGGTAGCCGGCAAACTTGCCGACACAATTCCTTCGCAAAGATTGTTGTTCACTGTCACGTTGCCAGTGCCGTCCAGCGTGATGGTCCAGATGCTGTCGTAGTCGTTGCTGCCCCAGGCCGGGACCGTGGGTGCTCCGCCGCCCGGATAATAACTTGCCAAGAGTGCGTTGACGAGCGTTGGAATGTGGGCATGCTCCCACGCCAGCAGCACCGATTCGTTCGAGAGCGCTCCGCCGTTGAAGAAGAAGTTGCTCGCCTGCGAGTCTGGGCCGGAGAGCTCGAAGCTTGCGGCCAGGTAGTAGGGCAGATTGTTGGCGATTGCGTACGGTTCTACTGTGAGCGCGGGCCGGACATAGGACCAATCGGTGCGGCCTGAAGAACTCGTTGAGCCAAGGATTGGCTGCGCGGGGTCGATCGAATACACGACCTGCGGACTGATCTTGCTTTGGAGTGCGTTGGGAAGATCGAGCGCGCGCCATTGTCCGGCACAAACATAGTTGCCGTCGTCCCAGTTCGACTCCGGATGCGCCTCAGCGTGGCGAATGAGGTAGAGGGTCTCGCTCTTGTTGGCGCCCGTGGGAATCTGCGCGCCNNCTCGTAGTGATGGGCGACGGCAGCGCCGGATAAGTTGTGGCCGGGCTCAGGTTGCTGTTGTAGGTGAGCAGGCTCGCGCCAGCCGATGGCGCAATGGAGATGGCATACACCATGTTCGATCCCGCGAAGCTGGTGGGCAAAGTCAGGTTGTATCCCTGCGACTGGTTGATGCTTGCAAGCAGCGCGCTCGTTGTCTCCCACGGCGCCGCGAAAACGTAAAACCCGGGCGCATTGGCGGTAATAATCCCGTCCACCAGTGTCTCGTCATCGCTCTGCTCGTCGTTGAAGTCGATTCCCTGGCAGGCGGGGCAATTCAGCGCCGGTGTCGCGACGCCGATGGGTAATGTGCTGCCATGGGCATACGAAGAATTNNTCCAGCACGTAGATGCCTGTCACATTTTCTGACCCAAGCACGCTCTGTTGCAGGTAGCTCGCCATCTGCAGTGACCGGTTAAGCCCCTGGCTGGTCAGGTTTGCTGTCTGCGCGTTCACGTCTCCTGGACTCGAGTAGGCCAAGTCACCGCTCACAACAAAGATGAGATTTACATTCGCGGCGCTCAACGGTGGCGGCCCGGACGAGACGACAAGATTCACAGCGCTGCCCGGACTCACCTGCGTTCCAGCGGTGGGGCTCTCGCTGATTACGCTGCCTGAAGCCACGGTGCTGCTCGCNNATTGACAGCGCTGCCGGGGTTCACCTGGGTTCCGGCGGCTGGGCTTTCGCTGATTACGCTGCCCGCTGCCACGGTGCTGCTTGCCTGGTTGGTCACCGTGCCCAGTACAAGGCCTGCGCCGGTGATTGCCGTGGTCGCCGCAGCCTGGGTGTCTCCTACAACGTTGGGAACGGCCACCTGCGCCGGGCCCGAAGAGACGACGAGATTCACCGCGCTGCCGGGGTTCACCTGGGTTCCGGCTACGGGACTCTCGCTGATCACGGTGCCGCTGGCAACCGTACTGCTCGCCTGCCTGGTCACCGTGCCCACTGAAAGGCCTGCGCCTTGAATTGCGGTCGTGGCGGCAGCCTGGGTTTGGCCTACGACACTGGGAACGGCCACTTGCTTCTGTGTGGTGGTTGAACCCCCGCCGCCGCACCCCGTGCTTGCAGCAAGCACTGCCGTTGCGAGTACTATGACAGCCCACATCCCGGTCAGCTTGCGAGTCGAGGGAGTCCTTATAAAGCTCACAGAAAGCGGGACGGGGAGACGTTTCATGCGCGGACACCATCCCAACGAATTGCGACGCGGTTCAATTCAAGAACAATATACCCTTGCGCGATTCCCGCAAAGTGCAAGGGGCGATACCCGATCGCCCCTCATTCTCTGCCGCGAACTACTTCGCAGCCGGCTTTTCAAGATTCTTGGCGCCGTCCAGGTGATTTTTCAGCACATCCAGATCCTTCTGCGCGTAGTCTTTCAGCGCGCCATTTGAAGCATCTGCGGCTTCTTTCTTGAAAATCTCAATCGCCTTGGTGTGCCCCGCCACCATCTCCTGCACATATTTGTGGTCGAATGCCGCTCCCTTCAGTTTCTGGAAAGGCTCGACCATCGCCTTGTTGTTCTTGGAGTCGATGGAGCCGGGAAATTTGAGATTGGCCTGCTGAGCAATCGTCCCCAACTGGCTATAGTCCGCGGTATGGTCGGTCGCAAGCCCTTGAGCGTAGTCTTTGACCGCCTGCGTCGTACTCGCAGATTGGGCGAGTTGTCCAAGATTGGCTTCCACCATATCGGTCTGCGCGGCGAAGTCTACAAATTCCTGATCGGTCATGCCGCCGGCTTTCTTTTGCGAGAGTGCCGGGATTGCGGTGAGAGCGAGACAGCAAAAAGCGCACACAATACGTTGCATGGGTTTTCCCTCCAGTTCCTCGCACTTGGATGCGCCCGGTGCAAAAGAAGTGATGATCGCGCGCGCAACTTTTTTGAGGTATTGCTGCCAGCCCCCGGCGGGAAGCGCTCTCGCCGAACCCTTGGCGCCGCCGCTGAAAGCGCGAAGTTTGTGCATCGCGGAGCGGCCGTCCAACCTCTAACGCACTACCTGGGTTATGAGCGCTGCCGCGGCCGAGAGCCGGCCACTTCCCCATTCCGCTCCCGCCGCCGTCTGGAAACCCAGGCGGAATCGCTGGGTTATCGCGCTGACCGTCACATTGGCCACCTTTATGGAGGTCCTCGACACCTCCATCGCCAACGTCGCCCTGCCCCACATCGCCGGCGGCCTCGGCGCCAGCCAGGACGAAGCTACCTGGGTGCTCACGAGCTACCTGGTCGCCAATGCCGTCATCCTGCCCGCTTCGGCTTACTTCACTACCTTCATTGGCCGCAAAAAGTTCTACATGATCTGCGTGGCCCTCTTCGGCATCAGTTCGGCCCTTTGCGGGTTAGCCCCATCGCTCCCGCTGCTCATTTTGTTTCGCGTCATGCAGGGCATTGGCGGCGGAGGCCTCGCGCCCAGCGAGCAGGCCATCCTCGCCGATACCTTTGAGCCGGCCAAGCGCGGACAGGCCTTCGCTCTTTACGGCCTGGCTGTGGTCGTTGCGCCCGCTATCGGACCTACCCTCGGTGGATACATCACCGACAATTTCGATTGGCGCTGGATCTTCTTCATCAACGTTCCCGTCGCCATCCTTTCGCTCTTTCTCACCAGCCGCATTGTCGAAGATCCGCCACACATCGTCGAAGAGGTGAAGAAGACCCAGCGGGGGGGCCTGCAACTCGACTTCTTTGGCTTCGGGCTTCTCGCCGTTGGTTTCGGCTCTCTCGAATTTGTTATGGACAAGGGCCAGGAAGACGACTGGTTCGGTTCCCGCCTCATCACCACCTTCGCGGTCTCATGCGCAATCGCACTGGTCTCGCTCATCGCATGGGAGCTCTACCAGATCAAGCGCAAAAAGCGCCCCATCCTCGACCTCACCCTCTTCAAGCACCGAAACTTCGCTGTGTCGTTCGTGCTCATGGGCATCCTGGGCATCGTCCTCTTCGGAACCACGGTGCTCATACCCCAATTCGTTCAGTCCTTGCTTGGCTACACAGCGGAGCTCGCAGGTCTCGTCATCTCTCCCGGCGGGGTCATGGTCATGCTCATGATGCCCATCGTCGGCTTTCTCGTCAGCCGTGTTGATCCGCGTTGGATGATCGTCTACGGCTTCACCATCTCCAGCCTGGCGCTGTTCACCATGCTCGATCTCGACATCGGCGCGAGCTATTGGCATATTGCCATGCTGCGCGTCTTTCAAGCCGCGGGGCTGGCGTTTCTCTTCATCCCCATCAACACGCTGTCGTATAGCGGCATTCCCATCCAGAAAAATAACGACGTCAGCGGACTCACCAATCTCGCCCGCAATATTGGCGGCAGCATGGGAACCGCGTTCGTCGTCACCGTTCTCGCTCGCCGCCAGCAATTCCATCAGGCGAGGCTCACCGGCAGGGTCGATTTCAGCAGCATCAATCTCTTCAATCGGCTCAACGCACTGGGAAGCTATCTGCTCCACGGCGGCAGGGTCAGCTCACTGGCACAGGGCCGTAGCCTGGCGCAGGGAAGTATTTACCAGCAGTTAATTCAGCAGTCCACCATGCTGGCCTACCTCGACGTCATCAAGTGCCTCGCCATCGCCATGGCCGTAGCCATTCCGTTCGTCTTCCTGATGAAACGCCCTAAAAAGGGCGCCGCGCCGGTTGGGCACTGACGCAGAACAGTACACTTGCGCGCGCCACCGCTGCGATAAACTTTCACTTGAAATGTGCCCGCTGCTCAACGCGGCGGCCTGCGCTTTCCCTGGGGGTGGTTTTTTGACACGTGCCGCCGTCGCCGTGTGTTCGGCATTCCTTTTTGCTTCTCTCGTTGCAACCGCAGGGCGCGCTCAGGCCGCCGCCGACGAGCATGCCGCCAAACTCCTCACGGTGGAAGCGATTTTTGCTCATGGTCCACTCATCGGCCATCCTCCCGATGCGCTCACCTGGTCGCCCGATGGAAAGCACCTCACCTATCTCGATGGAGGCGAGTTAATCGATCTCGATCCCGGCACCGGCAAGCCGCACGTCATGGTGAGCCGCGCCAAGCTCGCTGCTCTCGCGGGAGCCAACGATACTGAGACCGATCGCGACCATCGCGAGCGCTACAAGATGGCGAGCTACCTCTGGGCGCCCGACTCCGCGCACCTGCTCTTTGACACCAATGGCAGACTCTGGCTCTATGACTTGCGCAACGGCACCGGCGTGCAGGTCGGATTTACGGGGGCCGCGTCCGGCGACGATCCAAAGTTTTCTCCCGACGGAGACATGGTTTCGTTCGTGCGCGATCACGGTCTGTGGGTTTTACGACTCAAACAGGGTTCGTTGCCGCCCAAGGCTGTGGCGCCGTCGCCGAACCCCGATGTCTACAACGGCGAAGTGGACTGGGTCTACGAAGAAGAGTTGGAGACGCGCAGCAATTCATTCTGGTCGCCCGACTCAAAAAACCTCGCCTATCTGCAGATGAATGAAACCCAGGTGCCGGCCTATCCCATCGTCGACTGGATTCCCACCCACGCGCAGGTCGAGCCTCAGCACTATCCGCAGCCTGGGGATCTCAATCCCGATGTCCGCGTCGGTGTCGTTGGCGCAGGCGGAGGCAAAACAGTGTGGGTTAAAGTGCCCATCCACGCCGCGCAGGATTACATCCCTCGCTTCGGATGGGTCGACCACAAGACGCTCTGGGTTGAAACCATCAGCCGCGACCATCATCACCGCACCCTCTACTTCGCCGATGCCGTCAGCGGCCAGGCCCACTCCGTTCTTGAACTGACTGACGACAAGTTCCTTGACGATAACTACGACGTCTCGGTCGGCAGCGGCTCAATCGTCCTCACCAATTGGTCTGGCGGTCATAACCACATTTACCTCTACCGATATGAGGAGAACAACGCGAGCGACGCCGAGGCCAAGCTCGAGCGCCAGCTCACGGATGGCAATTTCGACGTGAGTAATGTGCTCGGCGTGGATTACGCCAGGAAAATAGTTCACTTCGCCTCAAATGACGGTAATCCGCTCGGTCAACAACTTTGGCAGGTGGACTTTGCCGGCGAGCGCAAGCAGCTCACCACCGGCGAGGGCACCCATGAGGGAAACTTCGCACCCACAAATGGCGGCTTCGTCGACAAGCTTTCGTCGCGCATGCAGGCGCCCACGCTGCGGCTGTGCCAGGCCCCCGGCCAGTGCAATCTCTTCTGGTCCACCCAGGCCCTGGAGCCATATCGGCTCCGTGCGCCCGAGCCACTGGAATTGAAAGCCGGCGATGGCACGCTTCTCTATGCAACCCTGCTTTTGCCGGAAGGCGCCACAAGTCCAGCTTCTGTGCCTCTGATCGTGAATCCCTACGGCGGCCCGGGTGTGCAGACCGTGACGGATCGATGGGGCGACGCGCTGCTGTTTGACGAGGTGCTGGCGCAAAACGGCTTCGCCGTTCTGCACGCCGACAATCGCGGCATGGGCATGCGCGGGCGCGATTTTGCCCAGGCCGCATACCACAACTTCGGCCCCGTCCAGCTTGAAGATCAACTGGCCGTCGTCGATGCCGCGCTGGCAAAGTATCCCCAGCTCGATTCGAAACGTCTGGGGTGGTGGGGTTGGAGCTGGGGTGGAACCTTCACCCTCTACTCGCTTTCTCACTCCGATCGCTTCCGCGCCGGCGTCTCCGTCGCTCCTGTTACGAACTGGCGCAACTACGACTCCATTTACACCGAGCGTTATCTCGGCCAGCCCTCAGACAACGCTTCCGGCTATAACGACTTCTCCGTGGCCAACACCGCCTCAAGCCTCAAAGGCCATCTTCTGCTGGTGCAGGGCACGAGCGACGACAATGTGCATATCGAAAACGTGGTTCAATACGTTCAGAAGCTGATCGATGCCCAGCTTCCGTACGATCTGCAACTCTATCCGCGCAAAACGCATTCCATCGCCGGCCCTGACGTGCGGGTGCACCTGTTCAACCGCATTCTGAATCACTTCGAGACCTATCTCAAGCCGGCGGTGCAATGAGCTCCGGCGACGCCGCATGCGAAGGTCTTTGCGCTCACTTGCGGGCCCTGGAACTGGCGTTTCTCGACCCTGCTGTGCGGCGCGATCGCGAGCAGGTCTCCGCGCTGTTGGCCGACGATTTTGAGGAATTCGGATCGTCGGGGCGCGTTTGGTCGCGCGCGGCAATTCTTCAACTGCTGGAAACCGAGGAGTACTCCCCACCTGCGATGAAAGACTTTCGCTGCTCGCTGCTTGCGGAAAATGTGGCTCTCGCCACCTATCGCACGGTGCGCACCGACGCCGAAACCGGCCTTCAGTCAGGCGCATTGCGCAGTTCGCTTTGGATCAGGAATTCAGCGGAGTGGAAGATACGCTTCCATCAGGGGACCCGGCTGGCTTAAGCCGCGCCGACTTACAACCCGTGCCGGCGGAACAGATCGTCCTTCTCGCGGTTTGGGCAATTGGAACAGCCCAGGCAGCAAACCAGCAGCACCGCAACCCCAACTGTCACGAGAATGGCGAGTAAAGTTCCGCTTGTCGAGAACCATTGGATCAAATGATGCATTCCCAGGACACCCACACAAATCGTTAGACGCTTTGCCGGTAAACTACGGCAGCCCGGATATGAATGCAGACCGGAGGCAGTCGTTCAAGTGCCTTTTTCTCAGCGAAAAGGCTCCTTTTCGTCCGTTCCGAAACCGTCTACGTGCATCCCAAAACTGCCTGAACTCATCGAGAAACTGATGGTCCACCGAAACCCCGGCGAGTCAAGTGTACCACCCAAAATTTTCACTGTCGCCACCCGATTGTTCCCTTGCAATGAAGAGAACAAACGGCGAAAATAATCGGAGGGCGATCTCGACCTCAATCGGGGATTGCATGCCATCATGAGCTTAAATTCCCAGGTGGTCCATCCCACTGAGCGGGAATCGATTCCTGCTCCTCCGGGGGATGCCGCGAACGTTGGTCACCATGCCGGACTCGACTCTGGCCTGANNGCCAGTTACGAGGCCAAAGCCTACGGTGTGCGCACCGGCACCATGGTCGCCGATGCCAAACGCATGTGTCCCGGCCTGGTCCTGGTGGAAGCCCGCCATGAGATCTACGTCGACTATCACCATCGCATCGTGGAGGCAGTGGAGAGCTGCCTGCCGGTGACTGCGGTCCTCTCCATCGATGAAATGGCCTGTCGCCTGATGGGGCGCGAACGGCCCCTGCTTGCCGCGATCGACCTGGGGCGCAAAGTCAAGGCGGCCATTCGCGACAAAGTCGGCGTCACGCTGCGAAGCTCCGTAGGCATTGCCACCAATCGGTATCTTGCCAAGGTCGCCAGCGACATGGAGAAGCCCGACGGTCTGGTGGCGCTCCCGCTCGACATTCTGCCCCAGGCCCTGCGTCAGTTGACTCTGCGCGATCTGCCCGGCATTGGCGCGCGCACCGAAGAGCGCCTCAATCAACAGGGCATCCGCACCATGGACGATCTGCTCTCGCTGGATTGCGAGAAAGCCGGAGCGCTTTGGGGTTCAGTCTGGGGCGAGCGCCTTTGGCACTGGCTGCGCGGTGAAGACTTCGACATGGCTGAAACCGAGCACCTGAAGTCGCTCAGCCATCAGCACGTGCTCGCTCCCGAGATGCGCACCCCGGAAAAAGCGTGGGCCGTCGCGCACAAACTGCTCCATAAGGCAGCCATGCGCCTGCGCGCCGGCGAACTGTGGGCCGGCAGCATCGGACTCGCCATCGGCTTTGCCGGCCCCAAAGGCGAACGCGGACCCGTAAGCACGTTCGGCGTTCCCAAGAAAGGATGGAAAGCTGAACTCAAACTCAGCGAGTGCCAGGACAACCCAACCCTCATTGCCGCCCTCACGCGTCTCTGGGCCAGTAAGCCCTCGGGCGCAGAATTCAACCATCCCTACTTCATCGGCGTCCATCTGAACGGCCTTGTCCCCGACCGCCTGCACTCGCTCAACCTCTTTGAGGGCACCGAAGACGAGCAGGGCCGCAAGCGGCTTCTCGCCGTGATGGACCAGCTCAACAACAAGTACGGTCTCAGCACGCTGGCGCCGGCGACCATGCTGACGGCCTACAAATCCGCCCCCACGCGCATCGCCTTCCACAGCATCCCCGAGCTGTTCTGATCCCTGGTTCCTGACCCCTATTCCCCCGGCTCTCCCCGTTTCGTCCCCTCCCATTCCCCCTCCGTGTCATTGAGGCTTTCGATTCTGGATGCAACGATTCAGCCCATGCGAGTCAATCTCATTACCGAACCTTCCAATCAATTGCGGCCAGAGCAGGGAACTATTCCGGTCTCTCTGACCATTCGCCCCGCCTGCGGGCTTCCCGGCGACTACCAGTACCCAACCGACAGCGCCGCACTCATGCGCCTGCTCCGCCAGCAAACCGACCTTCCCGGCACCGTTTTGCAGCAATTTGAGAACAATCTGCGTGCTTCCATCCGCGCCCGGCTGATGGGTGTCGAGCTGAGCGACAACGTGCTGACCAAGATCGGCTACTTCATCGACTGACCGGCACTTCGCACGCCGGCACCGGCCCGGGAACCGCGCCTCTTCACGCTCACGCTAAGATGAGGCAGATTCTCGACTTCTCCGAGGTGCCGCATGCACGAGGTCTCGCTCGTCCGGCTCTACACCCTGCGTCTCTGCTACCTCATCCTGGCCGCGGGCCTCGGCACCTACATCTGGCCCACCGTCCTTCATCACACCGCCGATCTTGCCGCCACAAACGGCGTTCGCTTTGCGCTCCTCGGTGGCCTCGGGCTCACGGCCGTTCTGGGCTTGCGCTATCCCGTGCAGATGATCCCTTTGCTCCTCTTCGAGATGATTTGGAAAGGGGTTTACCTGGCGTTTTTCGCTCTGCCACTGTATCTGCGCGGCCAGGTCCCGCCCTCCGTCGCCGACGACACCCGTCAAGTAGTCATGATCGTCATCTTCATTCCTCTCATCCCCTGGGGCTACGTGTTCCGAAACTACATCCTCAAGCCCGGCGAGCGCTGGCGGTCCTGACATCCTGCCTCACCCATCGAGAACTTTTTTTTCGCATTCTCGTATTCTCTGCATCCCCGCCTGCACGAGTTTGCGGATAAGAGAGTAGACGCGAAAAAAAATGACCCACGATGGACAGCCGGATTTACAGCAGCTCCCGGATTTCGAACAACTCGTGGACGAGCATCAGTCGATGGTGTTTTCCATCGCGTTGCGGATGACGGGCGATCGTGGGCTCGCCGAAGAAATCGCGCAGGATGTGTTCCTTGAGCTGGACCGCAATCTGGGCAAACTGGAAAGCGCCAATCACGTCTGCTTCTGGCTACGGCGCGTGACGATTAACCGGTCCACCGATGCATTGCGCAGGCGCAGGGTGCGCGGCACCGATCTGTGGGTCGAGGTAGAAGATGCGCACGGGCTTCCGGCGGAGGAACGCGAGTCTCCGCTGAGCGCAAGGCTCGAGCAGTTGCTGGCCACGCTGCCGGAGTCGCAACGCGCGGCGCTCGTTCTTCGCTACCAGGAGGACCTGTCGCCGGATGAGATTGCGGAGATGCTGAAAACGCCGCTGGCCACGGTGAAGAGTCACTTGCAGCGCGGATTGAAACTGTTGCGGGCCAAGGCGCAAAGCCATTTAAAGGAGTACATGCGTGGAGCTTGAGCCAAAGGACGATTTCGAACAGGAACTGCGGCAGGCTTTTGAACGCAGGCCGGCGCCGCCGGGGCTGAAGCGGCGACTGATGGAGAAGCGGAACGCCCCCAAGGCCCGGCTGCTCTACTTCCCATGGCAGCGCCTGGCGGCATCGGTTGCACTTGTCGCGGTGCTTGGAGCCGGCGCCGGCCTGCGGTATCGCGAACAACGGCAGAAGGAAGAACTGGCGCGTGAGCAAGTGCTAACCGCTCTGCGCATAACCACCCACGCGTTGAACCAGGTGAATTTGAGACTCGCGGCCCATCACCACGCGGCCCAGGATTAAGGAGAACGACTCAATGAAACACGGAATTGCTGCATTCATTCTTGCTGCAGGCCTTGCTGCCATCCCGGCCCTCGCGCAAACCGACGAGCTGCCGGCCCCATCTCCCGTAGAAAAAGAGCTGGCCGCGCGCGCCTCCGACGTCACCGAGGTCACGCTGGGCAAAAACATGCTCGTCTTCGCCGCCAAAATCCTCAACAGCAAAGACGAAGACGATGCCCAGGTGCGCAAGCTCATCGAGGGCCTGCAAGGCATCTACGTCCGCGAATACGAGTTCGACAAGGAAGGCGAATACTCCGCGGAGCAAGTGGACCAGCTGCGCAAGTATTTCGAGACCAACGAGTGGTCTTCGCTAGTGAAATCACGCGAGCGCAAATCGGGCGAGAGCACCGATGTCATGGTCAAGCTCGTCAACGGTGAGTCGCACGGGCTCTTCATTCTCAGTGCGGAGCCTAAAGAACTCGCCATTGTGTTGATCCTCGGCCCCATTCGTATGGAAGATCTCGCCAAACTGCGCGGCGTGGGCGGGTTGGGCGTGCTTGGCGATGTTGTGCACGACGTAGACGGCAAGGAAAAAGACAAAGACAAGGCAAAAGACAAGAAAGGCGACGACGAATGAAACGCTTCTTCTTCATGACCATCGGCTTTGTAGCGCTGGCAATTCCTGTCGCCGTCATGGCCGGCAGCGGCCAAAACGGATTTGACGGCGTTGTACATTCCATCGAAAGCCGCTACCACGTGCACGCCAATCGCATCCCGTTCCTCGGCCTCGTAAGCCTCATCTCAAAAAGCGCCACGCACGGAGGTGTCGGCGGAATCCATGTTGCGGAGATCGATTCCTTCACCGAGCAGGTCGACGGCAACGAGCTCAACCGCCTCGTCGAAGAAAAACTCGGCGAAGGCTGGGAGCGTACCGTGCGCGAAACCAGCCGCCGAGGCAACGAGCAGACGCTCATCTTCACGCGGCCTGAAGGCAATCGCATGGCGATGTTTGTCGTCGATCTCGACGGCAACGAAATGGATGTGGTGCAGGTCTCCGTCGACCCAAAGCATATTGACGATGACATCGACCACTACAGCCACCATCGCGGCTCAAGCTCGGATTAAAGTTGGCGCCCCTGCGGGGCTCAGGATCCTTTTTGCCTGTGCCCAGGACTGCGTTCGTTGACGCGAACTTGTTCTGGGCTACTTTCCTTCGGCCCATCCAGGGCAACGGTTCCGGGGAACCTGGTTAGGTACCGGAATCAAGCTCGCCACGGAATCAAGCTCGTCCTATGCGGCGAATCTTTGCCTTCCTACACTGGAAGGTAGAGTGGCCAGTATCGCCCCAACGCCGACGTCGAGTTACCGTGGCCGTCTTGCGCCTTCGCCCACCGGCTATCTGCACGTAGGCCACGCGCGCACCTTCTGGACCGCATGGACACGCGCGCGCGATGCCGGTGGCGCGCTCATTATGCGTATGGAGGACCTCGACACCGAGCGCAGCAAATCCATCTTTGCAGATGCAGCGCTCGACGATCTGCGCTGGCTCGGCATCCGCTGGCAAGAGGGGCCCGACAAAGGCGGCCCGTTTGCTCCTTACGTGCAAAGCCGCCGCCACTCCATCTATCTCGCCGCGCTGCGCCGGCTCATGCGGCGTGGTTACCTCTACCCGTGCCGCTGCTCGCGCAAAGACCTCGACAACGCACTCGGCGCGCCGCACGAGCGCGGGTCGGGCCCACAAACTGCCGGCGGCAAAATGGAGCCCGAAGACGATGAGCCCCTCTATCCCGGAACCTGCCGCAGAATCTTCGACAACGCGCCGCAGCTGCCCGGACCGACGTCTATCGACTTCGAAATTCCGCAAGGATTCAACTGGCGCTTCCGCGTCCCCGACGGCAAAGCTGTCGAGTTCATCGACGCAAATCTGGGCCCGCAGCGCTTTGTTGCCGGTGTGGACTTCGGCGACTTCATCGTGTGGCGTCGCGACGGCTCACCCAGCTACCAGCTGGCCTGCGTGGCCGACGATGCCGCCATGCGTATCACGGAAGTTGTGCGCGGAGCCGACCTGCTCAAATCAACGGCGCGGCAGATCCTGCTTAACAAGGCCCTCGGCTACGACAATCCGCACTGGTTCCACTGCCGTTTGCTCGTCGACCACAACGGCCGCCGCCTCGCCAAGCGTTACGATTCGCTCAGCCTGCGCGCGCTGCGCCAGCGCGGACTGACGCCCATGAACATCCTCTCGGCTGAGCTGCCGATCGAAGTGTGACGCAAAGTGCCGAAGGCCCTTTAGTGCGATTCCGCGGCATCTTTGTGCGGCTCTTCCGGTGTGGTCGAGGGAATTGGTTTGAGGTTGCGGTAGTTGATGAGGCAATTGAAGATCATGCGGTACTCGCCCAGGTTCTGCCAGCGCCAGGCGGGGTTTGTCGTGAACAGAACGATCTCTCCTTTGCCGGCCGGCACAACGGCGATTGCCGCTCTGCCCTTGATGTCATCCGGGCCATTGAACAGTCCGCTGAGGACGGATTTCTCGCCGCCCGGGAACCGCATCAGCACATCGTTTTTGTCCATCTCTTCGCTCAGGCTCAGCAACGGCCCATTCGCGTAGCGCACCGGCACGGTCTTTGTGGCGTAGCCATAGAAGATCGGGTTTTCAGCGTGAACGATCTCCGCTTCGACTTCAGGTCCGGGAGCGTAAAACTTCGCGCCGGTACTGCTGGTTTCGATTGTCGGCGCCAGGCCGTAGTCTGACGGAAACGCGCTCGACGTGCCGAGCGTGACCAGCAAGCCGCCGTCGTCAACGAACTTCTGAAACTCAACCACTCCCGCACCGCCCATGCCGCCGGAAATGTCGTCGGAGGTCCCGTAGTCTCCCAGAAACTTGAACTTGTCGCTCTTCTGATAAGGGAGCGGCTTGTCCGCTTTCGGGATGTCGAATACCAGCGACTTCGAGGATCGCTGGCTCGGAATCAAGATCAGGTCGTAATCTTTTGCGAGATCGCCCTGCACAACGCGTTCTTTGAAGATCAGGTCATACGGAACTTTGTACTGATCGAACGTGTAGCGGACCCAGCCCACATCCTGCGTATCGCCCCAGGTGCTGAACATTGCGACGCGCGGCAAGCCTGCGTCATGCGTGGCGACCAGCGGGGATGCGGCCAGGCCCACAACATCCAGACCCAGCCTGGCGGCAAGAGGCTTCAGAGTCGACGCAGCCGATCCTGAAACGAGAAAGGTTCCCGCGGCAAAGCTCGAGCCATTTGCCTTGAACGCCCTTTCTGCAATTTTTATCGAAACATCTTTGAGACCATAACGGAGCGTCACCATGTTTGGAGAGCCGTGATCGGCAACGGCATAGACCGCAGCAGCGGGAACCTCCTTCAACGTTCCTTGGGGCGTGAACTCGTCAACGGGATCCACCGCAACCGACTGCACCGCGATGTCCTTGATTGGCGTGATCGTCGTGTTGGTCATCAGGCTCATGGTCCAGGCGCTGTCGTCGTAGGTCTTCAGGTCCGGATCCGGATCCGTCTGTTTGCCCAGCAGAGTTTTTGCGAGAGGACCATAGGGTTGATTGGTCTTCACAAGGAACGAGCCCGCGGGATAATTGCCATCCTTGAGTTCAATGGCATCTTTTGCGCGGCCAACTTCAATGCCCTGCATGCGCAGGATGTGGATAGCGAAGGCCACGCGCGTGAGATCTTCCTGGTCGGCAGGGATCACGAAGCCGTACGGTTCTTCTTTGGTGCCCGCGTTCAAGGCGTGGAGCGTCTTTACGTAAAAGTCCTGCAGCACGACTCTCGGAAATGCGGCAACAAATTGCAGCGAGGAAAGCACACCGCTCTCCGCGTAGTTTGTGTTATCGCGCATCGACCACAAGACATGCTGATAGGGCGGATTGGGGCGGTACCACTGGCGCTTGGTGATGTCGCCGAGCATCCCGCCTTCGCCGCCGCCGTGAATCGCGGGGTTGGATTGATGAATGGTACGCTCCATCGTGGTCGCGCCGGCGTTGCCCATAATCTCGTAGAAGCGCATCAGTCCGTTGTGGTTGGTGGCCATTTCGGCCACGTAGCCCGGCGACCACGCGTCCACATACGCATGTGTCCACACACCGGGCATGCCATAGCGGGTCAACTGGGTCATATCCCAGTTGGCAAGCAGAGGGAGTTCACTGTAGACGATTGGATCGTACAGCGGGTTCTGCGGCGCCTGGCCGCTGTAGATGTAGAGAAACGGCACCGACTCATGCAGATCGTGCATGATGGGCGAATGCCAGTCGAGATACCAGCGCAGGAAGTTCTGATTGGCCATGCCGGCATAATTAATGTCGCGATTGTCATCGTGCTTGGTGTACTTTCCCCAGTACGGCACGCCCGACATCTTTTCGTAATCAGTCACGTCAATGTTGTGGGCAAAGTACCAGTCAATGGACCGGTCGCGTCCATCGGGATCGGCCACGGGCATGATCGCCACAATGACATTCGATCGAATCGAGTCAGCAAGCGGCGAATCTTCGGTCACGAGCCGGTACGCGAGTTCCATCAGCATCTCCGGCGGCCCCAGCTCCGCGCTGTGAAGCCCTCCGGAGAGCGTATAGATCGGCTTGGTGTTGGCGATCAGCGTCTGCGCATCGGCATCGCTCAGGCCGCGCGGGTCGGCGAGGCGCGCGAGATTCTTGCGATTCTCCTCAAGATGAGTAATGGAGTCTTCGGAGGCAACGAACACAATCACCGAGTCGCGCCCTTCCTCCGTTTTGCCGATCCGCATCACCTTCACGCGGCCCGAGTGCGCCGCCAGCGTGTCGTAGTAGCGAAGGACATCGGCGTAGTAGGTGAGCTCTTTCGGCGCGCCAATGTGATGACCAAGCACATCTTTCGGGGAGGGTACACTCCCACCCGCAGAAAGATGATCGATGAGCGGGCTTAGAAATTCAGGCTTGGTCGTCCATTCCTTCACCCGTGCGGCATAGTCCGCATCCAGATTCTGGGCTATGCCGAAAGCGGGAAAGGGAACGAGAGCTGCGAAGAGCAATCCAGAAAGGCGCCTGGACATAGAGGTTTCTCCAATGCGGGGGAAGATTCGTTCAATCGTAACGTGTTCCGCTCACCACTGCCGGAAAACGACGCAGACGGTCGACCTATCTAAGACGGCGAACTCCAGCGCGCCCCAGGGCCGCTTGGTTACCACGTTGCCATTGGGGTGCAACATCTCCGGCCGGCGCGCCTTGATCTCGTCGTACACCTCGAAGATGGTGTCGGTTTCAATCGCGATCTCAGGCCGGTCCTTCGCGGCGTATTCGGGACTGGCGACGATGTACGCTTTCGCGCCGTCGCGCTCCACGACCGCGAGCGTGCCATCGTTGTGCACGACCTTGAACCCAAGGGTATCGACAAAGAGGTCGAGCCCTTCGCTTAGTTCGTTGTAAAAGATTTTCGGGATCAGGCGTTGCAGCATGCGCCCATTAGATCACGCAAAGAAGATGAAAAAAAGAAACGCGAAGCCCGAGAGCTCCGCGCTGCGACTTCCTGTTCCGGCTTCACCGGTGCTTGATGAACTTGCCCGTCTGCAGCTCGCTCATCGCCTGCTGCAACTCGGCCTGCGTGTTCATTACGATCGGGCCGTACCATGCTACCGGCTCTTCCAGCGGCTTGCCCGAGACAAGAAGGAAACGAATGCCCTCCGGCCCGGCCTGCACCACGATTTCATCGCCGCGATCGAACAGCACGAGCGAATGGTTTTTCGCGTCGTA
>PLTV01000369.1:0-1564 GCA_003164635.1 Acidobacteriaceae bacterium
TCCAAAGTCCACGCGCGCTCCACCGTGAATCTCGAGTTTCTCGAGCGCTCGATCAAACTCCTCGTCGCTAAGCTTCGCCCTCTCGCGCAGTTCCTCCACGTCGCGAGGTTGGTCATCAACAACACGAAATACCTCCGACAAATGTTCAATCGGAGGGTAATCGCGATTCAGAAAAAAGTCGTGCGTACGCTGATCCGCGTAGCTGTGCATCAGAAACGTGCGGCTCATCGCGCCATCGCGGCCAGCTCGCCCAATCTCCTGGTAAAACCCCTCGAGCGTAGCCGGCAAGCCCGCATGAATCACCGTGCGGATATCCGCTTTGTCGATGCCCATGCCGAAGGCGATCGTCGCCACTACGACATCCAGCGATCCGGCCTGAAACGCCGTCTGCACCCGGTCCCGCTTCTCCGCATCGAGGCCCGCATGATAAGGTGCGGCCGAAATGCCTCGGCCCAGGTGCACATTTCCTGGCTGGCTCTGCGATAGCTCTCCGGCCAGCACCTCCGCCTGCTTCCTTGACGTCGCATACACAATCGCAGGCCTGCGCTCCGGCTTTGCCAGCAGTCGCGCTATTGCCGCCCCTCGCTGCGGCGTCGCGAGTTCCACCACTTCAATGGCAAGGTTGTCGCGCCGAAAGCCGTGAATGAAGAGCGCCGGCTCGATCATCCCCAGCTGCGCCACAATATCCGCTTGCACGCTCGGCGTTGCCGTAGCCGTCATCGCCAGCACAGGCGCTTCAGAGCCCGCATCCCGAAGCGCCGGCAGATACTGCCCAAGCATCCGGTAATCCGGTCGAAAATCGTGACCCCATTGCGAAATGCAATGCGCCTCATCAATTGCGATCAGTGCCAGCTTGCCCTTGCGCAGCATCTCCGGGAACCCAGGCACGCGCAGTCGCTCGGGGGCAATAAAGAGGAATTGCAAGCTCCCTTGCAGATAATCGACGCAAGCCTGGCGCGCAACGCTGCGCTCCAGGCCAGAGTGAATCCGAGCCACGCGCAGTCCCATTCCCGTGAGCTTCGCGGCCTGATCTTCCATCAGCGCAATCAGCGGACTGATCACCAGCGCCGTCCCTCCGCGCGCAATAGCCGGTAACTGGTAACAGAGGCTCTTCCCCGCCCCGGTCGGCATCACCAGCAATAGGTCGTGTCCGGCCACCGCCGCTTCGCACACTTCCCGCTGGTTCGCGCGGAACCCGTCAAAACCAAACACCGATTTCAACAAATCGCCGAGCGCGCTCGAATTGGAGTGGATCGTCAATACGGGATCGCAGTTTTTTGATGGTCGGTCAAGAACGAAGCGCCGCCGTCTCCGAAGCATCGGTCGCGAAAACCGGGCTGAATCCGAGCCGGCTCCAGAATCGCCTGAGAAGCAACACCGTCTCCGCGCTTGTCCTGCTTGTCGTCAGAAGCCGAACCTCACCGCTCACCTCTTCCCCAAGCGTGGCGGCCTCGTGCGCAATCGCTACGCATTTCTCCGGTCGGTAGGTACAACTGGCCAGGTCCGCGATGGACATCCGCGTGGTCGGCGTTGCCAAAACCGTGCGTGGTGGAGACATGCGGTC
>PLTV01000369.1:1580-10938 GCA_003164635.1 Acidobacteriaceae bacterium
CCACTCCTGCGCGTGATGCAGATTGTGCGGCATCACATCCTCGAGCCGCACGGCAAATCCGCCCCGGGCAGCCGCCAGGGCAAGGCGTCGCCCCAGCGGTCCCGCTCCGATAATGGCAACCGTTTCAGGCAAGGTCCGGCTTACTTGGCGTCAAGGGCCTTCGCCACATCGACTGCGTTAGGAGTCGCCTGCGTTAGATGCTCCGACACTCGTGCGCGTTCTTCCGCGGTGAGCGTCGGTACAAGGGCCAGAATCCGACGAAGCGTCACGGCAACGTCATCAATGTAGTTCATCAAGCGGATAGCTTCTCCAGACAGCGGCATGCATTTCCTCGGTGGATAAGGTTCTTACCCCATTGTAGGCTTTGCCCTCGCGTCGTGGGAAGGCTCGCCGGGCCAAAGGAACCATGCCTGAACCTTCGATGACTCACCCACAGCACAATCCCAGCCTGCAGATTCCCGGTCCGCGGTATTATTCCGTAATGCGACCCCTTCGCTATTCCATCAACGTCACTTTGGACGGCTGCTGCGATCATCGGGCAATTATCCCGGACGAAGACCAGCATCGCCATGCCACCGAAAACCTCAAACAGGCTGATGCCCTCCTCTTTGGCCGAGTGATTTACCAGATGATGGAGGAAGGGTGGCGGCCGCCGGCGCAGGCGGGAGTCAGGCCCGAATGGATGGAACCCTTCGCCCGAACCATCGACGCGGCAAAGAAATACGTCGTGTCGAGCACCCTCGACCGGGTCGATTGGAATGCGGAGCTCGTGCGCGGAGATTTGCGGACGGCCGTTCTGGATCTCAAGCAGCAGTCGGGCAAAGGACTGTTCGTCGCGGGCGTAAAGCTCCCGCTCGCGCTGGCGGAACTGGGATTAATCGATGAGTACGAGTTCATGGTGTGTCCCAGAATCGCGGGCCACGGCCCCACGTTGTTCGCGGGGCTATCAAAGCACGTCGACTTAAGGCTCGTCAGCCGCAAGGAGTTTGCCTCCGGAGCAGTGGCCATGCGTTATGAGCCGCGAAGGTAGCCCATCACAACCCTCAGCATAACCGGAGTCCTGATGATCGCGGGCTCATGAAAGGGGCTCTGAAAGACGCTTGTCTGACGGCCAGTCCCTCCAACCTGACTCCAATCCCAGTTGGACAGCTCGTCCAACGTGCCTTGGCCACTCCTTATCGAACAGCCGGTCCAACGCGCCGAAAACGCAATAGCTGGCCCCGCGCTTCAGCGGGGGTCAGCTAATCATCAAAGCATTCGGAGCTCCGTACAAACGGTGCCCGAGTGGGTCGTCGCCGCGCCTGCATCAACGTTGTCTTCGCGGCCCGCCACTAACCAGCGATGTAAGTCGCATTCGATATCTCTGCAACACTCACTTATCCGGTCTGCAAGAAGAAATCCGCAAACTCGCACAAAAATGACAAGGCGCACCTATCACTAGGTGCGCCTTGTGGCCTTTCGACCAATCACGTCCCGAGTTGCCGGCCCCGCGCCTTGCGGTTGCACCAGTCACAGATTACTCTGTGCTTGACACTTGGCTCTTTTCGCCGCCTGCAGATTGCTCCACATTCAACTTCCATCGCCCTGCACCAGCCACCGATTTGACTCGGCCCCTGGCACTTCACGCTTTGCGCAGTTTGTGGATTGCTCCACGCTCCGCACTCTACGTTCGTGTTGATCACAGATTGCTCCGTGTTCAACACTTAAGAGCTTCGTCCCGGCTCAGGATTGCTCCCTCGCCGATACTTTGCGCTTCTTGCCGCTCGCAGATTGCTCCGCGCTCGACTTGTTGCACCCCGCGCCGCTCTTGGATTGCTCCAATGTTGGCGCTTGACGCTCCGTGACGGTCTACGGATCGCTCCGTACGCAGACACTTTGCATCCGCGGTGCCGGTTGCAGATTGCTCTGCGCTCGACACCCAAGCTCCGCACCGGTTCTGGATTCCTCCAGACTCGACACTTGGCGCCTCGTTCCGCGTGCGGATATCTCCGCTCACTTCTCTGTGCGCCCTGCGTTGATTGTGGATGCCTCCACTCTCAACCCTTCGAGCTTTGTCTCGAGTCCGTAGCTCCGGACCCGCTACTTATCGCTCCGCACCGAACTCGAATTACTTCGTGTTCGACACTTGGCACTTAGTTCCGCTTACAGATTGCTCTGCATTCTTTACCCTGTGCCCTGTGTTGACTGCGGATTGCTCCGCCGTCAACACTTACTGCTCCGCGCTGGGACCTTCCGGCTTTCCTTAGTCAATCTTCACGAATGAAGCTTTTCAGGTCTGCCTAGCAACCCGGAATGAAAGTAACTATGCGCCTTTTGAATTCGCGATGTCAATGGATTCAAGATAGAAAATTCTGTGGAAATTAACGGCGTTTGGTGGAAATCTTTTTGCCTGATTTTACAGGCACTTCAGCTCATTTTTACCCTTGCTGGACGCTTTAAACGACGCACATGAAATCACCCCGTGAATTGGTGAATTGCCGAGCCCAGTAACGTCAAATTGAATGCCGCATGCGCCGCCATCGCCGTCCACAATGAACCCGACATTTTCCGGCACAGCGTGAAAACGCTCCCGATGCAAGCCATCAGAAAAACAGCCAGCGACGCCGACCCCAGGCGCAAATGAAAGCCCGCCGCATCGCGCCAGATTCCGTGCAGGTAGAGATACGCCATGCCGAACAGAAAAACGTTCACCACGACACCAACGGTCGGGCTAAAGCGTCGTCCGAACGACTCCTGAATGAATCCTCGAAACAGAATCTCTTCCCCAATCGGATTGAGGAAGATCGCCGGCAGCGCATACAGCGCGAAAAGGCTCGGCGCGGACATCAGGCCACGCATCTCGTCCAGGTGCAGATAAGTGCGAATGCTCATGCACCAGTTATCCGGCGAGTTTCCGTAAATAACCATTCCCAGGCCAAAGAAAACGAGTGCACATGCGACACCGGCCAACACGCTGAGAAGAACTGCCAAAGGCGAACTCGCTTTGGCCATAAGGCCTATCTGGCGGCGGCCTTCCGCTGTCAGCACCACAAACGGCAGCGCCCACAGAGCGAGCGTCTGCAAAAAGAAAAGCTCCTGCAACGAGTACGGGCTGAGGAAAGCAGCGAAGCGAACGATCACTACCGCCGCATACACAACCAGCGCAATCAGCCAAGGCGGGCCGACGACGCTCGTCCAGAACGTCTTCACCATGGCAGTTTGCAGCGGCATTGTCGCCGGCAGCGATTTCATCAAGGACGTCCCCCTCCCGGTATGGGGTTGCCGATGTTCCAAAATGAACTTGTGTTGTGAGTCTCTCGGAACAAGGCTACGGGCGAAGATTCAGTCGGTCAATCGTCTTTTTATCAAAGTGTGCGCTTGAAGAGCGGAGTCGCGGCCAGTAGCGTTCCTATGCCAAACACGAATAGAAACAACAGATCGAACCGAATAGCGACGAACCCTCCGTCTTTGAGCAACACCGCCTTGAACCCGTGAACGCAGTAAGTAAACGGGTCGATCACCGACAGCGCTCGCAGCCACTTGGGAAACGCGGCGATCGGATACATGGCGCCTGAAGGATAGAACAGCAGCAGGTTGAGCACCCCGAACATCGCGCGCGGAACCAGCGGGTCGTCGACGCGCACCATCATCAGGAACATCATGCCGTTGAAGGCCATCGAAGTAACGATGATGAGGCAAACGATTTCGAGGTCGGCCATCGGATTGAAGATCACCCCAAGCCCGGCCATCAGCGATCCAATCACTGTGAGGCAAATGCCCGACAGCACAGCCTTGATGGCCCCCGCGATATTCATGCCAAACACAAGTTCGAGCCGCGTAATCGGCGTGACCAGGTACCCTTCGTGCACGCCGCGCGCCTTATCGTCGATATACAGCATGCCTCCGCCGATCATCACCGAGATATACATCGCCAGCGCGATGCATGCAGGCAGCAGAAACTTCATGTAGTCCACATACGGATAAAGCTCCACGATCTCGAGCGCGATGGAGTTTGCCAGCCTCGGCTGAATGACCGGTGCCGTCAACGCATTTACGAGCAACTGCATCTCCGACTCCAGCGTGCTTGAAGTAAACAGGTCGGAGTTATCCACGACGAAACCAAGCTGCGGAGCATCCTGTGCCGCAACGCGCCGCGAGTACTGCACCGGGATGATCACCGCGCCATCGATCTTTCCCGTCCGTACGTCTTCCCGCGCCTTGTTCTCGTCCTTGTACTCGACCGTCGTGAACGTCTTGATGTTCACAGCAATCGCGTCGAATCCCTCGCGAATCTTTATCGCCTCGGGGCCGCGATCGTAGTCCACAACTGCGACCCGCGCGCCCACAATTTTCCCGCCGAATGCATTGCCCATGATCAGCAATTGCAGAATCGGCATCATCAGCGACATGATCATNNAACTTGCGCATCTCGCGCTCGATGATGGCCATCATGCGGTTCATTGTCTGTCTCCCGGTCGCGGCGGCATGGTAAAGGCCGCAGGCTTCACCTGTTCGTCGCGCAATTGTCTTCCCGTGTAATGCACAAAAACGTCGTCGAGCGTCGTGTTCTGCACGCTTAACGACGTGAGTGTCTCACCCAACGATGCGGCCAACTCCACCAACTGCATCGTGGTCTTCGATCCTGAAGACGTAAGCACGCGATAAAATCCCGCCGATTCAGCCTGCACATTCGTCACACCGTCCAGCGCCTCGAGCCGCGACTTCCATTCTGCCGTTTCTCGATCGAAGTGGACTTCAACAACATTCGCGCCCGGGACCCCGCGCTTCAACTCCACCGGCGTGCCAAGCGCCACAAGGTTGCCATGGTCCACAATCGCAATCCGATCGCACAGCTTGTCTGCTTCCTCCATGTAATGCGTTGTCAGCAGCATAGTCAGCTGCCGTGTCTTTCTCAGGTTATCGAGCATCTCCCACACCGCGATGCGCGAAACCGGATCCAGACCCGTGGTCGGTTCATCGAGAAAGAATATCTTCGGATTGTGAACCAGCCCGCGCGCAATCTCCACGCGCCGCCGCATGCCGCCCGAAAGCGTCTTCACCTGTGCTTCACGCCATTTCACAAGGTCGACAGCCTCAAGGACCTCGGCGATGTTCTTTTCGCGCTCAACCTTCGGCACGCCATAAAGTTTGGCATAGATGCTCAGGTTCTCTCCCACCGTGAGATCTGGATCGGAAGTCAGTGCCTGCGGAATCACGCCAATCATGCGGCGCACTGCATCCGGCTCCTTCACCACATTATGGCCCGAAATAATCGCCGATCCGCTGGTAAGGGGAACAAGGGTCGTCATCATCCGGATCAGTGTGCTCTTGCCCGCGCCGTTTGGCCCCAGCAGGCCAAAAATCTCGCCGTCGGCGACAGAAAAACTCACGCCCTTCACCGCCTCAAAGGCCCCGTAGCGTTTCACAATGTTCTGCACTTCGATCGCTGGCGGCGCAATGGACGCCTTGGCAACCGGGTCCAGAGAACCGGCCTTCATGGCTTCACCAGTTTGGCTTTCGAAATGTACACCTCGGCGGTCATGCCGGGGACAAAGCGCTCTCCGGCATTATCGATCAACAGCTTCAACTGAATCGTCTTGATGTCCCGCTTGCGGCTGCTCACGTCGCGCTGCGTCGCAAAATCAGCTTCGGCTGCTTTGTTGATCACTTTCCCCTGCAGCTTCGCTCCCGAGGGCATCACGACATTCAGTGAATCGCCCACCTGCACCGCATCGGCCTGTGTCTCGGGCAATGGCGCATAAATCCATGTCTGCGTCAGGTCCATGATGGTCACAATTGCCGACCCCGCACCTACAACTTCCCCCTCGCGCGCCGCACGTACGTTTACTTTGCCGCTCACAGGGGCGAACACCTTCGAATAGCCAACCTCAACATTTGCCTGCTCGGCCAGCGCCCGCGCATTGGCCGCCGCATCCCGTGTCTCGTCCACGGTTCGTGCGGCAACATTCGTCAGCAGTTCATGCGCCTGCGCCTGTCGTAGAGAAGCTTCCGCTGCGTGCAGATTTTCTTGCGCCGCGTCGACAGCCGCCTGCGACGCATTCAAACTCGTCGTAGCGTCATCCTTGGCCTGGTCGCTCATAATTCCCTGCTGCGCCAGCGCCACAGTGCGCGTTGTGTCGGCCTGCTGATGCGCTAAGTTTGCCTCAGCCTGCGCCAACGCCGCCTTCGCACTCTCCACCATCGCCCGCGCGTTGATTGTCGCGCTGCCGGTCTCGCCGCGTGTCTGGCGCTCGCTCTCGAGCGTCTCGCCCAGCTTGTACTTCTGGCTCTGCGCTGTTGCCTCGGCAGCCTTGCGCGCAGCCTGCAGGTCTTCGCTCTCGATAACGGCGATAAGCTGCCCCGCCTTCACCTCCTGGCCCTCGTCCACCAAAAGCGACTGAATCCGCCCCGGAATCTTGGAGCTGACCACCACCTCATTCGCATCGACCGTGCCGATAAGTTGCAGATCGCTGCTCTGCTTAGCGGTCACAAGGTACCAGATCAGCGATCCGATTGTAAGCAATCCCAGAATGAGAAAAACTCTGTTTCGTGCGTTCACTTGCGCCTCACTCCCAATTCAGACGGTCTCTGCGTTTCTATATTGTTGCTTTGCTTCCGGCGACGGCTTTTTCAGGCCCACCATATGCGCCTATGGCCGCGGCTTCAGGCATGGGTGTCTCGGCCAGAACCCGCGCCGCCACGCGTTTCCCGTGCTTGCGGTCGGTAAAGATGGCTTGCCCCAGGAATTCAATTGCGGCCACGCGTCGGAATGCGAGCGAATTGGCCGCCAGTGGGTCTGCGCCGCCAATCAATTGCATCAAGGGCGCCGATAAAAAATAAAAAACGTTCGCCCCCAACGCAGCGTACGTCACCTGCGTGCTCTCCGCCTCAATCAGCTCCCCTTCGCGAATCCCTTCCTTCACCACCGCAAGCATCTTCTCCCCCATCGGCTTGAACAACTTCTCCACCAACGGATTCTCCGCATTCATCTTGCCCTCGCGCAGGCGAATCATCTCCTGCTGCATCAGGTTCTGAAACACNNCCAATCTCGACAAGCCGGGAAGAGACAGCTTCCAGGGCCGCCGCATAAAGCGCATCCTTGCTGCGGAAGTAGTAGTAAAGCAGCGCCTTGTTGACCCCGGCACCCTCCGCAATGCGCTCCGTGCGCGCGCCGGCCAAACCATTGGCGCTGAACTCGCGCAAAGCCGCTTCCAGAATCCGCGTACGCGCATCCTCAGCTTGATCGGATCCAATCGGATCGATTCGTTTATGCAAAGAGCTTCTGGGTGTCATTTAACTAACTAGTTAGTAAATTATCGGAACAAGCCGAATATAGCAAGCCTGCGTGGCACTCCGTTCACGTTCTTCATCCGGAATCGCATCTCTTTGAGCGCCCCTGCTTCTTGCAGCTTCATGGCAGGAAGCAGGGGAAAGCACGGCAGTCACGCAAAAAAGCTCACCCCCACATGCTGCTCCCGCCCTGTCGTTCCGGCCTCTACCTCGGCCTCTAACTCCTCATTTTCTTCAGCGGAGTCGTCTTCGGAACCGCGCGCCGTCCTTCCCCCGCTGGGAGAATAGTCCTCGTCGTCGCTCCTCGCCGTGTGATCGATCCGCTCCATCGGCAGCGGCTCCAGCTTTCCCTCCACGCTGCGCGAAGGCGGAAGCTGGTTCAGATTGGAAATGGGCGATATCCCCATAAATCCTCCTCGCCGAAGAACCTTCCCCTCTTTCAACACATCGGCCACAGCGCAAAAAACTTAAGTTTATTCATCACTTGTGTCCAAATCCGAGACAGCCACCGCCCCCTCAAGAACGGGCTCCGCACCTCTCTGCCCCCTTGGTAAACTAACTCCATGGTGGACGAGCTCCAATTCCGCAAACTAGCCGAAAGCGCTCTCGATTCGTTGTTGCAGCACCTGATTGCCCTTGAAGAAGATGACCTTGCCGGGTTTGAGGTCGAAGCCCAGAACGGCGTGCTCAACGTGCTCTTCGAAGACCCGCCGGGCAAGTTCGTCATCACGCCCAATACGCCCGTCCGGCAAATCTGGATCTCAGCGCTCTCCACCAGCTTCAAACTCGACTGGGACTCCGCCGCAAACGCCTTCGTCCTGCCCAAAACCGGCGAACAACTCACGCCCCTCGTCGATCGCCTGATCGCACAAAACCTCGGCCGCTGATTCGGTTTTGCCTTGCGAAATGCCCCCAGGGCGGCCCGCACTCCTCGTTCTCATCGATCCCAAACGAAAAGGGGCCGGCCGAAGCCAGACCCCCTTCTTCCCATTCCAAACCAATCTATGGAAGTTCGTAAACCGTCTTCAATACTTTTTCAGCAAGCGCGCTCGGCAGCGGCGCATACGAAAGACTCTGCGCCTCGCCCTCGCCCGATTTAACGATCCAGCTCAGCAGATCCTTGATCACCTTCTCATTGGCCGCGTTCCCCGGATGCGTAGGAACCAGCAAATAGGTGAAGCTCGAAATCGGATAAGCATCTTTGCCTGGCGCATTCGTGATCGACACACGATAGTCCGCGGGCATCTGCTTCACGCTGGCCGCCGCTTCCGTCACGCCGTCAATCGAAGCCGTCACCCACGATCCCGCCGCATTTTGCACTGCGCCAAACGCTATCTTGTTCTGCAGCGCGTAAATCAATTCGACGTACCCAATGGACCCCGGCAGTTGCCGCACAAATCCCGCAACCCCCTCGTTGCCCTTGCCGCCCACCCCCACCGGCCATGCCGGAGAGGTGCCCTTCCCAGGCCCGTTTTCCCAGTCCTTGTTGACCTTGCTCAGATAATCAGTCCAGATAAAGCTTGTCCCGCTCCCATCCGAGCGATGCACGACTATGATCTTCTGCGCCGGCAGAGTCACCCCGGGATTATCCTTCACAATGCGGGCGTCGTTCCACATGCCAATTTTGCCCAGATAGATCTGGGCAAGCACGTCGCCGCTGAACCGCACATTGCTCGCGCCAGGAACGTTATAAATCGGCACCACGGCACCCAGCACCGTGGGAATATGTACAAGCTTCACCTTCGACGAGGCCAACGCGTCGTCGCTCATCGGCATATCCGACGCGCCAAAGTCCACCAGCCCCGACGTCACCTGCCGTATGCCGCCACCCGAACCGATCGACTGATAGTTGATCTCAACCCCGGGGTGCGCCCCGGCATACTCGCTAAACCACTTGGAATAAATCGGATACGGGAAGGTCGCGCCGGCTCCTGTCAGCTTCTGAGCCTGCACCCCGATCCCGGCAAAAGCCAACAAACCAACCACAATCAACGTCTTCTTCAATTCAGATCTCCCTCTTTAGAAAGGCTGCCGTCGTTCATTCTCTATGCCGAATGTTACGGAGATTTGAATAGCCGCAAGTTTTCCG
>PLTV01000342.1 GCA_003164635.1 Acidobacteriaceae bacterium
AGTGGATGCGCTACGAGAGCGACTGTGCTTTGCCGGAGTTGGTAAAGACCAAAGCGCATGTTGCCTTCGAGGTGGATGATCTCGCCGAGGCGCTAAAGGGTCACGAGATCCTGATTGAGCCCAATAGCCCTTCAGAAGGGGTTTTAGTGGCTTTCGTGGTGTGCGATGGTGCACCCATCGAGTTCATCCAGTTCTTGCGGAGCGATGGAACGGTGCCTGCGTCTCAGAAATAGTTGCGAGCCTCAAATCAGGACAGACCTCGCCGCTGGCCTGCGACGAGTAGACGCGTGCCCGATGCTAGACTCACCACTATCTATGACAGGCCCCTCGGCTCCGCCTTCCACGCACGCTTCGCTGCGCAATTCGCCCCGCACATCGCATTCAACATCGGTCGCAAACGCGCGGACGGCCCTCTTGAAGCGGGCAGCTCGCGACGCGATGGACTATCTGGAAGCGGTCGACGCGCGGCCAGTCGCGCCATCGGCGGAAGCAATTCTCAGCCTGAGTGCACTGCGAGGGCCACTGCCTCCGGGGCCGACGAACGCTGAAGCCGTGCTCCGCCTGCTCCACGAATTCGGCTCTCCTACCACGATGGCCAAGACCAACGGCCGCTTTTTCGGCTTTGTCACCGGCGATTGCCTGCCCGCGGCTCTTGCTGCCTCGTGGCTGGCGAGCGCCTGGGATCAGAATGCCGCGCATCATGTTCAGTCTCCCGTGGCGGCTCAGCTTGAAGAGACCGCGATCGATTGGGTGCGTGAACTGTTCAGCCTTCCGAAAGGAACCGGCGGCGCCGTGGTCACCGGGGCAACCATGGCCAATTTTTCCGGCCTCGCCGCGGCGCGGCATACACTGCTCGCGCGCGCCGGCTGGGATGTCGAGGCGGACGGTCTGTTTGGCGCGCCGTCCATCACCGTGGTCGTGGGCGGCGAGGTTCATCAGTCCGTGATCAAGGCACTCGGGCTGCTTGGCATGGGACGAAGCCGCATCGTCCGCATTCCGGTCGATGGCCAGGGCCGCATGCGTGCCGATGCCTTGCCGCATCTTGACGCGATGACAATTCTCTGCCTTCAGGCCGGAAACGTGAACACCGGCGCCTTCGATCCAGCCGCGGGAATCTGTCCGGCTGCCCGCACGGCCGGCGCATGGATCCATGTCGACGGAGCATTCGGCCTGTGGGCTGCCGCCTCACCCGAGTTTCGCAAACTGACANNTTGTCCGCGAACCCGCAGCCTTGCGCGCGGCCATGTCCATTCAGGCTGCCTACCTTGTCCATACCGAGCAGCGCGACCCATCGAACTACGGCCCAGAGCTTTCACGAAGGGCCCGCGGCGTTGAGCTTTGGGCCGGTTTGCGATCGCTGGGCAGGGAAGGCATGGCCGCGATTGTCGAGCGCACCTGCAGCCACGCCCGCCGTTTTGCAGCGGGATTGAAGTCTGCCGGCTATGAAATCCTGAACGACGTGGTCATCAACCAAGTGCTGGTTTCGTTCGGAAGCCCGGAGAAAACTCTGCGCACCATTGCGCGTCTGCAGGCGGAAGGCACATGCTGGTGCGGATCGACTGTCTGGCAGGGCCANNCAGGCGCTCGCACAGGCTTTCTGCGATCAGTTGATGGCCTGCCTCGATGAGTGTGCCCGCGGACGCAAGGGCCTATTCTCCGATGTATCGCTTCTCGCCGATGATGCCGAAGATTGGCCTGAAGCTGCGCGTTTGCGGGAGCTCGCAATGGCCCTCCAATCCCTGTTCGCACAACAGGAGCAAAGCAATGCACTGTGCGACGAGTTTCTCGATTTGTGTTCCATGCACGGGGAAAGCCACCCCGGCGAAAGAAAGCTTGCGCGCACATTTCTGGAGCGAATCGAACGCGGCGAAGTGGGCGAACAGCCCGAGCGAGAGAACAGGCCATGGTGACCGTTCACGCTTTTCTTGCGTTACTGGCAGGCTTCGCCACCATGGCGATTTCGGTTGTCATCGTTACCGCCCTGCTGGCTCGCGTGGCGCCCGACTGGGTTCAGAGCGAAGGCAGGCCGCGTCCTGCCTACGCTTTCGTCAATCTTGGCTATTCGTTTCTCGCCGCGGCCGGGGGCGGTTTCATCACGGCGTGGGCTTCCGCGGCCAATCCTCTAATTCACGTTCTTGTCCTGGGCATTGTGGTGCTTGCCATGGCGGCCCTCAGCGCACTTCAGGCCAAGGGCAAGCAGCCGGTTTGGTATGCGTTATGCCTGATAGTCCTTATGCCTTTCGGGGTGCTCGCCGGCGGCCTGCTCCGCTTGCGCATCCTCGGAATTCTTTAGGGCACTGGATCAGTTTCCGATTAAGATTCTTTGGATTTGCCGGCTCGTCACGTCTGAAAAATAAAAAAATAAAAAAAAGGGTATTTCTGTAAAGAAATTCCCTAGAATCAAAGAGATAGAAGGAGGCGCTCCTTCTAAATTCTAGATTCCAGGGGACTTATTTGCAGATTCTAGACAGATAAGGAGTTACGGCTACAAGCCCCCGATCCCTTCTCTCTCCAGCAAGCTCACATGACGGGATTATGCGCTAAAGAAGCGAAATTGCATGCAAACCTGTCGTGCCGCGGCGTGAAACAGGAGGGGGGGCTGAATTTACGGCCTGATTGCAAGACTTTAGAATGGCAGGGGCTAAAGCCCATTTATTTTGTTGGCTTTATCGGCACGACTGAAGTCATGCCCTGATTACAGAGCTCGGGATTTGAGTCTTTCGGCAGGCTGTGAAGTAACCGCAGGATCGAATCGTCGACCGCAAATTTCCCCATTCGCATGAATCCCGGCCAGGCGGGCTCACCACCCTGGGCCGGGATTCGCGTTGTTACGCGTTCTGAATCGCCTTTACCAGCGGACGCCGAAGGTCACTGGAATCAACTGGGTTCCCGCGCCAACCGTTGCCTTGCCCAGACCGTTGGGTGCGATTGAAGATGCAGGCGTCATCACGTTGAGATATTTCACTTCAGCGAAGAGCTTCATGCGGCCGTCGTTCATGGCTCCGCCGAGACGATGCTGGTAGCCACCACCAACGTTCCATCCACCCTGATTGCTCGAAAAGTGGCCCACCACTTCGTTCGTATATCCCGGCTCGCAATAGAAGTAATCGCAATAATCCGTCTCTTCCGGGTCGGTGAAGTTGGTCACCTTGCGATAGAAGCCACCGCCACCGGTGACGTAAAAGTCATTCGTGCGCCTGGGCATAAGGTCGATGATCGGATTGAGCGTCAACGACCAGATATGCGCATTACCGCCCGTAGCTCCCGTTTCCGCAATCACAGCACCCGGCAGCTTGTCGTCGATGTACTGGTAATCCAGCATGACGGCTACGTGGTTGGTTAGCTGGTAGCCAGCGCCAAGACCAAACTGCCCGCCCCAAGTGATGTCGCTTGAGGAGTTGCCAACCGGTCCGTTGAAACCGCCGCCCGCCTCGAAGGTGAGGTGTTGAAGCATGCCGCCTCCGCCATGCTTTGTGTCGGCGTCGTATTGGCCTCCGCCGGCTCGCGAACCCGCGGCAGGCGCAGCAGGCAAAGCTGCTTCACCGTACTCCACACCGGTCAGAATCGGCTGGCTTGAGCTCGATTCGCCGGCGGCCACACTGGGTGAATCCGATTTGTCGAGAGAATTGCTGGTCTGGCCTTGTGCAACGCCATATCCAAGCGCCAGACATGCCGCGGCAAAAAGGGTAGGAATATGCCGCAAACGCGGCATTTGAACAGGGGAGTACATTTATCAAGACCTCCATGGATTGATTGCGATTAAGTGCTCGTGATGAGTGCGACGCGAGTGTCAACGGATTAGACACCGTTTTTCCGCATAGGTTGCTCTGGCGCAATCAGAACAGCCGGGATTGCATTTGTCTGGGAAGAAGGTTTCCGCGAGTGGACCGCGCCGGAGAAATGCAGTAAAAACGGCCGGAAGTTATCTCCCGGCCGCTTTCGTTCGGATCA
>PLTV01000179.1:0-16223 GCA_003164635.1 Acidobacteriaceae bacterium
GCGGCATCCATCGGTCGGCGACGTGTGCGGCCTCGGACTCTTCTTCGCTGTTGATCTCGTGAAAAACCGCGCCGCCAAGCAGCCATTCAACACCTTGCGCGACAAGGTCGAAGGCTAGCCGCTGCTGGTGGATCAGATCACAGGAAAAATGATGGCTCAGGGAGTTTCGATTCAGGCATGGGTGAGCCACTTCGTCATTGCGCCGCCGTTGATCGTGACCAAGGAAGAGCTGGATTTTGGAATCGAAGCGCTCGATCGGCACCTGGGGATCGCGGACGCGCTTGTCGATTAGGACTTGAGCGCGCCGAAGTAAACTGGAAAGCGATGACAGGAAATTTATTTGCTTCCACCGACACGCCGGGTGAAGGCTGGTTCGTCGCGCACTGCGACGGCGGCTCGCGCGGCAACCCGGGACCGTCCGGGTACGGCGCAGTGATTGAAGACCCGCAGGGCCGCATTGCCGCGCGCCTCAGCAAGTTCCTTGGGATTCAGACCAACAATTATGCTGAGTATTCAGGACTGCTGGCGGTACTGAACTGGGCCGTCGAGACAGGGACGCAGCGGCTCCGCGTCATTTCAGACTCCGAGCTGATGGTGAAGCAGATGCAGGGCAAGTACAAAGTGGCAAGCCCGGTGCTGCGGCCGCTCTATGAGCAGGCGCGGAACCAATCGCGCAAGCTGGAGCGTTTCGAGATGCGGCACACATTGCGCGGTGGCAACCAGGAAGCGGATCGGCTGGCCAACGAAGCGATGGACCAGGGGATGGGCAAGCGGCCAAATCAACCGGGCAGCGGGCCGGGGAGTCAGCCTGCGGCGCGGCCGTATGGACGGCTGGAAAAAACGCCGCTGCCCATTGCAACGCCGGCAGCGAAGCCGGCCCGGCAAGTGCTTGAGGGCTACGTCAAGGGCGGGGTTGTGCATCTGCTTGAGGGCGAACTACCGGACGGAATATTTGTGAAGATAGTGCGGGAATAGCACTCCGGACCTTTTGCGTTTTCTTCCGCGTCAGCTCCTGCGGCCCAGGTCGTTACGCCAAGTATGGCCGCTGCGCTCGAGCAAGCGGTCGGCACATTCGGGGCCCCATTTTCCGGCGAAATAATTGGGGAACACATCGGGCTTCTTCGCGGCCCAGGCTTCGAGGATAGGCGTATAGAGGGCCCATGTGGTTTCCACGCCGTCGCGGTGCGCAAACAGGGTTTGGTCACCAAGCATGGACTCGAGCAAGAGCCGCTCGTAGCCATTGGCGCTTGACTTTCCGAAAGCGCCTTCATAGTCAAAGTCCATGATGACCGGGCAAACCGACATGTCGGATGAAGTTGGAACCTTGGCGCCGAAGCGCAGGGAGATGCCTTCATCGGGTTGAATGCGAATGGTAAGCAGATTGGGCTGAATCTCCTGGCAGGGGCCGCTCGATTGCAGGCGATTGAAGATGAGCAGCGGAGGCTGCTTGAACTGGATGCTGACTTCGGTGGCCTGCTGCTTGAGACGCTTGCCTGCGCGCAGATAGATGGGCACACCGGCCCAGCGCCAGTTTTCAATCTCGAGGCGCAGGGCCGCGTAAGTCTCGGTACCCGATTCAGGATTGACGCGTTCTTCGTCGCGATAGCCCACCACACGCTGGCCATTGACGACACCGGGGCCATATTGTCCGCGCACAGTATTCAGGATGGGGATGGGTGGAATCGCCTGCCATACCTTCAGCTTCTCGCGCCGCACGCTCTCGGCTTCAAAGCTCACGGGCGGTTCCATGGTGACAAAGCTCAGCAACTCCATCATGTGGTTCTGCACCACATCGCGCAGCGCGCCGGCTTTCTCGTAGAAAGGTCCTCGCCCCTCGACGCCCAACGTTTCCGCCGCGGTGATTTGCACGTGGTCGATGTAATTCCGGTTCCAGATGGGCTCAAAGATTCCGTTGGCAAAGCGGAAGACCAAAATGTTCTGCANNGTCTCTTTGCCGAGGTAGTGGTCGATGCGGAAGACCTGGCTCTCGTGAAAGACGGCGTTGACCTGATGGTTGAGTTCGCGGGCCGAGTCAAGATCGTGACCGAAAGGCTTTTCGATGACGACTGCCGTTCTGCCTTTTTCCGGTTGCGCCATGCCCTGCGAGCCCAGGTTCTCGACAATGCCGGAGAAGAACTCAGGGGCCGTGGCGAGATAGAAAAGCCGGTCGCCGCCAATCCCCTTCTCGCTGCTAATTCGTTCCAGCTCGGCTTTCAATCCCGCATAACTCGCCGGATCGTCGAAGTTCAGCGGGAAATAGCTGATTTTCTTCACGAAATCATCGAGCTTGGGATCGGATGACTCAACGCCACCAAATTGAACGATTCCGTCGCGCATATCCTTGGCAAATTCGTCGCCAAGGGGGCGACGAGCTACGCCGACAATCGCAAACTTTTCGGGCAGCAGGTTGTTTTGCTGCAAGTGGAACAACGCCGGAAGAAGCTTGCGCTTGGTGAGGTCGCCGGATGCGCCGAAGATGACCAAGATCCCGGGATCAGGGACTGCTTCTTTTCCGCGCGCGACCTTGGAGAGATCTTCTGGCCGCACATTCATTTGTATCGTCGCCATTCCTGCCTCCCGTCCCAAATTCCAACTGATTGTGTCTTCGTGGCCAGCTTCGACTCATTCAGCTTAATGCGCGTCCGGAGCCGACTTGGGAAAGCCTCAGTCCTTTTTCACTGCGTGGCCGCCAAAAGCGTTGCGCATGATGGCCAACATTCTGTCGGTGAAGTTGTTTTCCTCGCGTGAACGGATGCGGCGCATGAGCGATTCGGTGATGATGGGCGCGGAGACGTTCAGATCGATGGCTTCGATCACCGTCCAGCGACCTTCGCCGGAGTCTTCGACAAACGCTTCGAGGCCCTCGAGAGTGGGATTCTTGGCAAGCGCGTCGGCCGTGAGATCGAGCAGCCAGCTTCGCACGACGCTTCCGAATCGCCATATTTCGGAGATCTGATGCAGGTCTAAATTGAATACCTCCTTCTTCTCCATAATGGTGAAACCTTCGGCGAAGGCCTGCATCATGCCGTATTCAATGCCGTTGTGAATCATTTTGACGAAGTGGCCGGAGCCCCCGGGACCGACACGTCCCCAACCTTTGTCGGGCGCGGGAGCGAGCGTCTCGAAGATGGGCCGAAGATATTCGACGGGATCTTCGTCGCCGCCGATCATCATGCTGTATCCCTCTTTGAGGCCCCAGATTCCGCCGGACGTGCCGACGTCGACAAAGTGGAAGTGCTTATCCACAATTTCGTCGTGACGCCGCATGGTGTCTTTGTAATTCGAGTTACCGCCGTCGATGAGAATGTCGCCGGGATTCAGATGCGGCTCAAGCTGGGCGATGGTGTCGTCGACTGGTTTCCCCTGAGGCACCATGATCCAGATTGCTTTTAGTCCCTGCAGTTTCTGCGCGAGGTCGGGGAGCGAAGACGCGCCGAGATTACCGGTGGCCGCGAGTTTTTTTACGGCGTCGGCATTGAAGTCAAAACCGACCACCTGATGGCCGCCAAGACGGAGCCGCTCCGCCATGTTGCCGCCCATTCTACCCAATCCGATCATTCCAAGTTGCATGCTGCCTCCGATTTCAGATCACTCCCAAACGCCCAAGCTCCTCGCGCAAGGGCCCTGCGCCGGTAAAACGAACTCCCGTCATGCCCGCTTCCACAGCGCCCGCGACGTTCTCTTCGCGATCGTCGATGAAGAGTATCCGGCTGGGCTGGCCGCCGAGGATATCGAGGGCGCGCCGATAAATCGGCAAGCCGGGCTTTCTCAGTCCCACGTAACAGGAGCTTAGCGCAATTTTCAAATACCGGCGCAAACCGAACGTTTCAAATCGATAATCGTTGGTCGCGCGGGCTTCGTTGTTGAGCGCGCCGACCAAGTATTGATGAGATGCAGCCAGTTCGGCAAGGATTCCGAGAGCGTTGTCGGGAAGCGCTTTCGACTGACTCAGCATAAACGCAAAGAAGTCGTCTGCAGAATACGGGCGCGGCTGGTCGAAAACGGTTGCATCGAGGTATTGCTGCAACGAAATTGTGTCGCGCTCCCATGCATCGTTGGATGCCGCATGGCGCGCTTCGAAGGCTGCGCGATCCAGATGAAAGTGTGCCACGGCGGCGGCGCGTTCGGCGTGGTCCCAACCATTGGTCAGCAGAACGCCGCCGACATCGAAAAGAATCACGTCGAAGGGGAGCATCGGCGCCTCTCATTTTAGGGGTACGAGATGAAATCCTGATGAAGCGGACCCACATGACAAGCGAACCGGGTGGACCACCCACACGTTTCGCCGATTTTTAGCCTGTTTTGATGCTATGCGGGGTTTGCGGAGCCATCGCCACACTGATATTTTGCTTCGATTGCCATCACTTTTTTGAATCGGCGCACAAAGCGCTCTTCACCGGAAATAAACTTGGCCCGAATGAATGCGTCGACACACTCATACGCCAATGACGATCCAATAATGCGCGCGCCCAGCACAATCACGTTCATATCGTCGTGTTCGACGCCCTGGTGCGCGGAATACGTGTCGTGGCACATGCCTGCGCGGATGCCGGGGATTTTGTTTGCCGCCACACATACCCCAACACCGGAGCCGCAGATCAAAATGCCGCGTGGAGCTTCTCCCTGTCGAATTGCGAGTCCGACTTTTTCAGCATAGTCTGGGTAATCGTCCAGGGGGTCGGGCTTGTACGTGCCGAGGTCGACTACCTCATGACCGGCCTTGGCTAGGTAGGCGCGCACGTCTTCCTTCAAAGGAAAACCAGCATGATCGGCACTGATGACGAGCTTCACGATCGACTCCAAATTCAGCTATTCGCTGTGAGTTTGTTCCTGCCCACCGAGGGATTCTGAAACGTACTAGTTCTTCACGAGTCTTTTGGCACGATCGGCAACATTTTGCGGACTGAACCCAAGTTTCGCGAGCACGACATTGCCGGGAGCAGAGGCGCCGAAGCGGTCGATACCGACAACGTCGCCGTCCAGCCCAACATATTTCCACCAGCCGAGGGTCGCCCCGGCTTCAACGGCCAGTTTGGGCACGCCGGACGTCAAGACCGATGCCTTGTATTCGGGCGATTGTTCTTCAAAGATTTTCCAGCTTGGGAAGCTAACGACGCGTGCGCGAATTCCCTCCGCGGCGAGCAGCTTTGCCGCTTCCACCGCCACCGAAACCTCAGAACCGGTGCCGATGAGGGCCACCTGTGGATTCTCAGCATCCTGCAGGATGTACGCGCCCTTGCTCACGCCCGCGTAGACATTGACAGTTGCTGGATCGATCACCGGAAGATCTTGCCGGCTCAGCGCAAAGAAGCTCGGCCCCGTGCGTTCGAGCGCCAGGCGCCACGCGGCTGCAGTCTCGTTGGCGTCGGCGGGGCGGAAGTCGGTGAGGTTCGGCACCGCGCGCAACATCGTGAGCTGTTCAACCGGCTGATGGGTTGGACCATCCTCGCCAAGGCCGATGGAATCGTGCGTAAACACAAAGAGCGAACGAACCTTCATGAGAGCAGCGATGCGGATGGCCGGCTTGCAATAGTCGGCGAAGCAGAAAAATGTGGAACCGAAGGGAATCAGGCCGCCGTGTGCCGCGATGCCATTCACCGCGCCGCACATGCCGAACTCCCTCACCCCGAAGAAGACGTTGCGCCCGGCTGGATCGACATGGAAGCTGGCGCCGGGCTTGAAGATTGTTTTGGTCGAAGAGGTGAGGTCGGCCGCGCCCCCAAACAGTTCCGGTACCACATCGGCGATGGCATTCATCACCGTCCCGCCGGCGTTGCGGGTCGCCTGGGGCTTGCCTGCGGGGAAGCTGGGGATTGCCTTCTCCCATCCGGCTTTGCGTACATCCTTCTGGGTGCGCTCAAACTCCGCGGCGAGTTGGGGGTTGGCGGCGGCATAGCGCGCAAACTCCTTATTCCAGAGGGCTTCGAGTTCCGCGCCGCGATCGACCGCCTTACGCCAGTTGGTCAGCGCTTCATCCGGAACATAAAAGCTCTGGTCCTCAGGGAAACCAAAGAACCTCTTGGTGGCCGCCGTGTCCGCTGCGCCCAGTGCTTCACCGTGAACTTTGTTGGTGCCAGCTTTGGGGCTGCCGTAACCGATGATGGTGCGGACCGCGATGATGGAGGGCCTTTCCGTCTCGTGCTTCGCGGCTTCGATCGCCTCTTCAATGGCCTTTAGATCGTTTCCGTCGGTCACGCGCTGCGTGTGCCAGTGGTACGCCTTGAAACGCTCAAGAACGTCGTCGTTGTAGCTTAGTTCGGTTGGCCCATCGAGCGAGATGAGGTTGTCATCGTAGATCCAGATGAGCCTGCCCAACTTCAACGTGCCGGCCAGCGCCGCGGCTTCGTGGCTCACGCCCTCCATCAGGTCGCCGTCTCCACACAACGCGTAGGTATGGTGGTTCACAATTTCGAAGCCGGGTTTGTTGTAGATGGCGGCAAGATGCCGCTCGGCGATCGCCATGCCAACCGACATCGCGATTCCCTGGCCAAGCGGTCCGGTGGTGACTTCCACTCCGTCCGCCTCCCCGTACTCGGGATGGCCGGGAGTTTTCGACTCCCACTGGCGGAAGCTCTTGAGATCGTCGAGTGACAACTGGTAGCCGGAGAGAAACAGGGTGGAATAGAGCAAAGCCGAAGCGTGCCCATTGGAGAGCACAAAACGATCGCGGTCCGCCCACTTCCAGTGCCCGGGATTGTGCTTCATCAACTTGTGATACAGGAGGTAAGCGATCGGTGCGCAGCCCAAAGGGGCGCCCGGATGGCCGCTGTTGGCCTTCTGTACGGCGTCCACGGCAAGCAACCGAAGTGTGTTGATGGAGAGCTGGTCAAGTGCCGATTGATCGCTTGATGAGGAGTTGCTCGATGTCATAACTTGTATCGATCCTTTCGGTTGGATGCCTGATTTCAGCGGCCGGGCTGCGGAATGATCTGGGGAAGTGTTCGGCCAGTTCAATGTATCTATGTTCCCTGCTCCTTGCTTTCCACCTGCACCACCACATTGTATCCAAGCCACCTGTCCTGCTCGGGCCAGCGCAGGGTCCATTCCAATTGGCCATCTTCGGCTTCGGATGCAATCTCCGCGCTGAAGCCCGCGTATCCGAGGCTGCAGCCTGGTGCGGTGTGGGTGGTGCGCCAGGCGTCGTCAGTCCAGGTCAACTCAAATCGATTCTCATCGAGGATACGCAGAACGTTGCCTGCCGCGATTTTCCGGATGGGCCGGCGGAAGCTGAAAATTTCAAGGTCGCTGCGCAGTTGCTTTCGCCCTGCGGGCTGGCTGTAGCGCTCGAAAACAGCGTCGATGCGGTCGAAGACTTTGCCGTCGACCGCCGAGCGGAGGAGTTTCAAGTATTCCGCGTGAGCCCATACCAGTGGCACGGCTGAACCGGCGGGATCTCCAAGCCACATCCCGGCGTCGGGCATGTTCTGTTCGTCCCAAACCTGCTCAGGCAGCATGAACCCTTTGGTGGCAAAGCGCTCATACGTCTTGATGAGTTCACTGATGTCGTTTCCGGCTGCCAGCTCATAGTGTGCGCGTTCGCCGGTCAGCAGCGGCCAGACGCGTCCCTGCCCCCAGCCCTGATAGGGACCGCCATCGGGGCGCTGTCCGTAGCCGTCCCAGTTGTAACGCAGCCAGCCGGGCCCCTGCGGCAGACCGCGCTTGAGAACCGAATCCACAACGGTGAGCGAATCGATGATGAGAGGATCGTTGGCCGGGCGCACGCCATAGCGCACCAATTCGAGGAATCCTGCGTCGATGATTTCGCGGGCTTCGAATTCAGTGCGTGTACCCGGAGGCCGATTCTGCAGGCGAATCGTCTCAGTGCCGCAGCTCTCGCAGGCATAGGCTTCTCCCACTTCCGGCGGGCGAACGCGCATGTAATGGCGCTTGATGGCTCGGTGCAGGACGCCTTCGTTGGTCACGGTCCAGTCTTCGAGGTGTTTCTCGATCCAGTCAGAGAATTCCTCAAGAAAAACAGCCAGTTCCACTGACTCGTGAGCGCGGGCAATCTCGGCCGCGCAGATCAGGCCGCCGATGACTGCCGCAAGGGTCGAAGGAGAATAGCCTGGATTTTCTTCCCAGCGCTCCTGGTTGGTGATGGGGGCATGGCGCACGAGGAACCCCGCGGCCCGTTCGACAAAGGGAAAGATCTGCAGCGCATCCAGGGCATTCGCCTTCCACAGGCGCCAGGCCAGAATGATGGGAAACGCAACCTCGTCGAGCTGAACGCCGCCCCAATAAGGAGTTCCATCGATCCAGAAATTCTGCGCAAAGCCTCCGTCGGGCTGCTGCGTGCAGGCGAGGTATACCAGCGCGCGACGGGCCGTTTCTGCTCGCCCACAGGCCAGCAGCGCAGTTGCGGTCTGCACCATATCGCGCGTCCAAACCAGGTGGTAGCCGCCCAGATCGTCGTCGCCCTTGACCTGGCCCCACGGGATGGAAGCCGAAGCCACAAAGGCCCCGGAGAATGTTTTGTCTTCATGTGCCAGAAGTACGTTGTGACTGGTACCCAGCAGTTTGCCGCCATCGCCCGCTTTGGCCGCGAGCCACATGGGGTTAGCGGCGCGCAGCCATTGGGCGACAAAGCGGCTCTTGTGTTCTTCAAACGGAGTGGCCAAAGAACTCATCGTCTTCTGGGCAGCCGTGTGGTTCCCCTCTCCAATTCCAACGGCTACGGTGAACTCGACAACGCGCCTGCCTTCATCATTTAATTCGGACTGGACTCGCAGATCCAGTTCACCGAGCAAGGCAACGTTTCCGTTGGTGGCGGAGCCAAACTCCCAATCCATGAGGAAGTTATCCATCAAATCGTGCCATCCGTCACTGGAGCCGACGAATCCGCAACTCACGCGGGAAAAGCCGGCGCTGGTCGGGCCGCAATAGGCCGCCATGGCCAGCGACCATTCTTTTTTCCAGGCCATAAGAACCTTATGACCGGCAATGTCGACGGCGCGCGCCGTGTTGCCAGCCCCGCCCACATCGAGGTGCGGCGCCAGCAGCGCATAGACCTTGAGGCGCGGAAGCAGGTTCGCTTCGGCCTCAAGGCGCACATGCGTCAACACAACCGCGTGATGCGGATCGCAGATGATCTCCTTGGTCAGCGTGTACCGATTCTCGGGGTCGCGGTTGATGTACCGCACGCCCAGGGCTTCAGAATCGATGTATTCAAACGTGGATTGCAGGTCGCGCTTTTCTTCGTGAACGAATGTCTCGCCATCGGTGATGAGGAAGCCCATGTCGCGCACCTGGGCCTTGTCGACGGTGGGGTGGTAGAACTCGTTCAGGATTCCGTGCGAGCAGGTGAACCAGATACGGCTGGAGGCCGCATAGGCGGTACACACGGCGTCTTTCACGCTCGAAGTCCAGCGCGGCGCCATTCCGGGCGCGCCAAAGGCCTCGCCTTGTTGATTGAGCCAACGGTATAACGGCTGTCCGTTCATGGTTCTGACACTCCTTTCGGATTGGCGGTCGGGGTTCAAGCAGGACGAGATTTTCTGCCGAAACGTTCTAGCCTATGCGATGTTCCGGCAGAGACAAAAGTTTCTCACCTGGAGGTATCGACCGGCTTGACTGCCTTGCGATCGAAAAGTATCCCGCAACCTGAGCGTCGTTATCCGCATCCATCGAGTCGTATCTGGTTTGGCTTTGGCGGCCCAGTCCTTATCCAATCACGACGCTGTGGGCTTAGATGTGAAGGTTCCATTGCAAACGAGCCTTTCCGCCTTTGCCTTCACGATCAACCGGGACCCCACAGTACAATGCTAACGAAGGAGAATTCCCCTATGGCTTATGAACTTCCACCGCTACCTTACGACTATGCAGCCCTTGAACCGTTCATTGATGCGGAGACGATGAAGCTCCATCACGACAAGCACCACCAGGCGTATATCAATAACGTGAACGCGGCCCTCGCCAGCCATCCGGACCTCGCCGCCAAGTCGGTAGACGACCTGATTCGCGGCCTCGCCGACGTTCCTGAAGATATTCGCGGCGCAGTCCGCAATAATGGGGGCGGCCACTCAAACCACACGGCTTTCTGGAGCCTGATGGGGAAGGCAGGCACTGAAGGCGTGGGTGGAGCACCAACGGGCCCCATTGCCGAGCAAATCACCGCCGATTTCGGCGACTTTGAAGCTTTCAAGAAGACCTTCAATGAAACCACCGCCAAGCAGTTTGGCTCCGGATGGGGATGGCTGGTGTTCGCCGGCGGCAAATTGAAGGTGCTGACAACCGCCAACCAGGATTCGCCGCTGACACATGGGCTCTACCCGATCCTGGGCAACGATGTCTGGGAGCACGCGTACTACCTGAAGTATCAGAACCGCCGTCCAGATTACCTGGCTGCCTGGTGGAACGTGGTGAATTGGAACGAAGTAAACAAGCGCTTCAAGGTGGCGAAAGGGTAGTCGGTCAGTTGTCAGGGATCAGTGGTCGGTTGTTGGTGATCAGTAGTCAGGAAAAGACTGGGTCTCACTCTTCCGCGGCAGAATTTCCGGGCGGAGTGGGGCCTTTTCAATTTCTGAAGCCTTGGTCGCGGAAAGGCGCGTCTGCAACTGTTTCGCTGTTTTCGTGTCTAACCGGGCAGGTGATGATGCGGGAATCCATGTCGAAAATTGCTTCTTCTTGTGGATCAGCTGCCTTGATTGCGGGTTTATTGTTCCTGGCTCAGGCATCGGCCGCCGCGCAGCCGGGCAGCTTCATCGTGGCGCAGCATGGAAAACAGGTGGGCGACGCGACGGTGACGTTCAGGCCGACCGCGAAAGGTTTTGAAAGCACCTCGATCGTCCACGTCTCGATGCAGGGGCTCAATTACGCCATTTCGAAAGACGAAGAACTGACCGCCGCGAATCAACTGAATCACGCGCAACTGAGCGCGACGGTGAACAACACCGCCGTGAGCCTGACGGCCACGCGCGACAACGCGCAGTTTCTGCTAAATGTTTCGGCCAATGGGCGCAGTTCGACGTTGCGGTTGGCTTCGCACCCGGCCGCGGTCTTCTTGCCGGACTTCGATCCAGGCGCTCTCGATACGCTGCTGGCCCTGGCGGCCACCCAGAACAGCCGCGATCTGTGGGCCATTATTCCCAAGCAAACGGGCGCCCAGGCAGGTGCGATCGAGCCTGTTCAGCTTGTCACCTATGCCGATGAAGCGGGAACCCTCGACGGAAAGCCCGTAACGGTTCACCACCTGGTGGCTACCATCGGGGGCGCCAAAACCGATCTCTTTTCAGGGCCAGCGAATCAACTTTTGCAGGCGGAGCTGCCGCAAGTGGGCTTTGCTGTGGTTCGCAAGGGATTCGTCTTAACGCCTCCCAGAAAGGCGGGAGCGCCGCCCGCAACGCCACCGCAAGCGGGCCAGACGCCGCAATCCGCAAATCCGCCTGCCCCAACGCCGGTGCAGCAATGAAATAATTGTCACCTGTGACTAGACTGCCCGGCCTGCTGCAGTGGCCGAGGCCCAGGCCCATTGGAAGTTGAATCCGCCCAGCCAGCCGGTTACATCCACTACTTCGCCAATGAAAAAAAGACCAGGCTCGGTGCGCACCTCGAGAGTGCGGGCGTGCAGACCAGCGGTGTCGACGCCGCCGGCGGTGACTTCAGCTTTGTCAAAACCCTCGGTGCCCACGGGGTGAAATCTGAAGGCATGCAGTTCCCGCTCACAGGCCTCCAGGGCCGCATTGCTCCAGCCTTGCGGCGCTGCGGTCTCCGCGAGAAATGCCGCCAATCGCTGTGGAAGGAAGTTGCGCAGAGCCTGCCGGAAAGCGGCGCCGTCGCGCCGAGCGCGCGGCTGCTTCAGCTCGCCGAGCACGCCGGAATGGGAGCGGGCGTCGGGAGCCAAGTCGAGAACAAGGGCATCGCCCGGGCGCCAGTACGACGAGGCCTGCAAAATTGCCGGGCCGCTCAAGCCACGATGCGTCACGAGCATTTTTTCCCGAAAGGATTGTGGCTTGAGACTGCGCACGCGCCGTGCAGTTTCCGCGCCCATGATTGGAGGGTGTTTGGATAGGGCTGGGTTGGCGAAGGCAATCACTTCGGTTGCCACGCCGGCCAGGTGCGTCCAGGCCGCTTCGTCTCCGCCCAGCACAAGTGGTACCAGCGCCGGGCGCGGATCCACGATGCGTAACCCGAATTGCCGGGCAAGCTCGTAGCCAAGGCCCGTGGCTCCGAGTTTGGGGATGGAGAGCCCTCCTGTTGCCACGACGATTGCTTCCGCCACAAATTCTCCGGCCGAACATGTGACGCGAAAGCCGGAACCAGCCAGTTTTTCGACGGCGATGGAGCTCGCATTGAGCACCAATTCGACTTTCCCTGCTTCGCACTCGGCCAGAAGCATGTCGAGGATCTGGCGTGAAGAGCCATCGCAAAACAGCTGACCGAGGGTTTTCTCGTGCCAGGCGATGCCGTAGCGTTCAACCAGCTCAAGAAAATGGCGCGGCTGGTAGAGCGCAAGCGCGGATTTGGCGAAGTGCGGGTTTTGGGAGAGAAAGTTCTGCGGCGTGCAATGCAGATTGGTGAAGTTGCAGCGTCCGCCGCCGGAGATGAGGATTTTTCGGCCCGGCTGGCTGCCATGCTCAAGCAGCGCCACGCGCCGGCCGCGCTGGCCGGCGGTTGCGGCGCACATAAGGCCTGCCGCGCCCGCGCCAAGAACGAGGACATCGAATTGGCGCGGCGCTGGCGACATTACCGATTCGGCGCGCTTCAAGGTGCAACTGCCGGCGGCATATCCGGCACCGGGGCGTGGCGCTCCACGAGCATAACCCGCTTAATCTTGTTGCGGTCGATGTGTTGGAGGCTGCCTCCGACGCGAATTTCCACATCCATGCCCGAGATCGAAACCAGGTCGCCATTCAGAACGCTTCCGTCGCGCAATTCGATCGAATCAAATGCCAGTCCACCGAGTTCATAACTCACGCTTCCACCGGATACGTCATCACGGCTAATCTCGAGTGGAAAATTACCGGCGACAAACCCCTCTTTACTGAAGTTGAGCAAATGCTTACCCGCGCCCACTGAGATCATGCGCGGGGTCGTGCCGACTTCTACGCCGTCCACCTTAAGAAGCGCGCCTTGCGGCGTGGAATTAACGGTCATGGAAATCATCCTGGCCGCATCCGAAATCGCTTCGAGCGACACAGACGCCGGGTTGCCTGACGTGGTGACCGTGGTTTCAAACTTCACCGTCTCCCGAGGCCCTACATTGTTGAGAGCGATCACATCTTCGCCTATGCGCACTTTATTCTTATCGAACAAATACACCTTGAAGCGAGCGGCGGGTATCCGCCGTGGAGAGAGGTTTTCTGCCGTTGTATCCATCACGTAGCCATGAAGATTGCTCATGCCTGGCAACGCCTTGAACTTGCCAAACGTAAAGCGCACAACGGGAGTTCCAGTTTCCGGCCAGTCGATAATCTGGAGCGGAGATTCCTTCGCTAACGCGGGAAGGACCAACAGGAGAGACAGAAGGGTCAAGCGAAGAAAATACACGCGGAAAAATGCGGGATTCATGGCCAGATCATCATAACCGGATTCTCTTCACTTGCCGCGCTTCAATGCGCGATCGGCTTCACCGCATCCTGGCAAAATGACGAGTTCTACGCATAAGATCAGCGCCAGAGATCCATGGTTGCCTAAAGGCTTCGGTTGGGCCGTCGCCTTTCACGTATACCCAACTCACGAATCTTCCGAGCAGGCCGGAACATCGGATGTTGATACATTGCTCACAGGAGCGACCCCTGGCAACCCAAACCCCAACATCCGCTCCGCCCGCGACATGGAAAACCTTGCTGTCCTTCGCGATCATTTACTTCGTCTGGGGCTCCACCTTCCTGGCGATTCGCGTGGGTGTGCATGAGGTCCCTCCCCTGTTGCTCGCGGCGATGCGGTTCTCGGCGGCGGGCCTTGCGCTCGTCCTCTGGATGTTGGCGCGTGGCGAACACCTGCCGTCGAGGCGCGAGTGGATGTCGGCGACTTTGCTGGCTTTCTTCATTTTCGTGATGGACTACGGGGCGCTGTTCTGGGCAGAACAGCGCGTGCCATCGGGGATTGCAGCAGTGATGCTGGCAACGATTCCGGGGTTCATGGCGCTGTCAGAAATTCTGATTCTGCGCACGCAGCGGCTCACGGCGCGGCTGGGATTGTCGTTGCTAATCGGCTTAGGCGGCGTTGCGGTGCTGATGAGCCACTCGTTCAATGCGGGCGGCGCGCCGATCGATACCAAGGGAGCGATGGCGCTTCTCTGTGCTTCAGTGAGCTGGTCGGTGGCCTCGGTAGGCGGGCGGAAGTTGACTCTGCCCGCGTCGAAAGTGATGAGTTCCGGGGCGCAGATGCTGGCTGGTGGAGTGATGCTGATCTTTGCGTCTGCGGTGTTTGGAGAGTTCAAGGGATTCAAACCTGCTGCCGTTTCGCGCGAGGCGTGGTTGGCGCTGCTCTATTTGATTGTTTTCGGATCCATTATTGGTTTCACCGCGTACGTTTGGCTGATGCATCACCAATCACCGACGAAGGTGGGGACGTACGCCTATGTGAATCCCGTGGTAGCCGTGATTGTCGGTTATTTTCTGGGAGGAGAAGCGCTGGGACTGCGCACGATTGCCGGTACCCTTTGTGTCCTGGTCAGCGTGATGATTGTGACCACGGCACGGAAGCCGTCCACAAGCTAGCCGATTTCATGTGTTCGACGGACATCGCCCCAACGGGACTCGGTGCTTGTTCCCTGCTCCCTGTTCCCTGTTTCTCTCATCCTTCGTCGCGGAACATGGGATGCGGAATCAGGCGGCGGTAGTCTTCCTGGTGCGCTCCGTCGAGACAGGCTTCGACAATCTTTCTGCCAAGTGGATCGAGATCGGGCACGAGGAACTGCTTCAACTCCGCCGCGAAAAATTCACGCCATTGCCTCGCGCCTTCTTCGTAGATGTCCATCCCCCCTTGGATCTGCTCTTCGACGGCAAGGAAGACGCGCGGAATCATCGAGCCCTCAATGCGCAATTGGTTGGGAATGTAGCCGAGCAGCGGGCACGTGGCCTCGCTCACCTGGTCGCGGGCAAACTTGGCGCTGCCGCGGCGGGCCAGGTATTCGCGTGCAATCCACTCCGCCATGAAACCAACTTCCCACGCGCCGATATGCTGGTTGGGTAGCAGCACGTAGCGCGTCTCCGGCGTCTCCACAATCTGGCGCAACAGGAGATTGGCCTGATCGACGCGGCGGCCGGTTGCGAAGGCCCAATAGGATCCCACGCCTTCCGACTGCATGCCACCGTGTTTTTGCGATTGAATGCTTGGATTCGCATGGCCGCGCGGGGCTACGAGCCGCCAAAGCCACGCGAGCGCCGGACTGAGCACGTGCATCATGGCCAGGATTCCGTAGAGTTGGCTGTCGCGATGCGTGGGCGGACAGCGCACGCCGAAGCTACGCACATCCACGCGCTGCGGTCCGTCAAGAATGTCCGCGAGAAGGCGGCGCGGAAGAATGACGCGTGGGTTGGGGCACAATTTGCCGGGTGCGTCTTCTACATGCTCCCAGGTGAGACAGGTTCCGCCGGGCACAATGTAGTGATTGAGAAAGATCAGCGGCTCAGGCGGATCGATGCACAGCCGTTCGAGGCTGGGTGCGGTGCCGTAACTGTGAATATGGTCGACGCGCACAAACCAGCCGTTTTCCGCGTCGGCCAGCGTGAGACGACCGCCCGCGTTTTGATAGCTGGGATGCGCACAGGCCATATCGTCAGCGATGGGCTGCAGATGGCAAGCTTCGGGAAGGTTGAGCGTGCGCTCTTCTTTGGTGATGACGTTGCGGCCCAGGAGAAGACGGCCGTCTTCCATGCGATGGATATGTTCCGTCATCTCGCTCTTGCCGCCGCCGCTTGCGCCTTCGTGCACCAGAATCAGGCGGTTCTCATAGGGCGTGACCACGGCAACCGCCGCACAGTGATTCGTTGTCCAGCCTTCGCGCTCGCCCTTGTCGAGCAGCATGGAGTAGACGCCCTTTTTCGCGCTTGGGCCCGGATAGAGGTTGTAGGCAAAAATCTCCTGATGCGACACATGGCGATCGTGAACCACAATCTGGCGGCCCGCGAAGTGCGTATGGCGAAAGGGTGGAGCAACGAAGAGAACGCCGCCGGTGACTTTGAAGTCTGCCGGAACCTGGCTGCGCGGAATCATTCCCTGCAAGTCGGCGAGCGCCGCCGCAAAAAACGCTGCTTGCCTGGGCACGATCAGAAGACTGC
>PLTV01000179.1:16271-22867 GCA_003164635.1 Acidobacteriaceae bacterium
GGATCGGGAAAGTTGATGGCCAGGCCATTGCGTGCTTTGGTGATGACGGCTTCAACCACGCGGCCTGCGCCGGGGGCCTGAAATACAGCCTCGTATTGGCCATGATCGTCGCGATTGCCGAGGGTCCAATCGGTATCTCCAGAAGACCGGCCAAGAGCCCAGTCGAGCAGTTGCGAGCGTGTCTCGGGTGCCTGCACCAGCGGCGCCGCGTTCAGAACTTCACGCACCGATTCTGGCAGGGACAATTCTGCCCACGCTGATTGAAAATCAACAAATTCGCTCTGAATGGCTGCGATGCTCATCCGTTTTCCCTTCGATTCCACGAGGCTCCTGAGAAAAGGCACCCGTCGCTTTCGTTCGCCGAATCCGGCTTCCGGGCCAGGGGAGTCAAGATTTTTATCGCATTCGGCGTCGTGACGGGCGGTGCGCTACGTCACCGGGCAGTCACCGATCCGGGCGTGAAGGCCCGCATCAGACCGGTTCTCAAGGGGTTGAAACCCTCTGGTGCCTCCGATTATCGCGACCGACAACGGTCGAATTGGACTCAATTGACGGCGGATGAGAAACGCTCGCGCAATGCGCGGCGCAGGACTTTGCCGGTATGGTTTTGCGGCAAACCGCCGGGATCGAGGATCCAGATGCGGCGTGGCGCTTTATATGGAGCCAGTTTTTCCCGGCACCACTCCAGCAATTCGTTCTCGGTGACCTGGGCGCCGCTACGCAGCTCAACCGCAGCCGCCGGGATCTCTCCCTTGTCCTTGTGCGGAAGCCCGAAGGCCGCTGCGCGGGCCACGGCCGGATGGGCGGCGATGGCCTCTTCCAGTTCGCGTGCGTACACCGAATAGCCGCCCGACTTGATGACATCTTTCATTCGCCCGACCAACCGCACCGTGCCCATTCGGCTGCGGACAGCCAGGTCGCCGGTGCGCAGCCAGCCATCGTCCGTGACGAGTCCCGCGCTGTCGCCATGGTCCTTCCAGTAGTGCGGCCGCACGCTTCGGTTGCGGATTTGACATTCGCCCGTCTTGCCCGCGGGCAATGTGCGCCCGGATTCGTCGGCCACGCGAATGCGGAACGGAGGCACGGGAATATAGCGCTCGCTGCTGCCGGGAAACAGCGACAATTCAATGCCGACCATGGCCATTCCGCCCAGTTCCACCATGCCGTAGCCGTTGATCAAAAGGGCAGGAATCCGCAAGCCGGGAAGGCGCAGGAGTGCGCCGAATGCACGCAAGCGCTGCCGCAATTCCGCAGGCAGATGATCGCTGGCCGAAAGCCAGACGCGCACGGTCTTCAGGCGCGCTGGATCAGGGTTGCTGTTCATCAGCCGTGCATACATGGTGGGCACACCCACCACAGCGGTTACGCCAAGGCGCTCAATTTTCTCGAGGGCCGCCGCCACGTCGAAATGATCGAGGAAACAGCCGCGCACCCCGGCCATCATTCCCAGCAGAACAATGCTGACCGCCATGATGTGAGAAAACGGCAGCGCGATCAACGCAAGATCGCTGCGTCCAAGAAAAATGCCTGCCAGCACAGAAAAACCGCGCGAGCCCAGAAGCGCGCGGCTGGAGAGCGCTGCTCCCTTGGGAAAGCCGCTCGTCCCGGATGTATGGAAGACGGCAATGGTGGCCGAGGGATCGATCTGCCTGGGTGGAAATGCCTCGATTGCGGGCTCGCCTTCTCTGGGTGCCCTGAGGAAACCATCCATCGTTTCGGCTTGCTTGTCGCTCTGGATCCAGGTGCGAACGTCCAGGTTTCCCCGCTCTTGAATTGTGGTTTCAAAGGTTCGCTTGTCGGTCACCAAGATTTGCGTGCCGCTTTCGGCAAGAATGCGGCGGACCTCGGCCAGCGTAAGCATGGGATTGAGCGGTACGGCGATGCCTCCCGCGCGGACGACCGCCAAAAACCAGTGAATACATTCGCGATCGTTTTTGCGATAGATGGCCACGGGCTGACCCAGTTGCAGCTTCACCGATCGGCGAAGAAACGCGTCGAGTGCGCAGACATCGGAATGCATTTCAGCGAGATTTCGCGGGCCATCTTCTTCGAGGGAAACTTCGTAGTCCCCATTGCGGGCGAGCAACTCGTCAACCAAATTGGCAACGGTCAACGAGCGGTCGCGGGCAAGCCGGTATCGTTTAAGCAGGTTCATGGAACGGGTACTGGCTTGCGGCCCCAGTCGCTGGCTACGCAGTATTGGAAGAGCCGATCGAGGTAGTCGAGCACGGGAGGCGCGCACAAACCAACCGGGCCCAGCAGCCGGTCAGCGTTGGTGGTGTCGAACTGCAGGCGCATGGTGAAGTAGTCCCGATAGGCGCGGCCATCGCGCAGTACGCGGCGCTTTTTTCCCCACAGAATGAGGAACAAGAGCGGCCTGATGGTAGCAAAGAAGAGTTTCGGATCGATAAAGCGCGGAACGCGGCCTTTGAAATAGCCCGATGCACGGCGCGCGATTTTCTCAATGGTGGCGCTACCGCGCGGGCCTGCGCAAAGATGAACACAGCAACCGTTCGCGGCAGCATCGAACGTGAGCTGGACGACAGACTTGGCGACGAAATCGACCGGCACAATGTCCAGCACGGCATTCGGATAGCCGGGCACGGTTCGCCAAAGGCCGCGCGCGTAAATCTTCAACGGCCAATACATCATCTTGAAGCTGGTAGTCGCGCCCGTTTGCGAGTCGCCCACGATAATGCTCGGCCTGAGAATGACGCCCGGCAGCGAAGCCAGTGCGGAGCGCACCAGCGCTTCCGCTTCGGCCTTTGTCTGCTCGTAGGTGTTGCGAAAACCCTGGCCGATGTCGAGTTCGCTTTCATACACCAGGTCGGAGCGTTCGCCCGCGACATAGGCCGTTCCGACATACGCCAGGCTGCGCAAATTGGGTGAGCCCTTCGCGAAGTCGAGAACCCGGCGTGTGCCTTCCACGTTGATGCCGCGGGCTTCTTCAAGAGTGTGATCGAAACGGACCGTGGCGGCGGAGTGAATTACCCGCGTCGTCTGCGCAGAAAGCCGGTCCCATGTTGCGCGATCGAGGCCGAGGTCTGGCTGGGATACGTCTCCCGAATAAACCTGAACGCGATGGCGTTCTGAAGGTGGAACGAAGGCCTCGACGCGTTGCTGGCCGGTTTTTCCAGGGCTGTCGCGAACCAGGAGCGCGAGGGTGGCCTCAGGATGACGGCGGAGCATTTCCTCGACCAGGCACACGCCCAGGAATCCCGTGGAGCCTGTGATGAGAATGAATTCGCCGTTTTGCATTGAGAAGCCGATCTTGAAAATTGAACCGCACAGGCCGCGGGCCGGCTTCCTGGGCGATCCGTGCGGCAAGTGAGATTAAGCCCGATTATAGCTGGTGCGCGCTTGAAGAGGCCGGGGGCACGAGCGCGTTCGTCGGCTTGGGGAAGCGTTTGCGCACCAGGGCGAGCCCCTCATCCTGCGTGGCGATGCTGCCCTCGAGTTGCGCATCTTCCACCGCGTGCAACATCTCTTTGAATGTTGGACCGGGCACATAGCCTTCAGCAATCAGATCGTCCCCGGTGACTAGCAGCACGGGACGCACAATCTCTGCCGGCGTCTCGAGCCAGCGTTGACGCACGAACTCCCAGTGGTCAAGGTTTCCGCCTCCACCGAGACAGTCCATGCGGTGCAGGGCCAGGTGCTCTTTGAAGTTCTCCAGGCGGAAGAACCGCTTGAGCGTTGAATCTTTCATGCGTTGGGAATCGGCGAAGCGCATGTGGTTTTCGACAAGGGCAAGAATCTGGCGCGTCTCGTCGTTCGAGAAGCGAAAACGACGGAGAATTTCGGCCGCCATGGCGACGCCGACATCGACGTGCCCATCGAAACGAATCCGGTCAGGTGCGCGGCGAAAGGTCGGCGGCTTACCCACGTCATGGAGTAGAGCGCCCCACGCAAGCGTCGCCGAACAGCCTTCTTCGAGTTGCGCGAGCAGCCGCAGCGTGTGCTCCCAGACATCGCCTTCGGGATGGTATTGCGGCGGCTGTTCCACGCCCTTCATGCGCGCAATTTCAGGCAAGACTTCGGCGAGAAGGCCCGTGTCGTTCAGGAGCTCGAAGGCCCTGCGCGCGTGCCCCTCTGTGAGCATCCGGGTCAGCTCATCGCGCACGCGCTCGCGGCTCACCTGCGCAATGCTCTGCGCGTTGCGGCGGATCGCCGCCATTGTGGCCGGGGCGAGCGTGAATTCGAGCCGGGATGCGAAACGCACTGCACGCAGCATGCGCAGATGGTCTTCTTCGAAACGGGTATCCGCGCGGCCGATGGCGCGAAGGATACCTGCATCGAGGTCTGCGAGACCACCCACAAAATCGAGCACGTCCTGCCGCAGATCGGCCGCGCTTTGTGCTGCACGGTTCACGTCGAGAAGAAGCCCGTTGATGGTGAAGTCGCGGCGCTTTACGTCTTCCTCGGCACTTTCGGTGTAGCGAACGGAATCGGGATGACGGCCGTCGAGATAGGCGCCATCCGACCGGAATGTCGCCACTTCGGTAACGACACTGTTGCCTTCATCGCCCAGGGCGACGAGCACGACTCCGAAGTGCGCTCCCACTGAGAATGTGCGCTCAAAAAGGCGCAGCACAACATCGGGCGTGGCGCTTGTGGCCACGTCGTAGTCGGCAGGCGCACGGCCAAGCAGCAGATCGCGAACGCAGCCGCCGGCCAGATACGCTTCATAACCGGTTTCCCGCAGCATTCTAGCGATATGGACGGCCGCAGCGAGTTTTCCGTTTTCACTCGACATACAGATCCATTGTCTTCTGAAAGGGCCGGGGCCGTCCTGCAAGCGCCGATGTTCGTTCCGCTGCTTTCCTGAGGCGCGGATGCGGCGCATCGTGGAAGGACCAACCGGGCTCGCTAAACTGGAAGAATGCCTGGCTCCGGTCTGATTCTTGCGATTGAATCGTCTTGCGATGAGACGGCCGCGGCCATTGTGGCGCGCGGGAGCCGCTCGCTGGCCTCGGTTGTGGCGTCGCAGATTGATATTCATGCGCAGTATGGCGGGGTTGTTCCGGAACTGGCCAGCCGCGAGCACCTTCGCGCCATTGTCCCGGTGGTGCGAGCCGCGCTCGCCCAGGCCGGCGCAACGCTCGCGGACCTCGACGCGCTCGCCGTTACTTCAGGCCCAGGGCTGGCAGGAGCGCTGCTGGTGGGCATCGCCTATGCGAAGGGCCTTGCGTTCGCCACAGGGCTGCCATTGGTCGCGGTAAACCATCTGGAGGGCCACATCCATGCTGTTCTGTTGAACGAACGGGAGGCACACGAGGGCCATTCGGACAAGGAAGAAGAGCCCGCTTTGGCCCTGGTGGTTTCCGGCGGACACACGCATCTTTACCTCGCAAGCCCCGTGAACGAAACCTGGCGCTACAGGCTGGTGGGACGCACACTCGACGATGCGGCGGGCGAGGCCTACGACAAGGTGGCGAAGCTCCTGGGCCTGGGCTATCCGGGTGGACCGTGGATTGACGCGCTGGCCCGGCACGGCAATCCGCACGCCGTCCCGTTTACTTTTGCACAGATCAAGCAGAAGGCTCACTTGGCCGGCCGCCCCCCGCGCACCAAGGCGGCGCGAACCGCTCCCATCGCAAGCCTCGATCCGCACTTTCTTCTCTCGTTTTCGGGAATCAAGACAGCCGTTTTGCGCTACGCGGAGCTGCACGGCCTGCGCACGGCCGCCGAGGCGCGCCACAAGGCCCTATTTGGCGGGGCAGTGGCGCCGGCGCACCCTGCCATCGACGATGCACTCGCCGTGACCAATCAGCAAACGCTGGATCTCATCGCCAGTTTCCAGCATGCGGTGGTGGGGGATTTGATGAAGAAGACATTCACAGCAGCGGAGTCGCTGGGCGTTCGGCGGATTCTGATCACTGGCGGTGTCGCGGCGAACAGCGAACTGAGAGCGCGTTTCATCGCTGAAGCGAATAGGCGCCGGGTGCATGTCCTGTTCCCTACTCTGAAGCTCTCGACGGACAATGCGGCCATGATCGCCGCCGCAGCATGGCCCAAGTTCGTGGCAAAAGAATTTGCGCCTCCCGAACTCTCAGCCGAGCCGTCGCTCGCCCTGGGCATCTAATTGCAGTTTTTGAACGTGGCTTGCGCAAGCGAGGCAGCGCGGATCAGCGCCCCGCGCCCGCATCATAGGCGTAGTTGCCTTGTTACAATCGAATGGGTCAAAACCCATACTTTCACTAATCTTATGAGCCAGCCGACTGCGTCGCCGACCATCACTCCACGCCTGTTCAATACTCTGACGGGAGAAGTCGATCCCCTTGCCCCCATGGATGGCAAGGCGCTGCGCATGTACGCCTGCGGCCCCACCGTCTACGACTACGGACATATCGGAAATTTCAGAACGTTTCTCCAAATCGACATTCTGCGACGTTTTCTAAAGCTCGCGGGAATCGCGGTCCGGCACGTGATGAACATTACAGATGTCGACGACAAGATCATTCGCAATGCGGCAGCGGCGGGCGTTCCCATTCACGAGTACACGACCAAATTTGAACGCGCTTTTTTTGAAGACCTGGATTCCCTCGGCGTAGAGCATCCGGAGGTGATTGCTCGCGCCACCGAGCACATTCCGC
>PLTV01000301.1:0-5244 GCA_003164635.1 Acidobacteriaceae bacterium
CCGCAGGCGTGGTCGAGAAAAATGTCGAAGTTCTCGGCGACATCGAGAAACGACATCGGCTTGCCGTGATGCTCGTAGGGCATGGTGCCGAATTCAAACTCGACGATCTTGCCTTCGGGCTGAAACGTCACGCGCACGAGTTTGTCGGGCGGGATGTTGGTCTGATTTGCTTCGCTCATGGGATGCGTCCTTTATTGCTGAGGGCATGTGCCCCAGGGGGCTAAAACCCAAATCGATTTCATTGCCTCGATGCCGGGGACAAATCCCCGGCCTACCGCCCTACGGAGTTTTTCATTTGAACTCCGCGCGCGCCATGGGATGCGGAGCGGTGACGGCTTCGCCCAAATCCTCATCGGCGGTGTCCATGGTTTTACCGGTGATGGCGCTGCTCACGGCGGCTTCCATCATTAACTCGGCGAAGCGGCGTGTGGCCTGATCGAGTGCCAGCGTTGCATCGCGAATGGTCTTGGCGTCGTCGCCCAGCTTGACGGATTGCAAACGATCGCGCGCAGCAGCGATGGCGGCTTGTTCTTCGCCGGTGAGCTGCGCCCAGGCCGGGCTCCGCGGAGCGCGCTCGACAGCAGTCAGGATGGTTTCTGCTTCGTTGCGTGCTTCAATCAGCAAACGCTTGGCGAAGTCGTCTTCGGCGTGGTCGAAGGAGTCGAGAATCATGCTTTCGACTTGCTCGTCGGTAAGACCGTAGGTCGGCTTCACTTCGATTTTCGCTGCCTGCCCACTGCGCTGCTCGCGCGCCGTCACTTTGAGAATGCCGTCCGCATCGATGAGGAACTTGACTTCGATGCGTGGCAACCCGGCGCTCATCGGCGGAATATTCCTCAGATCGAAGCGGGCCAGCGAACGGCAATCTGCGGCGAGTTCGCGCTCACCCTGGACCACGTGGATGGCAACGTTGGTCTGACCGTCGACGCCGGTGGTGAAGTGCTCCGTCGCCGAGGCGGGGATGGTGGAGTTGCGCTGAATGATCTTCGCGACGGTGCCCCCCAGCGCCTCAATGCCGAGCGAAAGCGGCGTCACGTCGAGAAGGAGCATCTCTTCGGTGGTCTTCGAGGCGCCGGCAAGAATGTCGGCCTGCACGGCCGCGCCGAGAGCTACCACTTCGTCGGGATTCAGCTCGATATGCGGCTTTTTGCCACGTTCGCCAAGATGGAAGAGCGAGTCGACGAGTCTGCGAACGGCGGGAATGCGCGTCGATCCGCCGACCAAAACCACTTCGTCGATTTGCTCCGGCGTAATGCCGGCATCGGCCATGGCCTGCTTGCAGGGACCGACGGTGCGTTCGAGCACGGGCTCGATCAACACCTCAAAGACTTCGCGTGGAATCTCGCGCTGATATCGATCGCCGTTGGGCAATTCGATGTCGAAGCGAGCCACGGCCTGCGAAGACAGGTTGATCTTGGCGTCGATGGCAGACTTGCGCAGCGCCTGCACCGCGGAGGGATGGCTGCGCAGATCGACGCCGTGTTCGGCGTGGATTTCATCAAGTGCGATGGCGAGAAGCAGGTTGTCGATGTCGTCGCCACCGAGGTGGGTATCGCCATTGGTCGACTGCACCTCGAAGATGCCGTCGCGCAATTTCAGAATCGAAATGTCAAATGTGCCGCCACCGAGATCGTAGACGGCGATGGTGCCGACCTTGGCGCGATCGAGCCCGTAAGCGAGTGCCGCCGCCGTGGGCTCATTCACAAGGCGTAGAACTTCAAGGCCGGCCATGCGGCCTGCGTCTTTGGTGGCCTGTCGTTGCGCGTCGTTGAAATAGGCGGGAACCGTGATGACAGCCTGTGTTACGGGCGCTCCAAAAAAGCGCTCGGCATTGCGCTTGAGCTGGCGCAGAATGTAGGCCGAAATCTCAGGCGCCGTAAAGTGCATTTCGCCAAGGCGGATGCGTGGCACTTCACCCGCTTCCATGTCTTCCGCGAGGCGAAACGGGAAAAGCTTCAGCTCGTTCTCGAGTTCTTCAAGGCCGCGGCCCATGAGGCGCTTCACGGAATAGATGGCGCGCTCGGGAGTTTCAATAAGGGCCTTGCGCGCGGTGTTGCCCACGGTTACAGTGGGACGGCCACCGCCGGCAGCAACGGGATCAAGAGCTACAACCGAGGGAACCAGGTTCGATCCGTCGACACCGGGAATGACAACAGGCGTATCGCCCTGCATGTAGGCAACGAGGGAGTTCGTGGTTCCGAGATCGATACCGACTACGCGTCCTTCCGCCATGACTCTTGTTTAAGCTCCTAAGGTTTCGGTCACATCGCGGACCAGGTTGCGGAGGTAGCGGCGCCGATCGAGCAAAGCGACCATGGATTTCTCCGATGTTTTGCGCGCGGCGGCATCGCCCGTATCCCACGCCTTCCATTCCGTGCGCAGGTCCAGATCGACGGCCGCAAGCAGGCTTTCAAATTTCTTCTTGGCAAGAACGAGACCGTTTTCGAGGACCGAGTCTATTTCGCCCGTTGACCGAGCCATGCGCATTTCTTCCAACTGCATGTTCAACTCGAAGACTTCTTCAAGCAGATCGGCCGGGACGCGCGATGGATCGCTTTGGCCCTTGCGATCTTTGCCGGCGTGTTCCTCGCCTATCTCAGCGCCTTCAAGCTTGAGCAGGTATTCGGTGCGAAAGAGCGGATCTTTCAGGGTGCGATAGGCGTCGTTGAGCAGAGCTGTGTCGGCAAGGCTCCATTGGCGCTCGTTCTCGTCGGCACGTGCGAAGCGATCGGGATGAACCTTGCGGCTGAGGCGATGGAACTCGCGCTCGAGCGCATCGAGATCGACTTGAAAACCGCGCTGAAGGCCGAGCACCTGGAAGTAATCGCTCTCAGGCGGCGGCTGAATTTTACTGCAATGTGGACAGAAGAGTGTGGAGTCGTTATGAGCGACCGAGCACGCCCAACAAGCGACGGGCACTGCGGAATCGATAACTTTGAGCATAGTTTTGAACTCTTGCCAAGCAGAGGCCTACGACGAGAAAGACGAACCGCAGCCGCAAGAACGCGAGGAGTTCGGATTGATGAAGTTAAAGCCCTGGCGCATCAGCGTCTCTTCGTAATCGAGAGTCATTCCGTGCAGGTAGAGAAACGATTTCGGGTCAACGAAGACCCGCACACCGTCGAAGTCGTAGATACGATCCCGCTCGCGCGGCCGGGTGTCGAACTTTATGGAATAGGAAAGCCCTGAGCAACCGCCGCCCATCACGCCCAGGCGCAAGCCGCCTTCTTCCGGCGAGACGTTTTCTTTCGCCATGGCAACGCGGATGCGTTTGACGGCGCGATCGGTCACTTGCAGTCCGCCGGCGGCTCCGTGCGCTGCTGCCGGCTGCGCCTGCGCAACAGCCATGCCTTCCGCGGGCTTCGATTCGATGGTTACCATGTTCGACATACTTACCTTCTTTTTCCCCCTCGACCTGATTTTTCTTTCAGCTCACGCTTTTGAGGGCTCCCACCCATTCGCCAGAAACGCGAATGGATGGGGCACCCGGCAGTGGAGGGGAAGCATCTTAGTGGGCGGACTGCGCCGCGGCAACAGCCGCCGGTTCACTCACGCCGTTCTTCTTCTTCCAGTCACCGATGGCCGCGCGGATTGCGTCTTCAGCAAGCACTGAGCAGTGAATCTTCACCGGCGGCAACGAGAGTTCTTTCACGATGTCGGTGTTCTTGATTTCGAGCGCATCGCTGACGGTCTTGCCCTTGATCCACTCGGTGGCGAGCGAAGAACTGGCAATGGCAGAGCCGCAGCCAAAGGTCTTGAACTTGGCTTCTTCAATGACCTGCGTCTCGGGGTTCACACGGATCTGGAGGCGCATGACGTCGCCGCACTCGGGAGCGCCAACCAGGCCGGTGCCCACTTCGGTCGAAGCCTTGTCAAGCTGTCCCACGTTGCGCGGATTGTTGTAGTGGTCGATTACCTTGTCGCTGTATGCCATTTGGTTCCGTCCTTCTGCGGGGGAAGCCGCGTAAAACAGTTGTCAGTTGTCAGTTCTCTCAGGGATTCAATCTGCTGCGCTGTCCGGCGGAGCATTTTCTGATCACTGATCACTCGATCTTTAGTGTGCTGCCCACTGAATCTTGGTCAGGTCGATGCCCTCTTTCACCATTTCGTACAGGGGTGAAAGTTCGCGCAAATGCTTCACAATGTCGATGACCTTGGCGGCCACGTAGTCCACTTCGGCCTGGGTATTGAAGCGGCCCAATCCAAACCGAATCGAACTGTGTGCCACGTCGTCGCCCAGGCCCAAAGCTTTCAGTACATAAGATGGTTCAAGCGTCGCGGAGGTGCAGGCAGAGCCCGAAGAAACTGCGACGTCGTTGATTCCCATCAAAAGAGATTCGCCTTCGACATAAACGAAGCTCATGTTCAGGTTGCCGGGAAGATGATGCTCCATGGATCCGTTTACGTGAACGTAATCCAACTCGGACTCAAGCTTGGCCTTGAGGCGGTCACGCAGACCGCGCAGATAGGCGGCTTCGTTGTCCATCTCCTCGTAAGCGATCTCGCAGGCTTTGCCTAGGCCAACGATGCCGGGAACGTTGAGGGTTCCGGAACGCATGCCGCGCTCGTGGCCTCCGCCGTCGATTTGTGCGGCGATTTGCACGCGCGGGTTGCGGCGGCGCACGTAGAGGGCTCCGACGCCCTTGGGGCCGTAGATCTTGTGGGCGCTCAGGGATAGCACATCGATGTTGTCGGCGATCACGTTAACGGGAACCTTACCCACTGCCTGCACCGCATCGGTGTGGAAGATGACGCCTTTTTCGTGACAGAGCTTCCCGATTTCGCGAATGGGCTGGAGCACCCCGATTTCGTTGTTGGCGGCCATAATGGTGACGAGAATCGTCTTGTCGTCCATGGCGCGCTTCAGGTCTTCAAGATCGATGAGCCCATCGGCTTTCACGGGCAGATACGTCACGCGATAGCCATACTTCTCAAGGCGCTTGCAGGTGTCGAGCACGGCTTTGTGCTCGGTGACTTGCGTGATGATGTGGTTTCCGCGCTCGCGATACATTTCGGCAATGCCCTTGATAGCGAGGTTGTTGCTCTCGGTAGCACCGGATGTGAAAATGATTTCTTTGGCGGTGGCGCCGATGAGTTTGGCGATTTGCTCGCGGGCGGTTTCAACAGCCTGCTCCGCCTCCCATCCAAAGGAGTGATTACGGCTGGCGGCGTTGCCGAACTTGGTAGTGAAAAACGGCAACATCGCTTCAAGCACGCGCGGGTCGAGCGGGCTGGTGGCGTGAT
>PLTV01000301.1:5266-5450 GCA_003164635.1 Acidobacteriaceae bacterium
TTCGCGCGGTTCGTTATAACGTCAGGGTCACAAGGCCGTGCGGCTCGTGTGACCGGGCGGCGGGTGCGTCATGTTGTTCTGCCAGATCCTGAATGCTTATGCTTTTCAAGACTCCGGCGATGGTGTCGTTCACGCGTGCCAACGGCTCTTTGATCGTGCAGCTCGGTGTCAGGTCGCAACTCTT
>PLTV01000070.1:0-1048 GCA_003164635.1 Acidobacteriaceae bacterium
AACTGAATGTGGACAAACTGCCGGAAAGCAGCCGCAACTGGATCAACGACAAATTGATTTATACGCACGGCTACGGAATCACGATGAATCCGGTGAATGGATTCACCTCCGAAGGCCTACCCACGCTGCTGCTGAGCAATATGCCGGTGCAAAGCACTGCGCCGGGGCTGAATGTAACCCGGCCCGAGATTTACTTTGGCGAACAGACCAGCACCGATGTGTACGTGAAGACGCGCCAGCAGGAGTTCAACTACCCGCAGGGCGACACCAACAACCTTGCCTTCTATCAGGGCAACGGCGGCATCGAGTTAGGCGGCTTTGTGCGCCGCGCGCTGATTGCCTTCGACCGCGGCGACCTGGCCAAGCTGCCCTTCAGCGACGATGTGAACGCCCAGAGCCGTCTGCTGATGCGGCGCAGCGTGCGCGAGCGCGTCGCGGCTCTGGCGCCGTTCCTCACCTTCGATCAGGACCCGTATATTGTGCTGGGCGAAGATGGCCGGCTTTCCTGGATTCTCGATGCATTCACGCAGTCGGATACTTATCCCTGCGCGACGCATTACACGGTGGGCGATCAGAATCTTAACTACATGCGCAACAGCGTCAAGGTAGTCGTGGACGCCTATGATGGGACAACGACGTTTTATGTCTTCGATGCGCAAGACCCGATCCTTGCGGCTTATCGCGGCATCTTCCCCAGCTTGTTCAAGGATGCGTCCGCCATGCCGCCTGACTTGCGCAAGCATGTGCGCTATCCCGAGTTATTACTCAAGCTGCAGGCCGAAGTTTACGGCCTCTATCACATGACGAATCCTGAGGTCTTTTATAACCGCGAAGACCTGTGGACAGTCGCCACCGAAACCGGAATGGCGCAGGGCGGTGATCAGACTACACAACCCATGCAACCCAACTTTGTCCTCATGAACCTTCCCGGCGAAAGCGGGCTTGAATTTGTAGAGATTCTTCCCTTCACACCCGCCAATCGCAACAACCTTATCGGCTGGATCGCCGGCCGCAGCGACGGCGCGCACTACGGCACTTCGGTCGTTTA
>PLTV01000070.1:1084-4382 GCA_003164635.1 Acidobacteriaceae bacterium
GCCGAACGCAGCCCCATGCCTGAGTTGCGCCTCGTCGTGCTTGCCTTGCAGGATAAGCTCGCCTACGCCCCGACCTTCGAGGCTGCCCTCGCGTCCCTCTTCGGTTCTGGATCTTCCTCCCTCAGCGGCGTTGAAAGCTCAAACCCCGCGCCTGCATCGGGAGCGCCCGCGCCTTCTCATCCGGCCGTCGATCTCAAATCTCTTATCGCCCAGGCTGGCCGCGATTTCTCTGACTACCAACGCCTCACTTCGGCAGGCAAACTCTCCGAAGCCGGCCAGAAACTCGACGACCTGAAACGCACCCTCGACCAACTCAATGCCCTGCCCAAATAAACTGACATCTGGGCGCCCTATCCTTCCGCGGCTTCATTGCGGAAGGGTGGGAGAGCACGAACCTAACCTCTCGGGGTGCCCTCCCTACGCGCTCCTTGCGTAAGGAGGAAAAAAATCGTCTGCAATGTTCAATCATCACAGCGCCTCACGAACGCCTGCGCTAATCTTCGCCCTGTTATTTGAAGGACCGCCATGCCATCATCGCTGTTGCCCATTCACGAAATCGCGCAAAAGCTCAAGCTCAACCCCGCTCAGTACGAAACGATCGGCGCCTACGGAGCTAAGCTCAAACTCGATCTGCTCAACAACCCCGCGTTCCCCGTGCGCGGCAAGCTCATCCTTGTCACCGCAACCACACCCACGGTCTCAGGTGAAGGTAAAACCGTCGTCTCCATTGGCCTTGCCCAGGGCCTCGAGCGCATTGGCCGCAAAAGCATCGTAACCTCCCGCGAGCCGTCACTTGGCCCTGTCTTCGGACTCAAGGGCGGCGCAGCGGGCGGCGGTTTGTCGCAGGTCGAGCCCAGCCAGAAAATCAATCTCCATTTTCACGGCGACTTTCACGCCATCACCGCCGCGCACAACTTGCTCGCCGCCATGATCGATGCCCTTCTCTTTCACGGCAACTCGCTCGATCTCGATCCGGCGCAAATCTCGTGGCCCCGCGCGCTCGATGCCAATGACCGCGCACTGCGCCGTATCGTGGTTGCAGTCGGCTCCAAAGGCGAAGGCGCCAATCGTGAAACCGGCTTCGTCATCACCGCCGCTTCTGAGATCATGGCCATTCTCGGCCTCGCCACCGGCCGCGCCGATCTTCGCCGCCGCATCGACTCCATCGTCATCGGCGTTTCGCGCCAGGGTCGTCCAATCACCGCGACCGACATCGGTACAACCGGCGCCATGATGGCTCTTCTCGCCGACGCGATCTTGCCGAATCTGGTGCAAACTACCGAAGGTACGCCCGCTCTTGTGCACACTGGCCCCTTCGCCAACATCGCCCATGGCACCAGTTCCATCCTCTCGCAGCGAATGGCTCTGCGCCTCGCCAACTACGTTGTGAACGAAGCCGGCTTCGCTTCCGAACTTGGCGCAGAAAAATACTTCGACATCGTCATGCGCTCCTCCGGCATTCCTCCCTCGGTCGCTGTCCTTGTTACCAGTGTCCAGAGCCTTCGCGGCCAGGGCAATGGTTCGCTTAATCAAGGCTTTCCAAACCTCGCGCGCCACATCGCATCCCTGCGTAACTTCGGCGTTCCCGTGGTCGTGGCCATTAACTACTTCCCCGCCGACAAACCGGACGAACACGAGCAAATCGCCGCCGAATGTGCACGCCTCTCAGTCCCTTGCGCCGTTGTCGAAGCCTTCGCTAAAGGCGGCGCGGGCGCAGCCGCATTGGCCAAAACCGTCGTCGAGGTAATCGACGCGAATCCCGCGCCCGACGTGCATCCCGTCTACGCGCTCGACCAATCATTCGAAGAAAAGATCACAGCGGTCGCTACCCGCGTCTACGGCGCCGCAAGCGTTTTCTTCAGCCCTCAGGCCCGCGCCAAGCTCGATCGCTATACCGAATGGGGATTCGCCGCATTGCCGGTCTGCATCGCCAAAACACAGTACTCGCTCACTGACAATCCGAAAATCTTTGGCGCCCCCACCGGCTGGACGCTCAACATCACCGACGCATCGCTCTCCGCCGGCGCAGGCTTCATCGTCGCCGTCGCCGGCAACATGATGCTCATGCCGGGCCTCCCCAGCAAACCCCGCGCACTCTCCATCGACGTTGACGAAGACGGAACCATCGTTGGCGTCTGACACTTTATCGGTTGGAGTAAGAAGAAGCAGGGTGCCCCATCCAACGCGCTCTTTGCGTTGGGTGGGGCACCACTGACGTCAATCAGACAAGCGTTGGTCTCAGCGCAGATGGCTATAGAAACGTAATACTCCCCGGACTTCCCACCGCGGTGTACTGCCCCGTAAACACCAGCGCCCCCGTCGTCCGATGAATCCTGAAGCACGTGATCGAATCGCCCTTCCGATTGCATGCGTACAAGAAGTTCTCCGTCGGGTCGATCCGGCACTGCCCAGGATAATCACCCAGCGTAGACGTCTCGCCAGTCCACTTCAGCAGCCCGTCCGCTCCAACCGCAAACACAGCAATCGTGTCGTGCAAGCGGTTGCCGGCATACACAAACTTCCCATCCGGGCTCACTAAAATCTCCGCCGCAAAACTCGTTCCGCCAAACCTCTTCGGCAAAGCTGAGATCGTTTGCTTTGCCGAAAGAGTCCCCGTCTCCGCCGCGTAATCGAACACAACAACCGTCGACGCCTCTTCCTGAATCGCATACAACCATCGCCCATTCGGATGAAAAGCGAAATGCCGCGGCCCATCACCGCTCGGCATAGCTTCAAAGTTTGCACCGTCGGCAAGCTTCATCGTGCCCGTTTCCTGGTCAAACCGATAGGTGTAAATCCGATCCTGCCCCAGGTCTGTCGCCAGAACAAACTGTCCCTTCGGATCGGGCGCAATCATGTGCGCATGCGGCGCATCATGGCCGCTCGCCGCAAAACTTCCCGCAGGCGCATCCTTCGCAGTCGAAGCGCCCACATGCCCGCTGTCTCGATGCACATCCGAAGCGGCTCCCAGGCGTCCGTCCGCCTGAATGGGAAACACCGCCGTCGTACCGCCCCCATAATTTGCAACGAATGCGTACTTCCCCGCAGCATCGATGCTCAAGTAGCACGGCCCCGCACCTTCCGAACTAACGACATTCAGCGCCGTCAAATCGCCGCTCTCACGCTCAATCGCAAACGCGCTCACCGATCCGCTGCTGCCGTGAAAATCGCTCACTTCATTCACCGCGTACAAAAACCGCTTCGACGGATGAATCGTAATCCACGATGGATCGGTTGTCTTCGCGGCCAGCGTGCGCTGCGTCAATGCGCCCGTAGCCGCATCCATCTCGAACCGATA
>PLTV01000070.1:4527-5036 GCA_003164635.1 Acidobacteriaceae bacterium
TCGCAAACCGACCACGTCTTCATCGTGTCAGCCACACTCATGTTGAAGTACTCCTTCACCAGCCAGAAACCCCCATCGTTGACATGCGAAAAGATCAAAGACCCCGCCCCAGTGGCAATCGCGAGCAGTTCTGGATGAACCCCCGTTGCGTGCAGCGCAATCGGCGCCACAATGCCCGCCGCCGTCGACATGGCCACTGTCGCCGATCCCGTCGCCAGCCGCATCAGGGCCGCCAGCAACCATGCCAGCAAAAGCAGCGGCACATCGCTATGCAGCGCCACGCCGATAATGGCCTGGGACACGCCGCTGTCCATGAGGATGCGCCCAAACCCTCCGCCCGCGCCCACCAACAGCGTGATGCTCGCCGTTGGCCCCAGGCACTCGTTGCTGAATCGCAGAATCGTCGCGCGCGTAAACCCCCGCATGCGCCCCAGAGTGTAAAAGCTCAGCAACACACCGATCAGCAAAGCTATGTCGTCATTTCCGATCAGGCGCAACGTCTCATTCCA
>PLTV01000064.1 GCA_003164635.1 Acidobacteriaceae bacterium
CGGTAAACTTGCCCGGCCCTGTGTAGCCGCGAATCACGCCGCGCCGATCGTCGGTTGAGTAGCGCGCATAACTCATCGCGCCCGCTTTCACGCGTCCCACGCAGGTGCCGAAGGTATTCTCCTTGCCCACTGTGCCGGCAATAATCTCCTGATAGTCCATGCGCACGTCTTTGAAAAAGTGCTTGGGCAGGTTGGAACAGTGGAAGCAGACGCACTTGTCAGGATGGCTGCCGTAGTTGTTGTTCCAGTCGAGNNATCACCGCGCCCAGCTTGGCCATCTTCATCAGCGCCGCTTCGGCGATCCCCGTCGTGCTCACGTAGCTCTTGATTGAAGCAAGTTTGGCCTGCGCCGCGTCGTCCGTGTCTTTCATCTTGTTGATACGACCGAAGACCTCAGATAGATCGAGGGTCTCGATTGTGATGCCGCTGGTCTCAAGAATGCGCTCGGAATAACGAACCGTGTTGAAGGCCGTCGGCCGTGCGCCAATGGCGCCGATACGCAGGTTCTTCAACCCCTTCACAATGCGGCAGACCTGCGAGAACCACTCCAGGTCGACCTTGAATTCATCGGACTTGAGGCCTTCGGTATGCAGTGTGGTCAACGAATACGGAATGCCATACTGCATCAGGTTGTTGCACGCGCTCATCTTGCCGCAGAAGCTGTCGCGGCGCGTGGCGATCGTCATCGCGTCAGAACGGTCGGGTGTTGCCTGCACCAGCACCGGAACCTTGAGCCCGGAAAGACGGATGGCGTCGACAATACCACGCTCTTCACCAAAGTTGGGCAGCGTGATAATGATGCCGTCAATCTCTTCCGCGTGCTTCTTGAAAAGTTCCGCGCATTTCTTCGATTCGGCATACGTTTCAACGGCGCCGTACTTCGAATCCTCGGGGCCGAGCACGATAGCCTTCGCTCCTGCCGCTTCCAGAACAGAAATGATTTCTTCCCGGCCCGTCTTGGCCAGATGATCAGGGAAAAAGCCGCGATTTCCGACGACAATCCCAAAAGTCATGGTTCGTTGCGCTGTCATATTTCTGGACTCCTTCAATCCATACACCAAAACTCGGACCTGCCTAGCGAGCGCGGCCCGGCCGAAACTTGATTACGTAAAACAGTCCAAGCAGACCCAACACCGCGCCCCACCAGATGGGCGCGTGCAGATTCGTAAGCTGAACCAGCGGCGGATAGCTGCCTGTGGCCAGCTCATAAATGCCATAACTGAAGATCATCACCCCGTATGCCGTCAGCAATACGCCGATGAAAAACCAGATCGGAATTCCGGACCCATGCATGTCTCTCGGCCCTCTCTTCTCCCCCGTTACCAGAACAGGATGTTCAATGTCGCAAAGATAATCACCACCGCGACGGCCCAAACGTACTCATTCTTGTAAAACGGAACCGGATCTTCCTTGGGCAGAATCGTCGCGCCATACACTAGACCGTCTAACTCGGCCAGTGGTTTTGGTTTTGTTGCCAGACTCACCACAAAAATCACGACCACGGTGATCAGAAACGCCCACAGTGCGCGATACAAATTCGCCGACATATCCGTCGCGTCTGGCGAAAGCGCAACGATAGACAGCGCCGCCGCATCGAACTTGACCCAGACAAACATGCTTACCGACGAGATGATGCCGAGCAGCAGCCCGAGGAAACCCGCCGGCGCTGTCGCCCGCTTCCAGAACATGCCCATCAGAATGGCGCCCAGCAGCGGCGCAATAAAGAAGCTGAATAGCGCCTGCACGTAATCCATGATCCCGTGCATGTGCTGCACCAGGTAGCCCGCGCCAATTGAGATAGCCACACCAATAACGATCGCCGTACGCCCGACCATTACATAATGGCTGTCGCTCCCCTTTTTATTGATGAGCGGCTTGTAAATGTCGTATGTCCAAACAGTCGAGAAGGCGCTCACATTCCCGGCCATGCCGCTCATGAAACCGGCGATTAATGCAGTGACTCCAAGCCCCAGAAGTCCGGGCCCGCAATAGCGCACAAGCATAAGCGGCAGCACATCGTTGTAGCTGTGCAGTTCCGTTCCCGGCTTGCCGCTTTCGACTCGCTCCTTGTAATCGTCAGGAAGCTTCGTCTTGGCCAGTGCCGCCGAGCATCCCGGTGAAGTGCTCACGTCGCAGGAACTCACTACGTCCTGGCCCACGAGCTGCATCCGGGTGCCGTCGGGATTCGCCAACAGAACCAGGCCCAGCAAGCCGGGAAGAATCACGATGAAGGGCACGGCCATCTTGAAAACCGACGCGATGATCGGGGCCATGCGCGCGGCGCGCAAGTTATGCGCTGCCAGCACACGCTGCACTACCAGAAAGTCCGTCGTCCAGTAGCCGAAGCTGATCACAAAACCGAGACCGAAAACAATCGCTGTCCAATGCACACCCATCGGATTGGCGGAAAAGTGTCCGGTGTCGCGCCAAAGATGGAAGTACGTGTCCGAGTGCATATTGGTGATGATCCGTGCCTTCAGGCCGCCAATCCCACCCGCCTGCACCATGCCCAGGATGGGCACCACCAGTGCACCGCCCCAGATGAGTACGAACTGCAGCACCTCGTTAAAGATCGCCGACCGCAACCCGCCCAGAGCCACATACAGCGTCACCGCGACGGCCGAAACAACAATGCTGAATGTCAGGCTCCAGCCGAGGACGATCTTCATCACCACAGCCATCGCGAACATGTTGACCCCGCTCATCAGGATCATTTCCGTCGCGAACGATACGGCCGCCAGAATCCGTGCCGGCTCGCCGAAGCGCAGCTTCAGGTAGCCAGGCACCGAGTGCGTCTTCGACACGTAGTAGAACGGCATCATCATCAGGCCAAGGAAAACCATGGCCGGAATCGCGCCGATCCAATACCAGTTCGTCGCCAGAATGCCGTATTGATATGCCGATCCGGCCCAGCCCATCAGTTCCAGCGAGCCCAGGTTGGCCGAAACAAAGCTCAAGCCCGCGATCCACGC
>PLTV01000056.1 GCA_003164635.1 Acidobacteriaceae bacterium
GGGCCGAGGTCCGAGCCGCCGATGCCGATATTGATCACATTGCGGATGCGCTTGCCGGTGTGACCCTTCCACGCTCCGCTGCGCACACGGTTCGAGAAAGCTGCCATCCGGTCGAGAACCTCATGTACCTCGGGAATAACATCCTGGCCGTCGACAAAGATTGAAGCGCCGCGTGGCGTGCGCAAAGCCACGTGCAAAACCGCGCGCTTCTCAGTGAAGTTGATCTTGTCACCGCGGAACATGGCATCGATCGAAGATTGCAAATCTGCCTGCCGGGCAAGATCGAGAAGCAGTTTGATCGTCTCATCGGTGATTCGGTTTTTCGAGTAGTCAAAAAAGAGCCCGGCAGCTTCGATGGTGAACCGCTCGCCGCGCTGGGCGTCCGACGCGAAAAGGTCCCGCATCTGGGCGCTCCGGATTCCGTCGTAGTGGCTTTCGAGCGCCTTCCATGCTTTGGTTGCGGTGAGCGATTCGCCTTGGCCCCCGGGGGCTGAAGTTGCCGGAGATGTCGACATGTTTTTTCCTTTCGTTTCCTGCGCTGCGGTGATGGCGGGTTCGGTGCGCGCTACAAAATGGCGCCCGCATGCCAAGAGGACTTCCCCTGGTTTAGAGTCCCGATGCTTTGGCAAGGGTGCAACTCATAGAGATCCTTTTTTGCCCGCGCGCCCGGCACTCTGAGCTATAGACGGCGATCCGTTGCACGAAGACCATTGCCGCCGCGGTCCGTCCAAATTCTAATCGATGGGGTTTGATTCGAAGTGAAATGCCAAGATTGGCGGCAGCCGGGCAGCTGGCTCCAAGAACATTCACATCCATCCATTGGAGCGCCCGTTGTTCCAGGATGAATTCCCCGCTGGACGATGCGGCGCATTCCATCGGAAATCCCCCGCGCGGCGCGAGAAATCTGAGGATATCCCGACTCCAGGAATTCGGGCCTCCCTTATCCACAAAATCCGAATTCCATGGCGTTGACCCTGTCCCTTCGGCTCCTTAGAGTCAGTAAACAGAGGGCTCGAATTCCCCGCTCGTCCGCTCCAGGGAATTGATTTCCGATTTCCCGGCGCGGAGAGATCGAGCCGCAGAACTCACGGAGTAAAGATGCTGAAATTAAAGAAGATACACATCCTCGGATTCAAGAGCTTCTGCGACCGGACGGAACTGGCCGTCCCGGGGTCGGGCATCGCCGTGGTTGTCGGGCCCAACGGATGCGGCAAATCGAACATTCTCGATGGGGTGAGCTGGGTCCTGGGTGAACAGAGCGCTAAATCTCTGCGCGGCACGCACATGCAGGATGTGATCTTTGCCGGAACGCGGGAACGCAAGGCCTTGGGAATGGCCGAAGTCACGCTGACCCTGGTGGACCCCGAAGCCTACGAAGGGCCAATTCCGGTCGAGCCAGAGGTAGCGGTCGATGCGGAAGGTCCGACTGAGTGGGATGAAGAAGAGATGCGGCGGCAGCGCGCAGTCGAGGCCGAGGAGATTATCGCCGCCGAGCAGCCCGGTCAGACACTCGATGACGACGAGCCGGAGACGCCGCAGGAAGCGGCTGCTGGCACAGGACCCCAGGCCGTAGTGCTGAAGATTCGCCGGCGCAAATTTCATCGCACGCCGCAGAAGGGCGAAATCGTCATCTCGCGGCGGCTCTTTCGCACCGGCGAGAGCGAATACCTGCTGAACGGTAAGCTGTGCCGGCTTCGCGATATTCAGGACATCTTTATGGGAACGGGCCTGGGCCCGGAGAGCTACGCCATTATCGGCCAGGAACGTATTGGGCAGCTTCTCAGCTCTAAGCCCCATGACCGCCGCGCAATTATCGAAGAGGCCGCGGGGATTACGCGCTTCAAGAATAAGAAGCGGCTTGCTGAGCTGCGCCTCGAAAGCGCCAAGCAAAACCTCGCGCGCGTCGACGATATCTTTGAGGAAGTCACGCGACAGATGAACAGCCTGAAGCGGCAGGCAGCCAAGGCGGAGCGCTTTGCTGCGGTGCGCGACGAGTTGCGCAGCCGAATGCGGGTTGTGTTGGCCAGCCGCATGGCGATTCTCGACGCGGAACAGGCGCGCCTGGAACAGCAAATCGGCGCAATGTCCGTGCAGATTCAGGCCTCGGCTCTTGAGATCGGAGAGCTCGAAACCAATCAGCATGCATTGACCGAGCAGGGATACGCCATCGACCGCGAGAGCCAGGAGGCGCAAAACCGGGCCAACGAATCGGCGCTGGAACTGGAGCGAGCGGCGGCTCGGGAGCGATCGAACACAGAACGAGTCACCGAGCTCGAAGGAAGAATTGCCTCAGCGGCGGCCGAACTCGAGAATACGCGTACGCAACTGGCCGGCATCGCCGAGGAACGCGAGCAGCAGCGTGTGTTTCTCGAGACAGCAGCCGGCGAAGCACGGGCCTTCCGCCAGAAGGTCGAGGCGCGCCAGCAAGAGGCGCGCACAGCGGCTGAGGCGGTGTTTGCGGCCGAGCGCCAGATGGAGACAACCCGTCGCCATGCGATGCACCTGCTCACATT
>PLTV01000258.1:0-34054 GCA_003164635.1 Acidobacteriaceae bacterium
CGCACAGCGGCGAGCAGCATAAGCTGGCCGCCGCAATCTTCATCGGCAAGAAGGGCTCTCTCAACCGCGTCGAGCTGCCCGCGCAGTTTGCGCAGCCGTTGCAATAATTTAACCTTCTCGCGTTCCTGGTGCGACATGGAAGTGACCCTCCGTTTGACAATACCCACCCCCGGTATGGTATCTACGGTGTGGGGGTATAGTTTCGGTTTCCATTCTATTCCCGATACCCAGGCCGGCGGACAACCCTTTCCAGGCCTCTGCGGCTGCCAGGACAAATTCAGTTTTCAAGGCTCCTTCATGGGTCGTCTTCGCTCCATCTCTCCGGATTCATTCCCCCTCCCTGAGCGAATCGCGCTCCAAGCGCGGCGCGTGGCGACATTTGCGGCATGCGTCGTGGCGCTGGCAGGCCTTGCGATTCCGGGACTGGCGCAGAAAGAGGAGGAACTTCCGAACGCACCCGCGTCGCAGGTTTCGTTTTTTCACACCGCACCATACGCGGTCGGGCAGTCATTGCTTTTTCCCTTGCAGAATGGCGTGGGCGTGAAGCCGACCGACATGAGCCCCGTAGGCCACGAGCCGCAGGATCCGCCGATTACCTCGATGTTCCGTCATTCTGATGACGCATCATGGTGGCTGTCAGGTCAGGCCAACATTATTTATCAGGGGCGTTTGCCTTTTCATTCGCTTTACCAGGGACCAAACAGCTTCCGCAACTCGGCGGAATATAAGACGTCGATGGTGGGAACGCTCTACACGGCATGGCGGCCGACGCACTCCATCCGCTATAACACTGACCTGGTGTTCGACCTGGAAGCTGCAGAAGGGCGCGGCTTGAGCGAAGCGCTGGGACTCGCAGGGTTCACCAACCTCGACGTTGTGCGCAACCCGTATCTTGGCAAGGTTCCTTACATCGCGCGCTACCAGATTCACCAGGTCTTTGGCCTGACGAACAAGACGACGAGCCAGGAGTCCGGATTTTTTGCGCTGGCCCCGAGCGTGCCGGTACGGCGTATCGAGTTTCGCGTAGGTAAGCTCACGCTTCCCGACTTTTTCGATATCAACGGGCCCGGCGGCGACAGCCATCTGCAGTTCATGAACTGGACGGTCGACAACAACGGCGCATGGGATTACGCCGCGGACACACGCGGATACACCGTGGGAGGAATGGCTGAGTACGACGACCGCACATGGTCCATTCGTTATGGCATTTTCGCAATGCCCGTAATTGCCAACGGAATCGACATGGACTGGGCCTTCAGCCGCGCAAACGGACAGAATGGCGAGTTCGAACTTCGGCGCAGCCTGATCGCTCGGCGCAAGGCCGTGACGCGGGTGCTGTTCTACGCCAATCGCGCGCACATGGGCACCTATCGCGAAGCTGTCGACAACTTCTTGAATGGATCGGACGCGTCGAAGTACGGAGTCACCCGGCCGACCATTACGCTGCACGAACATTTTGGCGCGCTGAAATACGGCTTCGGCTACAACACCGAGCAGGAATTAACGGAGAATTTACGCGTGTTCGGGCGCTTCGGCTGGAACGAGGGGCAACACGAGTCGTTCGCCTATACAGAAGTGGATCAGACAGTGGAACTCGGCGCAGACTATGCCGGATCTCGATGGCATCGCCCCGTAGACAAGCTCGGACTCGTAGTCGTTTCGAACGCTATCAAGAAGGACCACCAGGATTATCTGAAGCTGGGCGGGCTTGGATTCTTGCTGGGCGACGGAAATTTGAATTACGGCCGCGAGAATATTGTGGAGAGCTACTACACATGGCATTGCTGGCGCGGGATGTTTTACTCGCTCGATGTACAGCACATCGACAGTCCCGGCTACAACCGCGACCGCGGCCCCGCCTGGGTAGGCTCTGTCCGCGCCCACGTCGACTTCTGAGAATCGCTCAACAGCCCACTATCCTTGGGTGCCCCAGGTCTCGATTCTGAGAACTGGGAAAGCACGAACCATTCGATTCCATCTCACTTCGCTGCAGGCTGGCTTGGCGCCTGCGCCGGCAACGCGACAATCACTTCGTTCGGCTTGGCGTAGTGCAGCTTTTCACGCGCCTCGTGCTCAATGGCATCCGGGTCTGACTTCAGCCGGTCGACGTGCTCGCGGAGGTGGGCGTTCTCATCCTGAAGCTGCTTGATCTCGAGCTGAAGCTGCTGGTCCGCTGCGCGCTTCTGATGCCAGGAATTGAGCCCGTTCTGTCCATTCACAACATGCCACATGAGGAGCAACGCCAGCGAAACGGCCAGCACGGTTCCCGCGGGGCGCCAGCTTTGCTGGGCCCATTCCACAATACGCTTGTTCAGTGGAAGGGAGACGGTTGCGGCTGCCTCCTTATCAAACTGGCTGATCTCTTCGGTCATTGCATCCTGATCTTCGTTTACGAAAGCACAAACTTTTCGGCAGCGGCCTTCAGTGCTTCCATGTCGTGTTCGCTGCGAGCTTCGGTGTATGCGCGAACCACAGGCTCAGTGCCCGAGAGCCGGTAGCACACCCACGATCCATCTTCAAGAATGAGCTTCAGTCCATCCGTACGGACGACGGACGAGACCTTGCGGCCGCTCAGCTCCGTTGGATCTTTCTTCAACTTCTCAGTGAACGCGGCTTTCACCTCCGGGGTCAAGCGGAAGTTCTCGCGAACGGGATAGAAGGAACCAACCTTGGCAAACAGCTCCTTGAGCTGTGCGCCGAGGCTCTTGCCGCGTGTGGCCACCATCTCCGCCACAAGCAGTCCGGCAATGACGCCATCCTTCTCCGGCACGTGCCCGCGAATGGTGAGGCCGGCCGACTCTTCTCCGCCAATGGCAATCTTGTCGGCGATGATAAGCTCCCCGATGTACTTGAATCCCACCGGCGTCTCGAAGATCGGCACCTTGTGGTAGTCCGCAAGTGCGTTGATCAGGTTGGTGGTGGCCACGCTCTTGGCTACGCCGTTCTTCCAGCCGCGGGTTTCCACCAGGTAGTCGAAGAGCAGGGCGATAACGTAGTTCGGCTGAATAAACGTGCCGTCGGCGTCCACAATGCCGAAGCGGTCCGCGTCGCCGTCGGTCGCGATGCCGAGGGCAGCGCCGATCTCCTTCATCTTGGCTCTGGTGTCGCCCAGCAGGTGGTCGTCTGGCTCGGGAGCATGGCCGCCAAACAAGACATCGCGAAAGTCGTGGACTGTTTCGCAGGGCACGCCGGCAGACAGCAGCAGGTCCGACGAGTAGCCGCGGCCCGCACCCCAGAATGGGTCGTAGACAATCTTGATTCCGGACTTGGCGATGGCCTTCAGGTCGACCAGCTCTTCAAGGCGCTTCAGGAAGGACGCTTTGACGTCCGCAGTTTCGAATCCTCCTTCGGGCGGATTTGCCTGCGGAATCTCGGCGCCGCTCGCTTGCAGTGAAGCTATAGCGGCCTCAATTTGCTTTGTGACTTCAGGCAGCGCTGGCGCTCCATCGTGTGTGGAAAACTTGATGCCGTTGTACTCCGGTGGATTGTGCGAAGCGGTAAAATTGATGGCGCCAGAAGTCTTCATAGTGCGGACGGCATGCGCAATGCCGGGGGTCGGGGCAGCTTCCGAAATCACAATCGGCATGATGCCGGCGCCGGCCAGGACGCGGGCGGCGATATCGACAAAAGATTCGCCCAGGAAGCGCGGGTCACGGCCCACGAGAACGCGATGCGGCTGGGGCTGCGTTTTAACATAGGCGGCAATGCCGGCCACGGCCAGCTTGATGTTGGAGACGATGAATTCGTCGGCGACAATCGCCCTCCAGCCAGAGGTGCCAAACTTGATAGAGGTGCTCATTTTCTGTCTCCACGTACGGGACTTGCTTGGCCGGAATCTCCGGCGACGAGTCATTTTCGCAGGGCGGGCTGTCCGGCTGCAATGAACAGGCTGCTTGAGTCAGATGCGGACGACAAGCGAGAGCGTCTCCCCTTGCCAAACTATGTCAACGCGCGCCTCTCCCTCCAAACAAACTGTCCCAGCGACTCCTCTTCCCAACCGACCTGTCATTCTGAGCGAACGGGGCCCCAGGCGTTCTTCAGCCTGGGGTGGTGAGTCGAAGAACCTGCTTTTGCTCTTGCGTTTCGCTCTCAGTTAGCCACCGCTCCATCCCATCGTCCCCCTTGACAAGCTTGCGAATCCGGCGCATTCTTGTTTGTCAATCTGGTNNGCATTCTTGAAGAAAGTCCTGACGTAATTGCCCAACGCCTCATGCAGAAGGCGAGTAACCAAGATGGATTGCCGGAGATCGCCGCGGGCCTGATTCTCCTGACATTTGCGGGCCTGAACGGCCTGCAGGCAGCCTTCCCGCCAGGCTCGCCTGTCAACAAGGATTCCGGTATCGCGCTTATGGCCTTGATGGTGCTGCTTGTCATCCCGTATTTTGCTTCGGTTTGGGCCATCAAGAAGGTGCGAAGCCGGTTCTTGCTGGGGAAAATTGGCTACGTGAAACTCAAGCCGCTCAACCGCAGCCGATTTAGCAGAGTAATCGTCATCGGAGTGATCGCTTTCGTTGTGGCTGCGGTTTTGGCCGCTGCTGCGGCCTCCAGGCATGCGTTCCCACGGTTAGGTTGGTTGCTGGCGGTAGACGGGATATCTTTCGGATTCCTGGCGGCTCTTAGCGATCGCAGGCCCCGTTACTACATCGGCGGCGGTCTTCTGGCGGCGATCGGCGTCTTGCTTTCTTTCAGCAATGTCTCGCAGAGCCAAGGTTTAACGATCTTGTACGGCTTTATCGGCCTCTTCTGCCTTGTTTCCGGGAGCATCACGCTGTCGACCCTTTTGCAAACGCCCGCCGAGCCCGGAGAAATGAGTTGAGCGCGAAGATCCAGAGGCTGGCCGAGATCGATCGCATCATTCACGAACCCGGGCGGTTGATGATCGTGGCGCTCCTTGCCGCTGTCCAGGAGGCCGACTTCCAGTACCTTCGCCAGGCAACGGGCCTCACTCAGGGCAACCTCTCTGCTCATCTATCGAAGCTGGAGGAGGCGAGGTACGTTGCCATCGAGAAAACCTTTCGAGGCAAATACCCGCTCACCATCTGCCGCTTGACGGACCGTGGCAGGGAAGTCCTCGACACCTACCGAAAGGTCATCAAGAGTGCACTGTGAGCGCTCAAGCCGCACTTTATAATCGGGTCCGACGATGGGGAAACCTACCGATGAGCGATGATCCAGCTGCTGTTCGCATTGTTTTGACCACCTGCGCCAGCCCCGGCGAAGCCAGCAAGCTTGCGCGGATTTTGGTAGAGGAAAGGCTCGTTGCCTGCGCGACCCTTATCCCCAAGGTCGAATCGATCTACTACTGGGAGGGCCAGGTCGAATCCAACACGGAGACCCTTGTGCTGATGAAGACATGCGTCGATCAAGTTCCGGCGCTCGAAAGCCGTGTTCAAGCGCTGCACTCCTACCAGACACCGGAGTTCCTCGTGCTAGGGATTGAAGCGGCCAGCGAGCCCTACCTCGCGTGGCTCACGGCCAACCTTAGAAATCGATAGAAAAGGGGGAAAAGGGCGGAACCCCCCATCTGGTATTCTGGCCTTCGGAAGCCCCGATTGAGCCTCCCGGCGGGTGTGCGCGTTGCACATGCGCACACCGACTGAAGCATGTTGGCGCCGGGCGCAGCGAATGTTGCGTTTATGGCAACGCAGTTTGCTTTACAGGCTTAAGCGAGACGGAGACTTCCACGTTCGATGCCATGCGCTGGTTGATGATTGGACTTCTCGCGTCTCTTGCGGCCATGCTTCTGGCGGTGGCCGGAGTGGCTCGTCACATCCGGCTTGAGCGTGCACGTTTGCGCAGCAATCCCGAAGCCGGAGCGATTCCGGACGCGCATCCGAAGCCTATGCTTGACCCGGCGGAAGAGACAGACCGGGAAATTTGAACGACGAAGGAATTGCTGTGAAACTACGACTTCCCCTTGTGCAAGCGAACGCCGCAGAAATTTCGAACGGAGCCAGTTCCTGGGTCCACATCTCCGCGGAAAAACCGGCGTGGCTGCGCGCGATGCGCCCCGTCGCAATTGTCTTGTGTGGCAGCGCATTCGTGGCCGTGTGCGCTCATATCGCGCTGCCGCTGTTCTTTACACCGGTTCCGCTTTCGCTGGCGCCATTTCCGGTGCTGTTGCTGGGCCTGCTGCTTCGTCCAAGGCTGGCTGCGGCCACGCTGGCCGTATACCTGGCGGAGGGAGCGATGGGCCTACCTGTTTTTGGTCCCACCGCAGCCACCCCTTCCGAGCTTGCGCACCTGATCGGACCGACGGGTGGATACCTGATGGCATATCCCCCGGCGGCGGCGCTCATCGCATTCCTCTTTCGCCAGGTGCCATGGGGTAAAAGAGGTTTTGCCACCGCGGCTCTCAGCGCGGCAGCCGGCGCCCTGTTGATTCTTCTCGCCGGCGCCGCGTGGTTGAGTCTTCTTTCGCACCTTTCGTTGATAGCGGCCTTGCAGCCAGCGGTTTTTCCGTTTCTGCCCGGAGACGCGCTGAAGGTGGTTGCCGCCGCGTCCCTTGCTGCCGGTTGGGCACGTTTGCGCCGAGTTTCGCAGTAATATGCACAACTTTGCCTCAAAAAGTCTCCCTGCTATTTTTCTTCTGAAAGGATCGTTGCCTGCCGTGAGCACACAAACCACTGGGATTGCTGCCCCTGCCGTTATCGATATCTCAATCGCCCATAGTCCCGACTCCGACGATGCCTTCATGTTTTACGGCCTTGCCACCAACAAGGTGCGCGTGCCAGGCTATCGATTCGCCCATACCCTCTGCGACATTGAGACGCTCAATCGCCGCGCCCGCCAAGAGGCCTTTTACGACGTCACGGCAATAAGCTTCCACGCCTACCCTTACCTTCAGGACACCTACACGCTTATGGGCTGCGGCGGGAGCGTCGGCGAAGGCTACGGGCCCATGGTGGTTTCAGCCAAAAAACTCACGCCCGAAGACCTCAGTCGTATTACAATTGCGGTCCCCGGCGAGCTGACCACGGCGTACCTGGCTCTCAAAATCTTCAATCCGTCCCTGAAGACAGTCACGGTTCCCTTCGACCAGATCATCCCCGAAATTCTCGCAGGCAAATTTGATGCCGGGTTGATCATCCACGAGGGCCAGCTCACTTACTCGTCGAGCGGCCTGCACAAGGTCATCGACCTCGGCGTCTGGTGGCGCGAAACCACGGGCCTGGTTCTGCCGCTGGGCGGTAACGCGATTCGGCGTTCGCTGGGTCTGGAGTCGCAGCGCATCGTCACCAAGGCCGTTCGCGACAGCATTCAATTCGCGCTGGATAACCGCGAAGCCGCCCTCGATTACGCCATGCAGTTTGCCCGCGACCTGGACGCGCGGCTGGCCAACCGCTTTGTCAGCATGTATGTAAACGAACGCACGCTCGACTATGGTCCAGACGGCCGCGAGGCAATCCGGAGGCTGCTCGATCTGGGTCACGAGCGCGGAATCATTCCAATCGCCCCGAAGGTTGAATTCGTAGACTGAGCGCAAAAGGGGCTGCTCCGCGGGCAATGCGCTGCGTGCCTGGCATCGGGCAAAAGTGCGCACCTTCGTCACCGGAAATCACTTAGATTTCCTCCCCGAATCTGAATAATCTTTAATCCATGCCGATGGACCCAATACAAGAGGTTCTCGGCATGTCTTCTCGTCCACATCCTCGCTTCGTTCTCGCTTCTCCCGATTCTGCGCTGCTCGGCGAATTGGAACCCATGCTGCTCGCCCTTGGCGGCGGCGTCGAGGTCGCGCTCACACTTGAAGCGGCACAGGCCGCCCTCGCTGCGCCGGGCGCTGCCCGCTTTGCTTTTATCGATACGGCGCTTCCGGGCCTCGATCCGCGTATGAACCTGGAGCGGTTACTCGCCATCGTCCGGGCCGACGATTCCGAATCGCAGCCCGCAATCATTTTGATCGTCGACTCGGTCAGCGAACTATGGCTGAAACTGGTGACCGAGGGTGCAGTCGACGACCTGATCTTGCGCGGCGCAGAGAGCGGAATCTGGCGATTGCGCATCGACACGGCGCTGCGCAATCGGCATCGATCGCGAGAGTCGGAATCGCTGCGCGAAGCCGCCGCGCGCCTCGCCAAGACCGACCATCTCACCGGCGTCTACAACCGGGAAGCTCTCCTCTGCATGCTTTTCAGAGAAACAGATCGCGTCCAACGCATGCACACGCCCTTGAGCCTGATTCTGCTCGACGTGGACGACTTCGGCCATTGGAATTCAAGGCTCGGCAACGATGCCTGCGATGACTTGCTTTGTCAGGTCGCGCGGCGTCTGGGACAACTCCTCCGCAGCTACGATTTGCTCGGCCGTCCCGGCAAAGATGAGTTCCTCGCGTTGTTGCCGGGGTGCGGCGCAGAGGAGGCGCGCCTGCTCGCAGAGCGGATTCGCGCTGAAGTCTTCTGCAGGCCGTTTCGCGTTGAGGATGAGTCGATACGGCTCTCGGCCTGTTTCGGAATTGCGTCAAGCTCGGGTCGGTCCCCGGTTGTGGTTCTTCGTCAGGCCGAAACGGCGCTGCAATGGGCGCGAACCAGCGGACCAGAATCAATTCAGAGTTATCTCGACAGCCCGCATAGGGAAGACGGCCCAATCACCTATCGCTCGGCGTCGTCGGGCGACGAACTTCTGGCTTGGTAATAGGCCTCATCGGCCATCAACCCAGGTTCGTCTCACTGTTTGGCAATGGCCAGCATCTGGCGGACGAGGCTGTCTTCGGGAAAGTCCTTCAGATAGCTTTCCATGGCCTCTGTCGCTTTGGCATATTGCTGAGCCGCGATCAACTGGTCGATCAATGCGCGTCGCAGCAGTGGATCAAAAGGATCCATCGCAACACCTTTTTCTGAGGCGGCGATGGCTTCCTGAATTCTTCCGCGCTGTTGCAGCGCCTCCGATAAATATCCATACGCTTCCGGCTGATGCGGATTCAACTGCAGCGTGTGCTGGAAATGCTCGATCGCGGTTTGTGCGTTCGAGAGTTGCAGATCTCGTCGTCCCAGCGCCAGTTGTACCGAGGCATCTTCAGGCCCATGCTGTTCCAGGTCATCAAGAAGTTTGCGATACGGCGCGAGATACTCCGGCTTGCGTTCCGAAATCTCACGGTAGGCCTCAAGCAAGGTTGTCGGCGGCAGATCATCGGCATTGCCCGGAATGCGATCCACATGCACTAGATCGGGAAGCGCCGGCGTGGTCTGCTGGAAAGCCGCATCGGGCCAGGGTTCGCCTTCACGCGCCACGATGCGATGGTTCGTAAGGCTGGTGTGCGCCGTCTCCGGAACGTTGCGCTGCGGCATGTGACAACGAATGCAGTTGTCAGCCGGCGCGGTCTTTCTCCTCACATCGAGCGATTCCTTGCAGGTGTGGCTCGCGTGGCATTCCATGCACTTCTGGTTGAACCACCCAGGTGCTTCAGCGGCGGTCGGCTGCACGTGCGGATCGTGGCACGTAGCGCAGCGTAACTGGCCGGCGCTCGAACGGAAGCACTGGCTCATCGACATCTCGTAGTAATGTTGCACGTGGTCGCTGTCGCTGTCGGTGCGCTTGCGCGGAACCATCAGTATCGAAACCGTTTCGTCGAGCGGCGTTCCGGGGCGAAAGTCCTGGTAAGTTTTTCCGGGCCTTAATACCCGGCTGTCTCCGGCCTCGTGACAAGACATGCAGATGTTGTTTTCAAGATCGGCGCTCAGCCGGCTTGGGTTCACGATCTCGGATCCGCCATGTGCACTAGCGGGGTTACGCATGGCGCGGATGTGCGCCGCGCCGGGCCCATGGCAGTTTTCGCAGCCAATGGCCGTCTGTTCAAACGGAACAGGAGCGAACTCGCCCGTGGTCTGACTAAGCGGCCTCGGACGCCCGCTATGGCACGAGATGCAGCCCGCAAGAACGGGACGATTGAAGCCCAGGTCCTTGCTTTCATACCCGGGCGACAAATCCCAGTGCTGAATCTTTTGGTAGTACGAAGCCGGTGCTTCGAAAAGAAAATTGCCTCTTCTGCTCAGGCCGCCAAAGCCGTTGGCGCCCGCTCCGATAATCCACTCAACCGGTTGCGTGTTGCGGAAGATCTCTTTCCCATCGGCGCCGATTTGATATTCACTTTGATATAACTGCCCGTTTTTTTCGAACGCATCAAAATGGCGATCGAGGGCTGCACTGTAAATTGAGCCGGGAAGGGGTAAGCCCTTCAGCGACTCCGCGGAAACCGGTGTAATTGAGCCTCCCATGCGCGTGCGCGAGAAGTTGGAATAAATTTCGCTGTGACAGTGTGCGCAGGCCGCAGAACCGGAATAGCCAGCGGACGAGCCGGTGGCCGCGACAACTGGACTTCCATTCTTCGTTGGCCGATTCTGCTTCGCCCAGACGATCACCTGACGTTGCGGCCGCCACACAGAGACAGAAGCTCCGATGATTGCGATCCAGAACAGGAAGAGACGAACACAACAAATCGACGCCCGCCAGCGCATTCGCGGATCCGTCATGTTGGTTTGAGACGGACTCACATGCAATTAGTTTCACAAACAGAATTGACAAAAAGTCGAGCCGGAAATCAGGTGAGGCGCACCGATTGAAGTCATCTGGTGCGGTTCGTGGCGAAAAAGAAATGCATCGTAAATAAATTGTAAGAAACGATAAGTAGGTCGTAACTTAACTAAGACATTTTCGTCTCCATTTGAATAACTCTCTCTTGGAAGTTTCAGGCTGAACGAGTTAAGCGCTAACTGATCGCAAAATCCAATTCATGATTGCGGCCATCACGCACCCGCACAATCGCCGCTCGCGAATCTGCGCGCCAACCTTCTTGAGGCGGCGTCGATGCCGATCCCGCCAAGCGCGAACAGCATCGGGAAGCATTCCAGCGTATAGCGCGCCTCAGGCGCCTCAATGGTGGTCAGGAGGGCGCTCCGAAGCGCGAAGTAAAGCAGCATCCACTGCCAGTACCGGGGACGAAAGAATAGCCCGACGAGCGCCAACAGCAGGTAGAGTGCATTGAGCCCGGCGTACGCCCAGCTGAAGCGGGTCTCGGAGTAGTGACGGTTGTACACCCACCAGTCGAGGTCGATGTTCAGGTTCTCAACGCGTGGGCGAAGCCACATATCGGCCATGCGCCCGAGTGGCAGCCAGACATAATAGCGCAGCGTATGCGCCTGGATGCGCGCCTCCGCCAGTTGGGCGAAGCGCGCGTCAAGCTCAGGCGAAAGATCCTGGCCATTGTCGCTGTAGGCTTCGGCTAGGACGGCGGTCTCAGCGTATTGCTCCGGCGAGTCGAAGGCGCGGGAGGGCAGTTTCGAAAGATCGAAGGGACTGCCGGGAACATTCCAGTACACGTCGTTGGTCGAGACAAAGTCGAGGCACCAAGTCTTCATCCAGCGCTGCCAGCCCGGATTTGTGGACTCACCGGGATCGGTTGCGTAGCGGGGAGCGAGCGGCTCAAAGACGTGGAAAACGCGTTCGTTGCGCAGGGTCCAGAACGCGAACGGCAGCAGCGCCAGACAGATGCAGACTCCGGCCATGCTCGCGAGTTTGGAGCGCTCGTGCGTGAAGAAATTGGACGAGGCCGCCGAAGAATTGGAGTGGCGCACCGAACTCTTCTCGACAAAAGCCGGAACCAGTGCCGGAGCCAAAGCCACTCCAACAAGCGCGCCGTCGGGGCGCAGCAAGGCGGCGAAGGTCACGGCAGCCGTAAACGCCAGGGCGCTCGACCACCCCGGGCGATCGCGAAACCGCGCTACCGCCCATAGGGCGAGCGCAATGGCAAACAGGCTAGGGGTTTCAGTAAGAGGGGCGACGGCGTAGGAAGCGGTAAAGGGGCAAAGCGCGGCCAGCGCGAGCGTCCAGAGTGCAGCATTTGTAGAGAAGATGCGTCGGACAAAGTCGGCCAGAAGCAGGCAGCCGCAGAGTTCCATCGCTATCTGGACAAGGCTTACTGCGGTGTAGTTATCCGCGCCGAAAACGCGGAAACATGCAGCCAGAAACAGCGGGTAGCCGGGGAGGCGAATCAGCGTGAGATGGGGTACGCCGCTGCCGTCGGTCATAGCGAATCGCCCCTGCAGCAGGTTTTTCGCGAGGTTGCCGTAGAGCAGAGTATCGCCCGTGATTTGTGGCAGATGGCGAAGCATCAGCAAGCGCATCGCGCCGCCGCCGGCTACCGCGAGCGCGACAATTCCCCATTTCATCCTTCGGCGCAGCGGCGTCAACTCACTCTCCGTTCAAGCTTTGCTTACCTATAGCCTAATGGGTGATCATCCGGCTCCATTTCGACCAACCGGCTCTTTCAGGGTAGCCTTAGAGAGCATGGCACCAGGATCCCACGACCCGAGTGGAATGATTGCGGTTGCGGCTGCCTGACTCAACCAGAAGTGTACGGTGCCAATCTATGGCTTATGACCCAAACCTCCGCGAAGCAACCGCCTGCATCGAAAGAGGATAGTACAAGATCGCGTGCGCATGTCTGCCACGGAAACTTCTGAATTAGGATCAGTTCAGCCCTTCATGCCCGATAGACAAATATTCTTCGATCCTCAACGCAAGCGCTGGAAGCGATTGCGGCGCGTTCTCGACGCGGCGGCCGTGCTCTCGACGCTGGTATTGGTGGGCTTTACCTTCAACATCATTCGTTCACAGCGGCTGCCTGAGCTTTGGCTTCCCCCACCAAAGCACAACTTCCGGGCGTTGCCTGACCCGTACCCGCGCAATGCGAAAACACTAAAACCCAAGCGGCGCAACACCGAGCGCAAACCCTCAGAGATTCCGTTCAATTCCGGCGAAGGTCTGCGCGCGGCATATTACGTGCAGGACGATCCGGCCAGTTACGCCTCGTTCAAGCAGCATGTCCATCAGATCGACCTGCTTTTTCCGCAATGGTTGCATGCTTTGTCGCCGCAGGGAACGCTGATGGCGACCAACAACGACACGCATCGTGATTACCCGTTGGTCGAAGGAGCCACCGTCCACGATCCCGATGACGGCGACAAAGTGAAGCACGTCATTCAGGAAGCGAAAGAAGACACCGAGATCTTTCCGCACCTGAATAACTACAACGCCGCAAACCAGACCTGGGACGCAAACTTCGGGACGGTCCTAAAAGATCCAGACAAGCGCGCGGCCTTGCGCAAGCAGATTGATGAGTTCCTTACGGCTTACCCGGTATACCGCGGGCTCTCCCTTGATTTTGAAAGCCTGCCGGACGACGCGGACGCAAGCTATATGAGCTTCATCCGCGAGCTTTACGGGGATCTGCATCCCCGCAAGCTAGAGCTTTATGTCAACACAGCTGTCGCGACTTCAGACAACGACCTGAAGCAGATTGCGGCCAACTCTGATGGCGTGATCCTGATGAATTACGACGAGCATCAGACTACGAGCGATCCCGGCCCCATTGCGAGCCAGGAGTGGTTCATGGCCAACCTGACGCGCGTGCTCAAAGTCGTGCCCAAAAAGAAGCTGATCTGCGCGGTGGGCAATTACGGCTATGACTGGGCGCTATCGAATCCGGCGGCGCCGAAGAAGGGAAGCCATCAAAAGGCCGCGAAGCCACAGGTGCTCGACACGGAAGATTTGCCAGTGTCGGAGGCTTGGCAAACGGCTTCGGATGCGGACGCGTATCTCGATCTGGATTACGACACGCTCAATCCGCATTTCGAGTACATGGACGAGGACACGAACGAGCGGCACGTGGTGTGGTTTCTAGATGGCGTGACAATGCTGAACGAATTGCGCGGGGCGCGGCAGCTTGGACTGTCAACGTTCGCGCTGTGGCGGCTGGGATCCGAGGACAGCTCGCTGTGGAATGTATGGGACAAACCGAGCAGCCCGGACTCGCTGCAGGCGCTGAGTTCGCTTCAGCCGGGGCACAACATCAACATTGAAGGCGAAGGCGACATCATGCGCATCACGGGATTGCCGAAGCCCGGGAAGCGCACGTTGACGATCGATACGGACGAGCCCGATCCGCGCAAGAAGCTCATAATCGACGAGCACATGGATGTCTATCCGCGCAATTACACGGTGGACTACTACGGTTACCATCCCGACGAAGTTGCGATCTCCTTTGACGATGGACCCGACCCGAAGTGGACGCCGAAGATTCTCGACATCTTGAAACAAGAGAACGTCAAGGGAACCTTCTTCCTCATCGGCGCCGAGGCTGCGGAAAACATCGGGCTGATGCAGCGGCTCGTACGCGAAGGCAACGAGGTTGGCAATCACACGTATACCCATCCGGACATCAGCGAAATCTCGCCCCAGGCTCTCGATCTGCAGGTGACGCTGACCGAGCGTCTGTTCGCCAGCAAACTCGATGTGCAGCCGCACTATTTTCGGCCGCCCTATGACATCGACGAAGAGCCGGAGACTGACGACCAGGCAGCGCCTATCGTGCCCATCCAGAACCAGAACTACATCGTCATCGGGAGCAAGATCGACACCAATGACTGGAACGAACACCCGCGCAAAACACCGAAAGAGATAACAGATTCTGTCCTGTCCCAATTGCAAAACATGAAAGTGAAGCCCCAATTCCGCGGCTCCGTGATTCTGATGCACGACGGCGGAGGGGATCGGTCGGTCACTGTGGCTGCACTGCCCGTGTTAATCGATACATTGAGAGCACATGGCTATGCGATTGTTCCGGTATCGGCGTTGATGGGCAAGACAACTGCGGAGGTCATGCCCAAGCTGACGTTTCGCCAATATTTGCGGGCTTTGCCCGATTCGGTGGCGTTTTCCGGTGTGCAGATCGTGGGACGGTTCATCGTCTACGTCTTCTTCGTAGGCGATATCGTGATGGCCGGGCGACTGCTCCTGATCGGGATCCTGGCCATCATCGACCGCCTCCGCAAGCCGCATGCCAAGGCTTCCACAGGCTTCAATCCGCGCGTTGCGGTTCTGATTCCGGCCTACAACGAAGAGACGGTGATCGTGCGGACCATCCGATCCGTACTCAACTCCGACTACAAGAATCTGCACGTCATTGTCATCGACGACGGCTCCCCGGACCGCACCGAGGAGATTGCGCGGAACGCCTATGCCGCAGAAATTGCCTCAGGCCGCGTTCAGGTGCTTTCCAAGCCCAACGGCGGCAAGGCCGCGGCGCTCAATTATGCACTCGACCACCTCACCGAAGATATCTATGTGGGAATCGATGCCGACACCGTCATCGCCACAGATGCGATCTCCAAGCTGATTCCGCATTTCGAAGACCCGCGCATCGGCGCCATCGCGGGCAATGCCAAGGTGGGCAACCGCGTCAATCTTTGGACGCGCTGGCAGGCTCTGGAATACATCACAAGCCAGAACTTCGAGCGCCGCGCTCTCGATCTTTTCCACGTAGTGACAGTTGTACCCGGCGCCATCGGTGCGTGGCGAACCGCGCCCGTTAAAGCCGCGGGCGGGTATCCCATCAACACCGTTGCCGAAGACGCCGACCTTACCATGAACCTGCTCGAGCAAGGCTATCGCGTCGATTACGAAGACCGGTCGCTGGCATTTACCGAGGCGCCGATCAATGCAAAACAACTCATGCGGCAGCGATTCCGCTGGTCCTTCGGCACGCTCCAGGCGGTATGGAAACATCGCGCCGCATTCGTGCGCAACAAGGCGATGGGCCTGTTTGCGCTGCCCAACATTATCGTGTTTCAAATGTTTCTGCCGCTGGTGTCGCCATTCATCGATGTCATGTTTCTCTACGGCATCATCAACTACGCGATCGACCGCCATTATCACCCCGAGGCAGCATCGGCAGCGAGCTTTGAGAAGCTGCTGGTGTTCTTCCTCGGCTTCCTGATCATCGACTTCGTTACCTCCGCGATCGCATTTTCTTTAGAACGAAAACACCCCGCTAACAAGGGCGATGGATGGCTGCTGTTCCACATCTGGTTGCAGCGTTTCGCCTATCGACAGGTCTTCTCGATCGTGCTCTTCAAGACCACCAAGCGCGCCATCGATGGAAAACCGTTCAACTGGGACAAGATTCAGCGCACAGCGAAGATGAGCAAGCGAACCGAAGCGCTGACAGAAACCTCGTGAACCAACCAGCAAGGCCGCATTCGCTCCGCTTCCTTGTTCCAACTCGCGCACAGGCCAACATTTCCAGCAGCGCCGCAGGCAACAGGTGCGCGAACTGAGCCATCTCAATCTGCTGGAGGATGAACATGGCAACGGCAACCCATCGTAAAAGTTCCTCGGCAACTACATCAGGGCATAGGAAGACCACGCGCAAATACTCTCCGTCGGCGCAGAAAGACGTGGCGACAGAAATGAAGGCGATGAAGAGCGGCAAGCTGAAGAGCGGCCGCAGCGGCAAGAAAGTGACAGACCCCAAACAGGCCATCGCCATCGGCCTCTCAAAGGCACGCAAGGAAGGGAAGAAAGTTCCGTCGCGGAGTTCGTAACGAGCTCGCTCGACACACAAAAGGCCGGTTCGCCCGCGACTGCGGCGAGCCGGCTTATTTCTTGGCCCAAGGCTCCGGATTCGGAGGCGTCACCGGAGAAATATTCAACTTTGGCCACACAGTCGGAATGTTTTCAATGCGAAGGTTCGGCCAGACCGTTGGGATTGGCCCACCGCTCGTGTGGGATTCTCCAATGCGCTTGAACTCAAGCCCGGGATAGAGGTTCTGCGCGACCAGCGTACCAGACGCAAGCTCGCCGAGCGCGGCCTGCGGCGGATGGATCAGAATTTTCGGATCGATTTCTGTGGCGGCCTGCGCGCCCGGCGACGGAATCCCAGGCAAAATCCAATGCGGCGCAGTCAGGGATTGCCGAAACTCCCGGGCTTGCCAAAGCCTTGAAAAATCCCTTAGAGGCGGAGCAAAAGCGGAGAAAGCTTGTGGCTGCCCAACGGTAATTGGCGGCACAGGCGTGTTCGATTGAGCGAAGGAACCAGTTGTCGCAAAGGCAATTCCAACCAGAAGTGTGAGGCGCATGTTTCACCACCTTGGTAAGCAAATTCTGACTCCCACGAACCACCAAGCCTAGTTCGATCGCAGCGCGTCGAGCGGATCGGCCGATGCGGCGCGCGTTGCCGGTAACGCCGATGCGGCCAGCGTCATCACGATCATGATGAGCGCGGAAGCCAGATAAATCAATGGATCGGTGGCGCTGACGCCGAAGAGGAACGATGCGATGAGGCGCGCCACGGCGACGGACCCAAGAATGCCGAGAATGCACCCGACAAAGGCCAATTTCGTTCCCGAAGTGAGAACCAGGCGCGCAATGCCGGCGCGCTGTGCCCCAAGCGCCATGCGGATGGCGATCTCCTGCGTGCGCAAAGAAACAGAAAAAGCCACCACCGCGTAAATGCCTGTAATGGCGAGAAGCAGCGCGCCAAGCGCGAAAGCCGTGATCAGCCCGGTGTTGAAGCGGCGCGGCGCTTCAACCTCTGAGACAACGGCTGCCATCGGCTGCACAGGGTCGAGTGCGAGAACCGGATCAACCTCGGCAACAGCCTGCCGCAGGGCCTGGGTCGTCTGTGCCGAGTCAAGGGCAGCGCGTACGGTAATAAAGCCTCCGGTGGGGCGCGTAACCGTATCCGCATTCGCCAGGCCGTTCAACGTAGCCGGTTGGCGCGCGGGAATATACCACTGGTCGGCATTAGGCTGATCGGGCGCGCCGGTCTTGGTGTCCGCGATGATGCCGACCACTGTGGCCCACGGGTAACCCTTCTTCGGATTGCCGGCGTGTATGCGCTTGCCGATGGGATTCTGGCCAGGCCAGCAATGTTTGGCCATGGTCTCGTTTACCAGAACAACCAGCGGCGAATCGGCGCGGTCATTCACAGTGAACAGGCGGCCATCGATGAGGCGAATATCCATGGCGCGGAAATAGTCGCCGTCGACAAGCGCGAAGCTGGCGAACTGCAGCTTCCACCGGCTCACTGGGACGCCTTCAATCGTGTAGCCCGCGGCCCCTCCGCCATTCGACGCGGGTAGGCTGTTGGTCATGCCGACGACGACAATGCCGGGTTTCGCTGACAATCGATCCAATACATCCCGGTCAAATGCTGCCGCGGAACTGTTCGTGGGGTACTGCTGAATCGGAAGCTGATAACCGGCGACGACGACCTGGTCGGCGCGAAAGCCGGGGTCGACAGCGCGCATCTTTTGGAAGCTCCGGATAAAGGCTCCAGAGACGGTGAGCAAAACCATGGCGATTGCAATTTCAGCCACCACGAGGGCAGAGCGAAGCCACGCGTGCGATTGAGCGCCCGTCCCTGCTCGACCCCCCTCCTTGAGACATTCGGTGAGGTTGGCGCCCAGTGCGGCGACGGCAGGCGCGAGACTGCAGAGTGCCCCTGTGATCAGCGAGATGAGCAACGCAAAGCCCACAACCCTGGCGTCCATTGAGACCGATCCGACACGCGGCATCGATTCTGGAAGCCAGTGAAGCGCAAAACGAAGGGCTGCGGCCGCTAAGCCGAGACCAAGCAGACCGCCCGCCAAACTGAGAAGCAGTCCCTCAAAAAACGATTCGCGGATCAGCGCGGCGGAGCCCGCGCCGAGTGCCAGGCGGACAGCATATTCACGCCGTCGGCGGATGGCGCGCACAAGCAGAAGGCTGGCAACATTGATGCAGGCGATCAGAAGCACGACGGCAACGGCCGCAAACAGCGTGCGTAAAAGTAGTCTGACGTTGCCAACGGCGCGTTCCTTCAACAGCGCTGCGTCACCGGTGATGCGAATGGCCGCCATATTTGCAGGAAAATTGCGGCTGGCCTGCTCCGCAGCGCGATCCGCATCCTGCGCGGCTTGCGTCACGGTCACGCCATCATTGAGGCGGCCTATGAGGTTGAATCCCCACATGCCGGCATTGTCGTCGCTGAGTTCAACGGGCGTCAGGCTCATTGGGATCCAAAGTTGAGTCTGATTCAATTGGCCGGCGAGCAGCGGAAACGTGAAGCTGCGCGGCATGACGCCGATGATCGAATACGACTTTCGGTCAAGGGCCATGGGCTTGCCGAGGATGTTGGGATCGCGGTGAAAGCGGTTGAGCCAGAGCGCGTAGCTGATGACGGCAAGCGGCGTATGGGCGCTGTCTTCCTGCTCGGTAAACACCCGTCCCAGCAGCGGCTGCACCCCGAGGGTGGGAAAAACACCGGCGGTAAGGCGCGCGGCATCGATTTCTTCAGGACGGGCGCCGCCGGAGAGTTCAAATCCGGTCGTCGTATAGCCGCCCATGGACGCGAAAGCCTTGGTCGTGTCGCGGTAGGTGGCGATCTCGCGCGCGGTAACGCCCAGGCCCGCGTTGCCGCCGATGTGGTCCCCCATCAAAACCAGGCGGTCCGGATCGCGGAACGGGAGTGGCCGCAAAAGGATGCCCTCAACCAGCGAGAAAATGGCCGTGGTCGCCCCAATGCCAAGCGCCAGCGTAAGCACAATTGTCACTGTGAATGCAGGCGCTTTCACCAACTGTCGCATGGCGAAGCGGAGATACTGGGCCAGAGCATCCATAAGGGCCTCGTGGAGGGTAGAGTTCGGCGTCCAAGAACGATTGCTGGGTTAGACGGAGCGGGCGCGTGGGAGTCGTCGCCCATCGCAAGTGTTTTTTGCTCCCCGCAAGCCGGCACGAGGATTCCCCCGCCAACCAGCCCGGATTTAATGGCATTCTACCGCCGATGCGGCCGGGGGGGGGGAATCCAGTTCGCTTGCCCCGCGCTTTGCGGCTACACTAAAGGCGCTATGGCTACTGCAACCCTCAGCACCCAAATTCAGCCGCGTACCCCGCAAGGCGGCTTTGCGAATGAACCGTTTTTCAACTTCAAGACCCCAGAAAATGCACGGGCGATGAAAGCCGCGCTCGATCAGGTAGCGAGCCAGCTTGGCCGCGAATACGACTTGATCATCGGCGGACGCAGCCTGAAGACCGACGGAAAGATTCGGTCATTCAATCCCGCTCGGCCCGAGCAGGTCGTTGGCGTGCACCAGAAGGCCGGCGCCGAACACGCGGAGCAGGCCATGACGGCGGCCTTGACGGCGTTCGAATCCTGGAGCCGCACCTCGACAGACGAGCGCGTTTCGCTCCTGCTCAACGCGGCGCACATCATCCGTGAACGCAAGCTCGAGTTTTGTGCGTGGCTCACCTACGAAGTCGGCAAGAATTGGGCCGAAGCCGATGCCGACGTAGCCGAGACCATCGACTTCCTCGAGTTCTACGCCCGCGAAGCCCTGCGCCTCGCCGCGGCTACCACGCCCATCCAGTACCCGGGCGAACGCAACAGGCTGCTCTATATCCCGCTCGGCGTGGGTGCGGTCATTCCGCCGTGGAATTTCCCGTTCGCGATTATGGCCGGCATGACTGCGGCCTCCATCGTCACCGGCAATACAGTCATCCTGAAGCCCTCCAGCGACTCGCCAACCATCGCGGCCAGGTTTGTTGAGGTTCTCGAAGAAGCGGGAATTCCCGGCGGCGTGGTCAACTTTTGCCCCGGCTCGGGCGCTACTTTTGGCAACGCAATCGTCCAGCATCCCAAGACTCGGTTCATCGCATTCACCGGCTCAAAAGCGGTAGGACTCGACATTCATGAGCTCGCCGCAAAAACCCAGCCTGGGCAAATCTGGATCAAGCGCACCATCCTCGAAATGGGTGGCAAAGACTCCATCCTCGTCTGCGCCGATGCCGACCTCGATGCAGCCGTGGATGGAGTGGTCGCCGCGGCATTTGGGTTCAGCGGACAAAAATGCTCTGCGTGTTCCCGCGCCATCGTCGAAGCTCCTCTCTACGACGTTTTCGTTGAGCGGGTCCGCGAGAAGGTTGCGGCGTTGACCGTGGGCGACCCAGCCACGAATCCAAACCTCGGCCCCGTTATCAACAAGAGCGCTCTTGACTCGATGCTGGGCTATATCGAAACCGGCAAGAAAGAAGGCCGGCTGGTGGCCGGTGGCAGTGCGCCACAGACCCCGGAGGGCGGCTATCTGCTCCAACCCACGGTTTTCGCGGATATCGCTCCCGATGCCGTTCTCGCGCAGGAAGAAATCTTCGGACCCGTGCTCGCGATCATCAAGGTCAACAGTTACGAAGAGGGCCTGGCCGTAGCGAATAACACGGAATACGGCCTCACCGGCGCAATCTACACCGAGGATCGCGCCCGCCTCGAACATGCCAGTCGCGAGTTTCACGTGGGCAATCTCTATTTGAACCGCAAGTGCACGGGTGCGATGGTAGGCGCACATCCGTTTGGCGGATTCAACATGAGCGGCACAGACTCGAAGGCCGGCGGACCGGACTACCTCTACCTGTTCACCCAGGCCAAGAGCGTTGCCGAAGCTCTGCGTGGTGCGGACCCACGCTGATCGCGCGCAGTAAGATGACTTTTGCGTGAAGACTGAATCGATCGGCGAGCGCGAGACAAGAGGGCTGGCAGTGCGGACGATCTCCACCATGCTGCTCGCGACGGGTTTGGTTCTGCCGGTATACGCAGACGGTCCCGCCGGGCCGAGGAACGCGACCGTCGCGCAACTTCGGGAGATGGTGGCGAACCTCGAAGGCAAACCGGACAGGGATGCCGCACAAGCTCTCGCCGGCTTGGAATTGACTGAGCGTTTGAGCGATGCTCAACGCCTGCCCCTCGAAAAAGGCCTGGTTGGTCCAGCGGCGCGCGAGGCGTTGAAGATGCTGGCCGAGGCGTCGGCTTTCAACGACCTTCCCCAGGCAGAGATTCTGGGCACGCCTGCGCCCAGTCGCGGTGAGCAGGCTGCTCTGCTCGCGAAAACGCGGGAATACGTGGTGCAGACCCTGCAAAAGCTGCCCAACTTTTTTGCTACGCGCGAGACCGAGAATTTTCAGGGCACGCCCAAAGAAGCTGAGCACGCTGAGGTCCGCGCAAAGTACGAGCCGTTGCATGCCGTGAGCCATTCAAGCGTCACCGTGCTTTACCGCAACCATCGCGAGACGATTGTGAAGGGGAAGAAGCAGGCGCCTTCAAACCAACAGATGCGTACGTTGGGGGAGTTCGGCCCGATTCTCGATACCGTCTTTGGCGATGCTGCCAAAGGACGTATCTACTGGAGCCATTGGGAACAAGGCGCGGCGGGGCAGGTCGCCGTGTTTCGCTACGAGGTTCCGGAACAGCAGTCGCACTACCAGGTCTCCCGCACCAACATAGAGCAAGGCGACGAGAACGATCCGGGTTATCACGGGGAAATCGCGGTTGATCCTTCTGACGGATCCATCCTCAGGGTCACCGTCATTGCCGAACTGAAGCTGGACAATCCCATCACAAGCGCCAACCTGGCAGTGGATTATGGGCCGGTTGAAATCGGTGGACGAACTTACATTTGCCCGGTGAAGAGTGTGGCTGTTTCCGACGTGCGGATGGTTGTGCAGAAACTGAATTTCAGCACCGGCGCGTTGGAAAGCACATCGCTGGGAGCCCCTAAAAACTATCTCAACAAAGTGGAGTTCAAGGACTACCACCTCTTCCGCGCGGAGATGCGGGTGTTGGACCTGGGCAGCCACTAATCCACTGTGCCCTATCCATGCGTCTTTCGAGCATGGGTGGGAAACCACGAACATTTCCCGGCCACGCGGGGTATTTCAGCGGAGGGAGCAGTGGCATTCATGCCACTGAAAACGGTCTTCAACCACGAGGCCTTTAGGCGGGCCTTTCAATCCCTCTCCATGAATCCGCAATTTGCATAGAATTACCATTCCGCGCCCCATAATGGCTCCATGAACAACCCCTACCATCGTTGTGGCGTCAGGAATGTGCCCGGTCTAATCTGTAGGGCATCCGCCCGGTCTATACCGCGGCGCATCCATCGCCCTTTCTTAGCACCTGATCGCTGCAAGATCGAGGAACTCCTGGAAGACGGTGTTGGAGAGCATGCGGCCTTGAGAGGTGAGTCGGACGAAGTTGCCATCTGACTGTAGAAGGCCCTCGGCCTGAAGGCGCTCGACAACGCTCATGGCGAGACTGACGCGCTCGTTGCCAAACTCGAGTTCCAGGGCCGAGACATCCACGCCGCCATTCATGCGCAAGCCAAGAAACCACGCTTCTTCGTGCTGCCGATCAGGCGAGAACCAGTCGGCTTCGACAGCTCCGGCGCCTTCAAGATACGCGCGCAGGTCGCTGGTGGTGGTAGAGCGAAGAACGGAGCGCGCCGCCGCGGAAGCTTCGTGGAGCATGGAGGATGCGTCGAGGCCAAGTCCAAGATAGGGCCGCCGCTGCCAGTACCGAAGGTTGTGGCGCGAGGCATAGCCGGAACGCGAAAAATTGGAGATCTCATACTGGGCCAGCCCGGCCTGCGCCAGGGTCTCGATTCCCTGGGAATACATGGCCGCAATCGCGTCGTCGTGTGGCACGAGTTCCGCGTGATAACGGATGCCGCCCGCGAGCATCTCCCGGCCCAGTCGCGAGTCTTCGTCCACTTCGAGCATGTAAATGCTCGCGTGCGGAGCTGCCGTCGCGACCAGTGCAGCGAGCGACTCGTTCCACGATGCGAATGTCTGGCCGGCCAGTCCCGCGATGAGATCGATGCTCAGGTTCGCGATCCCTGCTTCATGCAGGCGGCGTACGTCGTCCTCGACAATGGCGCGGCCATGCAAACGGCCGCTTGTGTGCGCTTCGCGATCGATGAACGATTGCACGCCCAGGCTGACCCGATTGACGCCGATGGATTGAAAGGCGGTCAGAGTCTCGTCCGCGATCTGCCCCGGCGCGCATTCGACGGTGACTTCGGCATCGGGCTCGATGGCGAAGGTGCCGCGCAGTGCAACGAAAAGCCCTTCGAGCAATTGGGGAGCTAAAAGGCTCGGAGTTCCACCACCGAGATAGACGGTGTCGACGCCGCGAGGGAGTTCGACGCCCTTGCGCCCCGCCCAGTCCGCGGCGTCGGTGAGGTCCTGGATGAGGCGGTCGACATAGCGCGCGTGCTCGCTGACCGGATAAACTCCCGAGGCAAAGTTGCAATAGGTGCACTTCGAGCGGCAGAAAGGGATGGAGATATAGACGCCGAGTGAATCCTGATTGCCCGAGCCGTTCTCCATGATCGTATTGTTTCATCCCGGCGCGCCGAAGCCGGGGATGAGACTCCAGGCTTCATGCAAGAATTGAACCAAGGCTGAAAAGCGAGGGGAGATAGATCTTTTGAAGGCGTGGCCTGTTCTGGGCATTTTATTCATACAGACTTTTTTACTTTCTGCCCATTGGTTCATTTATCGCACCGTGATCGTGTTCTGGGGCGGTTTGAGCCCGCACGCAACCCTGGCGTTGCACGTGGCAGTGTTTGTGCTGGCGTTCAGCTTTGTGGCAGCGTCGTTGCTGAGTTACTACTCCAGAAATGGGTTGGTGACAGCCCTTTATCGAGTTGCCGCTGTCTGGATGGGAATCCTGAATTTCCTCTTCTTCGCGGCCCTCTTCTGTTGGGTAGTATGGCTCGGTGTGCTTTTGCTTCCACCCCATGCGATTCCCAAGCAAACTCGGCCACTGATCGTCGGCGTCCTGCTGATTGCGGCAGCCGTGACGGCTGCATACGGTTTGATCAATGCGCGGATCGTGCGTGTCGTTAGCACTACGGTTCGTCTTGCCAATCTGCCGCCTCAATGGCGCGGACGCACGGCACTCGTGATGAGTGATCTGCACTTGGGACATGTGAACGGCATCGGCTTCAGCCGCCGCATTGCGGCGCTCGCTGCGCGGTTGAACCCCGACATTCTCTTCATTCCCGGCGACGTCTTCGACGGAACCAAGGTTGACGCGTACGGCGTTATCGCCGCGTTCAAAGACCTGGCGCCGCCTTTCGGGATTTATTTCGCTACCGGGAATCACGATGAGTTCGGCGATGCGGCAGGGTTTCTAGCGGCACTCGGGCTCGCAGGAATTCGGGTTCTGTCGAATGAGAAGGTCGTGGTGGACGGCCTGCAGATTTTGGGCGTGCCGTATCACGACACCACCTATCCAATGCGCCTGCGCACGAATTTGCACGGGCTTGGCATCGACAAGAGCACAGCAAGCATTCTGCTGAACCATGTGCCCAACCGGTTGCCCATCGTAGAAGAAGCGGGCGTGAGTCTGCAACTCTCCGGACACACGCACGGAGGCCAATTTGTGCCCTTCACGTGGCTGACGCAAAGGGTCTTTGGGAAGTTCACCCATGGACTGCACGCGTTTGGATCGTTACAGGTGTTGACATCCTATGGCGCCGGCACATGGGGCCCGCCGATGCGCGTAGGGACAAAGCCCGAAGTGGTGCTATTGCGTTTTGATTAAGCCGATCGTTTCGATGTCCATCGGTGCAGTTCGACTGGGACGAGCCTGGATGGATTACGATAGCCGTTCCCCTGGTTTAGACTTACCCTTCCAGCGAAATGGAGATTCGAATGTGGCTGTTAGGCAAATGCTTTCCGGTTGTTTCCGTGCTCATCCTTCAATGTGCTGTTCTTGTTGCGAAAGCGCAAAATCAACCTTCAGCAGGGGCAGGGCCGGACCTCAGCTTTCCGACCGTCCTCTATGGCGCGGCGTACTACAACGAATACATGCCGGGCGACGATGCCGACCACGCGGCGCGGCTGGAAAAAGACGTCGCGCTGATGAAGGCCGCCGGCCTGAACGTGGTGCGCATGGGCGAGTCGACATGGAGCTTGTGGGAGCCGGCGGACGGCCAGTTTGAATACGCGTGGATGGATCGCGTCGTGGACGCGATGGCCAAGGCAGGCATCAAGGTGATCCTGGGTACGCCAACCTACGCGATTCCGGCGTGGATGGCGCATCAGCATCCGGAAATATTTGCAGAGCGTATTCCCGCGGGCATGTTCGGCGGCAAACCGATTGCAAGCACCTATGGCCTGCGGCAGAACATGGACACGGATTCGCCGGCCTACCGCTTCTACGCGGAGCGCCTCATCCGCCACATCGTCGCGCACTATAAAGACAATCCAACAGTGATCGGTTGGCAGCTCGACAACGAGACCGGCAGCTACGATGCCGCGAACACCGATGTGTTCATCGGCTTCCAGCACTATCTTGAGAAGAAGTTCAAAACGCCGGAAGCGCTGTCGCAAGCATGGTTCCTGAATTACTGGGGCGAGAACCTGCACACGTGGGAAGATCTGCCCCGCCGCGATGGAACCATTTCAACGGGATACAAGCTGGAGTGGACGCGCTGGAGCCAAATGCGCGTGACGGATTTTCTGCACTGGCAGGCTCAACTTGTACGCGAGTGCGCTGGACCGCGGCAGTTCATCACGACGGATTACGGTGGAATGATGAAGCGCGACGTGAATGAAGAGGCGGTGGCCGGGTCGCTGGACATTGTGGCTGACAATATTTATCACGGCACACAGGATCAATATGATGGGTCGTTTCAGGCGTTGCAGAGCGACTTTTCGCGATCGCTGAAGCACGGCAATTTTCTGGTGACTGAAACAAATGCGCAGACGATCGGCTGGACCTCGCAGGGCCAGTTTCCGCCTTATGACGGGCAGTTACGCGAAGACGTATACACCTACCTCGCCGACGGCGCCAACATGGTGGAGTACTGGCACTGGGCGTCGATTGCAGCCAACCAGGAGACGTATTGGAAAGGGATTCTGTCGCACGACCTGGAACCGAACCGTGAATACGCGGAGATGAGCAAGACCGCGCACGAACTGGAAAAGATTGGTCCGCATCTTGTCGGATTGAAGATTCACAACGATGTGGCAATTTTGTGGAGCCGCGACTCGGCCAACGCGATCAGCTTTATGCCCTACGGTGGCGGTGTGCCCTCGCGAAGCTGGACAGGCGAGCCGGACGGCTACGCCTCGGTGGTGCAGCAGATACACAAGGCCCTCTACGATCTGAATGTCGGCGCGGATTTTGTGTTTCCGGATACGCAGGATTTTTCGCAATACAAGTTGCTGATCGTGCCGGTTCTCTACATCTCCGACGATGCGCTGCTGAATCGCATTTCCGCATACGTCAAAAACGGCGGACACGTCGTAATGACGTTCAAGAGCGGATTCGCGAATGAGAACTCGGCCGTGAGATGGGTCCGCGCGCCGGGACCTTTGCGCGAAGCCGCGGGACTCAGCTACCAGGAGTTCTCAAATCTTGAAGGGCCCCTCGCGCTTAAGGATGATCCATTTCACGTTGGCTCAGACAATCAAGTTCGCTACTGGGCCGAATTCCTGATGCCGGAACACGCAAAGACGATCGCCACCTATGACCATTCCTTCTTCGGAAAGTGGCCGGCAATTACGGAAAACGATTACGGTACTGGCACTCTGCTTTACGAAGGCACGTATCTATCGGACACGTTGCAGAAAGCAGTGTTGAAGGGTGAACTCGCCAGGGCAGGGCTCGCAGTCGCTAACGATGATTTGCCGTCGGCGGTGCACTTGCAGCATGGCGTGAATCGATTGGGCAAGCATCTTCACTACTACTTCAATTATTCGGGCGCAGACGTCAAACTCACGTACGCCTACGGCGCGGGAACGGATCTTCTGGAGGGCAAGGCGATAGCGCACGCTGGTGAATTCACACTGGCGCCATGGGATTTGGCTATCATCGAAGAACGCTAGAATCCGGAACGTGTGGATCCTCCGCGTCATCGTTTTAGACCTGGTTGCGCGTGGCCGCAGTTGGGGTTTTCGGATTGAGTGCATGTGAGGTTGTGTGAGCAAAGAAACCAAGCCAGCTCAGACACAAGTCGACAATGTTGTGCGGGCGCGCCTGCACGGCACTGATCTGTTGCTGAATCCGCGGCTGAACAAGGGCACTGCTTTCAGTGAAGAAGAACGCGACGCATTCGGCCTTCATGGCCTGTTGCCGCCGCACATTGGCACGCTTGAAGATCAGCGCGCGCGAAGAATGCGCGTTCTCGCCAGTCGCGAGACGGCATTCGGAAAGTACAGCAACATGCGCGATCTTCAAGACACGAACGAGACGCTGTTCTATTCGCTTATCGCGCACCATACTGAAGAGCTGCTTCCCTTTGTTTACACGCCGGCAGTGGGCGAAGGTTGTCAGCGCTTCAGTGAAATCTGGCGCAAGCCGCGAGGGTTGTTTCTAAGCTATGCGAACCGTGACCGCATGGATCAAATCCTTGCTTCACCGCGCTACGACGATGTGCGCTGCATCGTGGTTTCTGACGGAGAGCGGATTCTTGGTCTTGGCGACCAGGGCGCGGGCGGCATGGGGATTCCCATCGGAAAGATGGCGCTTTACACGGCTCTGGCCGGAATTCCACCGCAACACTGTTTGCCGGTTCTGCTCGACGTGGGCACGGACAACGAAACCCTGCTGCACGATCCAATTTATATCGGCTGGCAGCATCCCCGCGTGCGCGGAAAGGACTACGAAGACTTCGTAGAGGACTTCGTTGCCGCGGTGATGAGGCGCTGGCCGCACATTCTCCTGCAATGGGAAGATTTCGCGGGAACCAACGCCGCAATGCTCCTCGAGCGCTATCGCCACCGCCTCTGCACGTTCAACGACGACATTCAGGGAACGGCCGCGGTTACAACGGCCACACTGCTCGCAGCTGTGCACGCGACAGGCGTGCCGTTGCACGGCCAGACGATCGCTCTATTCGGCTCCGGCGGCGCAGGCCTCGGCATTGCGAGCCTACTGCTTTCGGCGATGCGGGAACAGGGGTTGAGTGAGGACCAGGCACGCCAGCGGATTTATGCGTTCAACCGCTATGGCCTGCTCGTGGAAGGTGGCCGCGGCATACGCGAGAGCCAGGAACCGTGGGTGCGGCCGCGCAGAGATGTGGAGGGCTGGCAGCTTTCGGGAGAGACAGATATTTCGCTTCTCGATGTAGTGAGGAATGCAGGGATCACAGCGCTCGTCGGAACATCCGCACAGGCCGGCGCATTTACTGAGGACATTGTGCGCGCCATGGCGAGCCATACGCCGCGACCGATTATTTTTCCCCTGTCGAACCCAACTTCGTGCGCTGAAGCCACTCCCGCCGATCTGCTTCATTGGACCGAAGGTCGCGCGATCGTCGGCACGGGCAGCCCATTTCCTCCGGTGGAAGTGAATGGAAAACTGATTCCAATTGCGCAGACGAACAACTCCTATATTTTTCCGGGACTGGCGCTGGGCATCCTCGTTTCTCGCGCCCGGCGCGTTACCGATGGAATGGTCATGGCAGCGGCGAAGGCGCTGGCGCAGCTCTCACCGGCGCTCGAAGACAAAGACGGAAGATTGCTACCGCCCATTGCGGAATCGCGCAAGGTGGGCTTGATCGTTGCCGAGGCCGTTGGACGCCAAGCCATAGCCGAGGGCGTAGCCGGGATCAGCTCAGATTTGACCGCCGCGCTGAAGGCCTATGTTTGGGAACCGGTTTATGTTCGCTACGACAAACTGCTGTGAGCAGGCCTCCAAGGCCTGCCGATCGCCGATGAGACAGTCCGCTTCAAAAAACAATCGATGGCAACCACGCTCCGGACGGATCGCTGTAGAGACCCGTGCTCATCAGGGTCATGGGCTGCACCACGCGCAGACCATTCGCCAGGCACCAGCGCAGCAGCGCGGTGTTGCGTGAAGGCAAAAGAAATCCCGGGCCCGCAATCGACTCCGCCGACGCAATCAGTGCCTGCAAATCCACGTTCGTCTCCGCCGTAGCGTGGCCGAAGAATCCAAGATTCGTCGTATAAGCAGTGATGCTGCCTCCGCGCTCGACCACGCGCGCTGTGCCTTGCTGAATCGCTTGTGCCAATTCAACATCGCGATCGAACCCATGCACGTGCCGCGACAAATCGTTACACGCGGCCTGATCTGAAAGTTGAGCCGGCCGCACCGCGCATCCGGCAACGATCTGTTCGCGAATTTTTCCCTGCACGCACGAAAGAGGCTCGCGTATGTCGAAGCCAAGCGATGTGTAGAGAGAAAGCGAGCGATTATGAAATGCAGCCTGCACCAGCCGCGTTCCCGCCGCGCCATTCTCTCTGGCGCGGTCCATCACCGCCTGCATCAATTTCCTTCCCAGTCCGCGATTCTGCGTTTTCGGGTCGATGGTAATAGGACCGACCCCTTGAATCACTCCCTGCTCAACCAGGACGTTGCTACCCAGAATCCGCCCTTCGCTTTCCGCCACTACGCCATAGAAGCCCGGGACCGAGAACATCACCGAAAGCAGGTGGATTGCGGCTTGAGCGGAGGGAAGGTCGCAGGGAAATCCATGCGCCGCGTTGATAGTGGAGAAAGCATCGAAGCAGATCTGCCCGCACGCGGCAGCGTCCTCAGGAACAGCACCTCGAATCACTACATCATCTTGCACAACTGACGACATCAACAACCCCCTGTCAATTCTTGTGCCGCACCGGCGCCTGCATTGCCGTTCTGGCAAGTTAGCCACTCATTAGCAATTGAGTCGGTCAAACTTTTGAGGCAGCGGCAGGTGAAAGTGCGGAAGAGCCGTCCGCGAGACTATGTTCTCCAGCGAGTTTTTTCGGATCGAAGGGCAGGAACACGGAGAAAGTCGTCCCCGAGCGGCCGTCACGCTGAGTGCTCCAGGTGCTGACACTGCCGTGATGGCGATCGACCAACTGCGCGACAACCCACATGCCCAGGCCAGTACCGGTATCGGTCTTCGTCGTGAAGAAAGGCTCAAAAACGCGGCGCCGCGTGGCGCGATCCATGCCCAGCCCGGTATCGCTTACGGTGATGCGCATTCCTTCTGTCTTACGGTCCTTCCAACCATGAGACGGGTAAAGGCGAATCACCAGGCGGCCACCCTTGGGCATCGCGTCAATTGCATTGGAGATGAGATTGGCAAAAATCTGCTGAGCCTCATTCGGCATGCAGGTCACCTGCACTTCGTGTTCAACAGTGAATTCCATCGCGATGCCGGCTGATTTCAGCTTGCCGCGGAATAATGCGAGCACCGAGTTCAGAACCTCGGAAAGGCTGGTCAGTTTCGGTGCGCCCGCCTGCCGGTGGAATTTGAGCGTCTGTTGCGTAATCATCGAAACACGCAAGAGCTGTTCGAGAGCGTCGCGCCCATACTCCCGCGCGGCTTCAACGCTGTCGGCCAGGGTTATGAGGAAGAGCATGTTCGACATGGCCTCGAGCGGGTTGTTGATTTCATGCGCTACTGAAGCGGCCAGGCGCCCGGCGATCGCCAGCTTTTCGGCGCGCAGCATGGCTTCCTCGGCCAGTTTGCGGTGGGTCACATCGGCAAAGACACCGACCACCCGGATCATGCGGCCGTCAGCATCGCAGTAGCCTTTCCCCTGCGATTCGAGCCAGCGAATCGTTTCATCGGGCCACAAGATGCGGTACTCCATTCGTTGTTCGAGACGGCCTTCGCTTACCATCTTCAATGCCTCATCAATAACGCCGGCATCCTCCGGATGAAGGATCGTTCTCCACGCATCAAAGCCTGGCTCTACCGACCCTTTCTCACGGCCAATGATGCGATACGCAGCGTCGGACCAGTAGATCGTCCCCTCAACCAGGTCCCAGGCCCAGAGCGCCATGCCGTTGCCTTCCACGGCAATCTGAAGAAGCGTATCGCGATCGCGCAGGGCCTCGACGGCGCGGGCGCGCTCTTCGGCAAGTTCGCGCTCCGCATTCGCCAGGCTCAGCCTCTGCTGCAATTCGCGCATTGCCAGTTGAGCGCGGTTTCGGGCTAAACGACGAATTGCCCAGCCAAGGAGAATCGAGACGATCAGGAATACCGCCATCCGCACGCCCTCTTCCGCATTCCCAAGCGCGAAATGGAACTGGTGCTTGGTCAGAAAGGCGTCCACCAGAAAGGCTTCAGCAAAAGCGCAGCAGATGCCCCCCAACATGCCAAGGAACCAGGCCGCAAGGATAACGGCGGGCAATGCCAGCAGAAGCGGAAACGCGCGCAGCGGCGCAATGGCGCAGGTAAGCGAAACAGCGAAACCGGCAGAGCAAAAACCGAGCAGGCAGCTGGCAGGCCACGGAAGAGCTTCCATTGCCGTTGCACCGAACCACTTCTTGAACTTGTCTGAGGTCATTCGCGTTCAATTCGCGATGCAACGGCAGGGTTCAAGCCAGGGGAAACGATTCGCCGCGCCTCGCAATGAACTTAGCTTACGAGATCAATGCCTCAAGATTCTATCGGGGTTTGCCAAAGAGTTAATAGTTTGCGATGGTTTCCGGCTCAAACGGTCGGCGTGCGCATCGCGTTGAGTCCAGAAGTCAAGTCGGCTGCCAGGGTGCTTTGCACCTGCTCCGACAGCTTTTTCTCACGCCGTGTGAGATAGAAGACGTCGATTGCGGTTTCGCCTTCGGTATCGATGAGCGCCACCTTGATGTCGCATTGGTGCGCGGCGAGCGAGAGAGCGATCTGGCGCAGCAGTCCTGGTACGTCCTGCGAGATAACCTGCAGGAGCGTGGAGTGAGTGGAGGATTCAGAGTCGAACTGCAAACGCGTTGCAACTTCCACGCGCAGGTTCGAAGGGTTGTTCAGGTGGCGCCGCGCCTTCAGCAACTGATCGACTGACGTCTTCTGGGCCACCACATCGTGCAGGTTGCTGAGGAACCGGTCTTTTTCGCTGGGGTTGAGTTCGAGCGTGTGAAAGACATCGGTGAAGTGGAAACTATCGACAATGACACCAGCTTCGTTCGAGAACGCGCCGGCTTTCACAATGTTCATCCCCCATGCAGCGAGAGCGCCCGCCACATCGGCAAAAAGGCGCGTACGATCGCGCGTGATGACGGTGAGGTCAAAGAGCTGGCGGTTGGGTCGCAGGTCAAGCTGAACGGGATCCTTGTCGAGATTCAGAGCCATTTGAAAGTGATGGCGAATCTGTTCGGGAAGGCGGGTCTGCAGGTAACGCTGTGGAAGGCCTTCGAGAAAGTGACCTAGGGATTCATACTGCGCGGCATTCACCATGGAACGGATGCGATTAAGCAGCGTGGGATCGATGGCAGCGTGGTAGCGCACCTCATCCACTGAGCGGTCCATGAAGTTGGCGGTCGACATATAGAACTGCCACAGGTTCTCGGCCTTCCACGGAGTCAGTGCGTCGGGGTTCACGGCCTTGATGTCGGCGAAGGTCATGAGGGTGAGCATTTTCAGCAGCTGTGGACTGCCGATTTTCTCCGCAAAGGCGCGCACGTTTTCCGGATCGAAGATATCCCGGCGCAGTGCCAGCGACATTTCGAGATGAAGCCGAATCAGTTTCAGGATCGACTCGCGCTCTTCCGCATCGAAATCGAGGCGGGCAAGAAAAGCGTCCGCCAGTTCCACGCTTTGACCCGCGTGCTCCCCGGTGCGGCGGGCCTTGCCGGTATCGTGTAGCAGCAATGCCAGAAGAAACAGATCGAGCCGGTCAATTTCCGGAAGAAGCTGCGCCAGGCGCTGTTCGTAGTCGTGAGCGGGCGTGCGCAGGCTGTGTACGTTGTCGATGGTCAGAAAGGTGTGCTCATCCACCGTGTAGCGATGGTAGCTGTCGCGAATCACCAGCGCGTCGATTCCATGAAATTCGGGAATGAGCATTTCCAGAACGCCAAGCGCATGCATCGTGCGCAGCGCGTGGGCGGCATGTGGCCCAAGAAGCACTTCGCGAAGCGCGTTCCAGAGATACGGCCCTTCCGGAATATGAATGGCCAGCGCGGGAAGGGCATCGGTGATCCGGTCTTCCGCGGCCTGCGAGAGCGTATAGCCGTGCGTGGCCATCAGCGAGAAGATCCGCAGAATGGCGCTTGTGTCGTTGAACTGCGCGCCCGGAACTATGTCGATGCGGCCTTGGTCGAGCAAAAAATCGGTGCCGGCAATCGGCGTTCGGCGCCTCCGGAATTGCCGGTAGAAGCTGACCGGCGCGGGCAGATGCTCCATCAGCAGCGCCGCTCGACGATAAATAATGCGCGCGTGGCGATAGTAGGTTCGCATCCAGTAACTCGGATCCGCCGTCCCGCGGGTCTCAAGGCCGATGCTGCTTGCAGCGGCTTCGTCCTGCGATTGCCAGTCGAGCGTGTTGTCGTCGCGGCCATGGCGAAAATGCAGAAAGCAGCGAGCAGCAGCCAGAAAATCGAAAGCAGCCTCTGCGTCGCCCCGCGCGGACTGGAAAACGCCGCCGCGCTGGCGTGGCCACTCCCGGGTTTCTTTCAGGTGAAAGAGTAGGGCAAACCAGACAGCGAGGTGATAGTCGCGCAGGCCGCCGGGAC
>PLTV01000258.1:34153-34275 GCA_003164635.1 Acidobacteriaceae bacterium
GGTCGAATCGCCCCGCTTCCTTCACTGTTCGGGAACTCGGACTGGCGCGCAGACCAATATCCCACATACCCTGAATCATGGCGCGCACCGCATCTTTCGACTGCTCCTCGGTCTTCTCGTCG
>PLTV01000034.1 GCA_003164635.1 Acidobacteriaceae bacterium
GAGTGGAAGTGCAATGCGCTGAATGAGCCCAGCCGCCGCGCCGCCCTGCGCTACGGCTTCACCTTTGAAGGCATCTTCCGTCAGCACATGATCGTGAAGAGTCAGAACCGCGACACCGCCTGGTTCTCCCTGCTCGACCACGAGTGGCCCGCGCGCAAGCGCGCCTTCGAGGCCTGGCTCAACCCCGCAAATTTCGACGCCAACGGCCGGCAACTGAAGGCCCTTTCCGAATTTCAAGCCGCGTTCAAGTAAAACCGTCGTGACGCACCGGGCGGCGAGATCAATTCCCTGTAGCGGCGTCAGCGCGGACCAGCACCACCTGCTGTTGGTCGTTCTCCGCGACCTTTCGTGAGTAGTCGCGCAGTGCCGGATACTCCTTTGCATCGAGCACAACAAATGCCCGGGCAAAGATATGCTTGATCTCAAACATGCCTGCTCCAGGTGTTGTTTTAACTACCAATGCGGCATGGTCCGGCCAGGGCAATTGTGTTGCCTGCGGAGCGCTCTCGATAGCGAACCCCGGCGGCAGGTGATACACAACGTCGTCGATCACCTGCTCTGCGTAGTGCAGGTCAAATGGCGTTTCGCGCGCTTCTCCCGAAAATCGCATTGGGGCGCCGGCGGAGAAGAAGAACCCCGGCGTAAGCATGCGCTTGCCGGTTGTTGTACCTAGTTGGCCTGAGACCTTGACCGTTGCTGTGAGATACCCGGCCGAAGTTTCAATTCCCTGAAACCCCGTCGTCTCGCCGGAAATGCCTTGCGGCAAGGCGTCGCGCAACGATTCATCGAACCGCTTCTTTACTTCGTCCGGACCCTCGGTCAGGTTGAGTTGCCGCCAGTAGAGAGCCGCCTGGCCGTTCATCAGGACTTTCACTGTGCCAGTGGCCGCGCCGTGTTCGTCAAGAATCAGGTCGGCAGTATGGGCGGTGATTGAATCCTTGATGGAATTCGCCGGAGTGTATACAGGGCCCTTGACATTCTCCCGAATTCCGCCGGCCAGTGCATGCTCCCAGGCCAGTTGTCCAAAGGGGCAGAACTTCTCGCCTGGATCGAGATAAATGTCTTTCCCATCGATACGAAGCACCACCAATAGCCTCTTGAGCTGATTGAGCGAGAGGTAGTTGGGGTCAAAGATGCTTCGGCTCCGTTCTGCGATCTGCACGGCATAGACTTCCAGCCCCGCGGCCCGTGCGAGCGCCAGATAGAGCGCCGCAAGGTCGTTGCTGTCGCCGCTTTTCTCATCCCAAATGTCCTGGACGCTCTTCAATTCCTTTTTCAAATGCTGCGCCGCACGTTCTGCGTCGGATTTTTCACGACCGAAGTCTGTATTCTCCAGGGCCTGGACAGCCTCATAGAGCTTGCGCGCTCTGCCCTCGGGCGTATCGTCCCCTTGAGTGATCTGCGTTGCGGCATCCTTGATGGCCTTCGTCTGGACTGCGAAGCCGTTGATTTCCTTTAGCCAGCGGTCCTGCTCATCCTTCCAGAACGGCTCAGCAAGCGTGTTCGGCGTGACATAAAACAGGACTCGATAGCGGAAGCTGTCAACGGGCGGGGAATCAGGCTCTCGAATGATGGGAGGAACATTTTCAACATCCAGCGCATAGTTCCTGTCAATACTCTGAACGACGTGAACGCCTGGGGGCAGACGCTCTTTGTACAGCAATTCTCCTCCACCCCATACTTTTTGCCAGCGGGGGAGATCTTCGCCTTCGACAACGGCGCCCTGAATGCTGTCAAATCGATTGACTGAGACGAACTGGAATCGTTCCTTGTGGACAAAGATGTCCTGCTGCACGTTCCAATCGGGCATGCCGGCGCCCCACTCTGATGCCTGGTGGGCATCTACGTGATACTGCCGCGTTCCGCTCGTTCCGACGAGCGGCAGGGTCCATTTGTATTCCAGGATGCTGCCGACTTCTACATCAGGCAAGGTGAATGTCGCCGTCTTCCATTTGAAGCCACGCGTCTTGAAGACCAGAAGGTCGGCGGGTTTGCCAACTAAGGAAATGATCTTGCCGTCGGAGTGGATTGTGCGGCCCTCAATGAGCGGCGCGGCGCTCATACCCGGCTCGTAGGGGACATCGACCGTCGCCCACTCCTTGCCCTTCTCCGTGAGCACTTTGATCCGCGCATAAACGCTCTGGAAGTGATTGGAGTTATCCATCTCCTCTTGGCGATAGAGGAAAACCGCGGCAACCCCTGGCGCCTTTGGGTCCGACGTCATCTGCAGCTCTTCTTTCGTCGGTTCTTGAAACTTCTGCGAAAGCACCGACGGCGCTAGACCCACCATCACCAAAAGCAACGAATACCTGCAAAGATCAACCCGCATACATCAACCTTGAAACATCTTTCGACTTCAATACAATCCCACAAAAGGCGCGGCCGCGATTGCCCTATTGCATGCCGCGCGATCGCGAAACAACACGCGCCCACTTGCCCTCGCAGCCAAGCGGCCCTGCGCCTTCAGCGCGCAGGGCCGCGATTCATCCGCATCCGCCAGTCAGCCTGAGTTCCCGAAATTCAGTTCTTTTGCTGCGATTCAATTCTCATGCCATAGAACGAT
>PLTV01000021.1 GCA_003164635.1 Acidobacteriaceae bacterium
GATGGGAAAGAGCAGCTTGCCGCTTTCCCGCGAGTTGTAGAGCCAGCCTTTCAGGAGCACGGATTGGCCTTCGTGCTGACCGAGAGTGGCGATGGTGGCTACCTGCGGCGCTTGCGCACTACTGGGGCTGGTTGACTCGACAGGGGTGATGCTTTCTTCAGGCATGGATCGATCCTCGATGACCGGCGAAGAAACGCCGGACTGACTCTTCAGGATAAACCGCATGGCCGGGGCAACTTGCGATTGCGGGGCGGCATCCGGTCAAAGTAGTTGCCTCGCTGCAGTGTTCCCGTTGTTGTCCTTCGAATGTGGCACGACAAACCGGGTGGTGCAGCTGATCAGCAAACCATGAATTAAAGGGCGAAAGAAAGAGGGACACTATGCGAACGATTCGGATTTTACTAACTCTGATACTGTTTGCCCTTCCTGCCGCTGCGTTTGCGCAGGTCAGGGTCTCTGTCAGAATTGCTCCGCCAGTCATACCCGTGTATGAGCAGCCGATCTGTCCGGGCGACGGGTATATGTGGACTCCCGGCTACTGGGGGTGGGATGACGGCGTGGGCGACTACTACTGGGTTCCGGGAACATGGGTAATGGCGCCGGAGGTTGGTTTCCTGTGGACTCCTGGTTATTGGGGTTGGGGCGACGGCGGCTATTTCTGGAACGAAGGGTATTGGGGTCAGACGGTCGGCTTCTACGGCGGCATCAACTACGGCTTCGGCTACTTTGGAGTTGGATTTGGCGGTGGCAGGTGGGATGGCGGCCACTTCTTCTACAACCGGGCCGTGATGAACGTGAATGTCACCGAGATCCACAATGTGTACAACACCAGGGTCGAGGAAAACAACAATCACGTGAGCTACAACGGCGGCAACGGTGGCGTTGTGGCGCGCCCAACGCCTGAGGAAGAGGCCGCGGCACGGGGCCGGCATCTTCCACCTGTCGCGGAGCAGACGCAACATGAATCGGTGGCTCGGTCCACTCCCAGCCTTCGGGCTTCAGCCAATCACGGCAATCCACCCATTGGCGCAACCGCGAGACCGGGAGACTTTGAGCATTCCACTGCGTCTGCGCTGGGAACGGAAGGGGACCGGGCAGGTGCAGTAGGCGAAGCCGGGGGAAAGGCAGCGATTCACCCCAAGGACCTGCCGGCAATCAATCACCCCGCTCCTCTCGAGAAGGGCGCCTCGAAGGTTGAGAAGAATTATCAGAAGCAGCAGGAGAAGCTGGCAGGGAAGCAAGAGCAGGAGCGCAACAAGCTTCAGCAACAGCAGGAAAAAGAACACCAGAAGAAGTTGAACGCTGACCAAACCGAGAGGCTGGAGCAGAAGCATCAGCAACAGACCCAGCAGCTGGCGCAACGGCACACGTCAGAGCAGCAATCGCTGCAATCGCACGCGCCTGCTCCTCGGGCAGAACGACCCAGATAACGTTCCCTCTCGAAATTTAACCGCAGCACTCAAGGGTGCTGCGGCTTTTCTTTTTTGGCGAGGCGAAGGCGCAAGGCTATTGGCGGGCGCGAAGAGCCGCGTTCAATGCCAGGTCGATGGTGGGGTGAGTGAACCGGAAGCCAGCGTCTGTGAGCTTTTCGGGGATGGCCCGCGTGCTGGAGAGAAGGGCCGCATCGGCCATTTCGCCGAGCGCAACGCGCAGGGCAAAGGCCGGTGCGGGAAAAACGGCGGGGCGATGAAGAGTGTGTGCAAGAGCGTGCGTGAATTCAGCGTTCGTTACCGGGTGGGGAGCCGTGAAGTTTACTGGGCCGGACAACCGGGGATTGTCCAAAGCAAATAGAGCGGCAGCAACCAGATCGGCGAGGCTGATCCAGCTCATCCACTGGAGGCCCGAACCGAGACGCCCGCCAAGACCGTAGCGGAAGAGCGGAAGCATTTTGTCGAGTGCGCCGCCGTGGGGCCCAAGGACAACGCCAAAACGGAGATGGACCACGCGGATTCCGGCATCGGTCGCCGGGTGGGAGGCCGCTTCCCACTCCTGGCAAAGCTCAGCCAGGAATCCGCTTCCCGGTGCCGCACGTTCATCCAGTAGATCGTTGCCGCGATCTCCGTAGAACCCGACTGCGGATGCGCAAAGGAGGACCGCGGGAGGACTTCGGAGGGAGAGCAGCGTCGCTACCAGGTTTCGTGTGGATTGCACGCGTGTGCTGACGAGTTCGCGCTTGTAGGCGGCCGTCCAGCGGTGCGCGGCCAGGCTGGATCCGGAGAGATGAATGGCGGCATCCAGGCCTTCGAGCGGTTGGCGATCCGGCAAGGCGGGGGAAGCGCCGGGGTCCCAAAGCAGCTGATTTGGCTCGGTCGGAGTGTGGCGAACGAGTTGCCGAACGGTTGCCGCACGGGCGGCCAGCGACTGGCGCACGGCCACCCCCAGCATGCCGGACGCGCCGGACATCATAACGGTCAAGCGCGCTGAATTTGAGTCGACGAGAGGGTTAATCACAACACTCCTGGCGATTTGATGCCAAACTAGGAGGTAGTGCGTTTAGTAGCACGGCAAAAAAATTTGATGCGGGCAACATTTCCGACGGATTTGCATCTTATAGAAGTGATTCGAGGAGGGTTGAATGGCTGAGTTAGCAGGAGTACGACGCGAAGAGACGCAGAAGACCCAGGTCGACCCCGAGACCGCCGAACGATTCATCGCCGAGAAACGCATCGGAGAGCGGATTAAGCGTTTGCGACTGAAGAAGTCGATGGGACTGGTTGAGCTGGGCAAGCACACCGGCCTCTCGGCCAGTTTTTTGTCGCAACTGGAGACGGGCCGCGTGGTGCCGACGTTGCGCAACCTGTCGCGCATTGCGATGGTTTTCTCGAAGGATCTGTCGTACTTCTTTGAGACGGAGCCCAACGCGCTTTTCAGGATCCATCGGCGCAAGGAGCGTGTTCGCCTGCCGCAGACGGCAGTGACCGTGCCCACGTACTTCTTTGAAAGCCTCGGATACATGGTTCCCGATCGCCACATGGATCCTTATTTCGCGCAATTCGTGCCCCTCACGAAAGACATGGACCCGAAGGCGCACATGCACCCGGGATTTGAGTTTCTGTTCATCCTTGACGGGGAGTTGGAGATTCAACACGGCGATCAGATCTCAACGCTGGAGCCAGGGGACGCGGTCTATTTCGACGCAGGTACTCCACACTCCTATCGATGCGCGGGCAGCAAACCGGCAGACGCGATTATCGTAACCACTCACCAGACAAGCGCCACGCACTTCGCTCCCGTGCGAGCACTCACGCCAACAGCAGTCCCGAAAATCATGCCTGCGAATCGCTGAGCGAATGATCAAAGCCTGCACCTAATTCCGGCACAGTGGGTTTGTGCCGGAAGACGGGGCAGACACCTCAACAAAGGCCCCGTGACTCGCTGGCAGGACATTCCAGGAATCGCTGTGCGGTTCCCATGGCTGAGGGTCGCCGCACTGTCTTGGGCGCGTTTGCTGGAACAGAGAGAATTCCGGGCACCCGGTTCGGCACGCACAGCTGGTTCCAAAAAAAAAAAATAAAAAAAAGGGGGTTTCTGTAAAGAAATTCCCTGTTTTCATAGAGGTAGAAGGAGTCTATCCTTCCAAATTCTAGATAACAAAGGACTTATTTGCAGATTCTAGACAACAAAAGAGTTACGGGCACGATTTTCTTGATTTTGAAGCCGCCTTGGGTTCAACCCACCGTTTTCTTCAGGAAAAGGGCCTCTCGAGGGCCGAAATTTTCCGAATTCGGCATCTTGTAAAACCGATCTAGATGGATTGTGCGCCAGCGATGCGAAATTGCCTGCAAAGCGGGCGCAGAAAAGTGGAGCAGTTTTGGAAGTTGGCCGGGCAGCCGGGGGAGGGGCGCCGCGGCAGGTGATTGAGGCGTTCCCCGGTCTCCAAAAGCGAGGGAACGGGGCACTCACACGCGGTGGAAGAAGGCTCGTGGTTTCCCAGGTCTTAAAGGCGAGACCTCCGCCGCGGACG
>PLTV01000029.1:0-278 GCA_003164635.1 Acidobacteriaceae bacterium
GGTTGAGGATAAGGAAGGACGTCGATTGCGCTTTTGCCTCCGGCGCGTCACCTTCTTTTCAAGGAGCATTCCGCATGGCAGACCTCACGCCCACCCAAACGCTCATTCCCGATCAAGCCATCCCTGAATGTGCCCAGGCTTTTACCGAGCGCATTCATGGCCTCCTCGACGGCCAACCCAAAGACGAAGCCACCGTGGCCGAAGCCCTCGATGGCATGGACGAACTCATCGATCGCATCGCTGCCGCCCTCTACACCGTCGCGTCCATGCTCGTTGGC
>PLTV01000029.1:316-2500 GCA_003164635.1 Acidobacteriaceae bacterium
GACGACCTCGACTCTGCCGGCGTCAGCAGCGAGGAACTCCAAACCATGATCGCCGGGCCCAATCGCGATCGCGTCCGCAACTGGCTCGAAAGCCTGCCCATCATCGTGCGCACCATCTTCGTTCTCCGCGCCGTCGCCGGCCTCACCACCCAGGAAACCATCGACCAGCTCAAAGCGCACGGCGGTCCCGCCGCTTCCGCGTGGACCCCCGACGCGCTCCGCGAGCTCTTCCGCCAGGGCCTCTGCTCCCTCGCCTCCCACGTTCTCCAGGAAGCTCGCTGAAACGCAGCTCCGTTTTCCGTGGGCGGTTGGCGCGCCGCCCATCCCGCTTGTTTCCACCGCTATGCCCGTTTCGCGCCCAAACACCCACCCCGCCAAAAAATCTCCTCCCACGCGCGCCAACCCTCCAAATCCCTTCCACATCACAGGAACTAAAGCACAAATTCGGTACACTACTTAAAGAACCCTCGCACCTGTCCTTCGCATCCATTAGTGGCGAACACTTTTAGGCTGAAGCACCTCTCAACGTGAGCTGACCAATCTTGATTTCCTTACGTTTTCGACAAATAAGCACCGCCTCTCCCAGCGCCTTCCTTCCGGTTGTGGGCCTTCTGGTCATTGTCTTCGCTCTGCTGATCCCCGCCCCAGGTCGGGCGCAGCAGGCCCTCGGCCTTCAGTCGCCCCAAACCGTCGGGCCCTCGGCGCAAAGCTTCCAGGGCAGCGTCGCTGCTGGTGACGTCTCGGCTCAGCCCGTAGATCTCTCTCTCGACGATGCCATTCAGCGCGGCCTAAAAAATAATCTCGGCGTCATCCTCAGCGCCACTCAGACCGCCTCCGCGCGCGGCCAGCGTCTCAGTCAGCTTCAAACCCTTTTGCCCACCGTCGACGGCAGCTTCAAAGACACCGTCATGCAGGCCGACCTGCCCGCTGAAGGCCTCCGCATCCCCGGTTTTCCCACCATCATCGGGCCCTTCGGCTATCAGGATCTCCGCGGCTCTCTCAGTTGGTCGCTCGTCAACGTGGCTTCCATGCGCAACTACCTTGCCTCACGCCACAACTTCAACGCCGCACAGTTAAGCGCCGCCGACGCACGCGACCTCGTCGTCCTCACCGTCGGCAACGCCTACTTGCTTGTCGTCGCCGACCAGACTCAGATTGATAGTGTGCAATCCCAGGTCACTACCTCCAAGGTCTCGCTCGATCAGGCCACCGCCAACCACGACGCCGGCACTGCCCCCAAACTTGATGTGCTCCGCGCCCAGGTCGATTACCAGACCCTCGAGCAGCAGCTCATCGTCGCCAAAAATGCTCTCGAAAAAGACAAGCTGGCCCTCGCGCGCACCATCGGCCTGCCTCTTGCGCAGGCGTTCAATCTCACCGACCATGCGCCCTACGCGGCCTTCGATCAGCTCGATGTCGACGCCACCATTCGCCAGGCCCACGCCAATCGCAAAGACCTTGCCGCACTGCTCGAGCAGACAAAAGCCTCTGAAGACCAGCGCAAGGCTGCCACCGCCGATCGCTTTCCCACACTCTCCTTCAACGGAGACTACGGCGACATCGGCGTGAACCTTAAGCACTCGCACGGCACTGAAGATCTCACCGGCGCCATCAGCTTCCCGCTCTTCGCCGAGTTCGCGCTGCGCGGCGAAGCGCAGGTCGCCCAGTCGCAGCTCGATGTGGCCAAGGCCCAGCTCAGCGATAAAAATGCCCAGGTCGATGCCGATGTGCGCGACGCACTCCTCGACATTGCCTCCGCACAAAAACAGGTTGAAGTTGCCAAGTCCAGTGTGGATCTGGCCAACGAAGCATTGAAAGAAGCACAGGACCGCTACGCCAACGGAGTCAGCGACAACCTGGCCGTCAGTCAGGCCGAGCAGTCCGTAGCCCAGGCCAACGATCAGTACGTGTCCAGCCTCTATCGGCACAATGTGGCCAAGCTGAGTCTTGCGCGCGCCCTCGGAGCAGGGCAAAGTTACCAAAGCTATTTGGGAGGAAAGTAAACGTGGCGGATACAACGACAACGGCCCCGGCTGAGCCGGTTCAAGAGACAGAGACCACCCCGCCGAGCCGGCGCAAGGGCATCATCATCGTGGTGCTGGTCGTCCTCGCGGCAGTCGCCGGCGCCATCTGGTGGCACTCCACCTTCAGCGAAGACACCGACGACGCGCAGGTCAACGGCCA
>PLTV01000146.1:0-6924 GCA_003164635.1 Acidobacteriaceae bacterium
GGCCGATCAGCGTCTCGGCTGCCTCGAGAAGCGAGAGCACGTGGATCTTGTCATCGAGCGTTCCGCGGCCCCAGATGAAGCCGTCGGCGGTATCCCCGGCGTAGGGCTGGTGCTTCCACAGTGGCAACGCTTCCGCCGGAACTGGCACCACGTCCATGTGTCCCATCAGAATCACCGGTGCAAGTGAGGGGTCGCGTCCTTTCCATGTGAACAGAAGGCCGCCATCCGGAAGCACTTCGCGCTGCATCGTTGCGTGGACCCGCGGAAAACTCTGCTGGAGTTGATCGCGGAACTTGCTCATGGCCGCCTGGTCGGGCGGTTGACCGAACTGGGATTCTGTGGGGATGCGGATGGCGGCGATGAAGCGCTCAACGGCGCCGGCATCGTCGAGAGCAATCGGGGCAGCCGGCGGGGCCGACACGGCCACCGGCTTCAGCAGGGCAGCGCGCGCAATAACCACAATTGCGACCACAAGAATCGCGAAGAATAGGAAGGCGCCGGCTTTCTTCACGCTTTTCTCCTCATACGTGCATTCGATCGATTCGGAAGGGTGGAAACTTCCCGCCATTCTACATTCGAATGCCCGCCCTTCCACCTCAGGTGTCCTCCTAAACACAGAGAAAGATCTTCGCCGGAAGCATGAAATCCAAAAGCCGTGGCCCCTTCCCATCACAGGCGCCCCATCCATTTCACAGCCGTATCGAGAAATGGGTGGGATAACACAAACCTCATCGTGGAGTCCGAAATGACCCAGGGATTCTTTCCATTCCCGCATCGCAGAACGGCCCGCACATAGGCCAAGTCAGCCCTCGGGGTCGTGTGCTACTATCAGCGNNNNCCGGTCGAGTGCATCGACTGCGGCGCGTGCGTCCCGGCTTGCCCTGTGTCGGCCATCTTCGCGCAAGACGATCTGCCGGAGAAATGGGCTCACTTCACTGAGAAGAATGCCACCCACTTCGGTCGCTGAGCTTCAAAGTATTGCGCATCCAGGCATCGTGTAGGGCAGAGACGTCTATTGAAGTTCGGGCGCGGCTGGGTTTGCTTCGCCGCTTGAAATGCGCACTGCACTGCTCAGTATTCCTAAACTTTTCCACAGGCATCGAACATACAAACGGGCATCCCGCTTGGTGCGGGATGCCCGTTTTACTTGATCGCGCAAGTCCAGCGACGCTGGGGAGCAGGCGCGCCGGAGCGGGCAGTGTCATGTGCCGGAGAACTGGCCCACAACACTCTCTCCAGAGCCGCTATTGAGGATTTGAGGAAAACTCGAACTTAGGCAGCCAATCCGATGAATCGGAAGGCACTTCCGGACCGATCCCCGCCCTGGGTGCGATGGCAAACCGGCCATTTCCAATCTCGACAAATTCCACGTTGTCGCCCGTTTTCAATCCAAGTTGTTTTCGAACATCGGGGGGAAGAGTAATGCGGCCATTGAACGTGACCATTGCGGAAGGCATGGATAACCTCTGATCCCATTTTACCCGTACTGCTACAAGCGCGGCCGGGAAAATATCAATAGGCTACGGGGGTTTGGCTCCGGTGCGCTTGACGCGCTCTGCGCGCAGATGCACGTCTTCGGGCCTCATTCCCTGTTGGCCGTTCGGGTATTTTGATGCTCGACCGCCGCCCGCTGAGGTCACCCGTCCCAAGCCATGGGATGCGAAGATAAGAGTCGCATGAGCGTGTTGACTTCGGAAGCCGTGATTCTTCGTACGTGGCCGGTTCACGAAGCAGATCTGATCGTCAGTTTCTTCTCTCGCGACTATGGGCGGCTGAAGGGCGTCGCCAAATCGGCTTTGAAGAGCCGCAAGCGGTTCGGCGGCGCACTGGAGCCGATGACCGTAACGCGCGCCTGGTTCGCTGAGCGTCCGCGCCAGGAATTGGTGCGTCTCGATCAGCTTGAGATCGTCCGTTCGCCCCTGTCGCTACCGGTCGACCCCGTTCGGATGGCCGTTTTGAGCTTCTTTGCCGAAGTCCTCGATGAGGCACTCCCCGAACATGATCCCCAGGAAGCCGCCTTTCGGCTCCTGATTTCGGTGCTCGAGCAAACGACGGTCGAACAGCCATGGATGCCGTTGACGTATTTCTCCCTGTGGATCACTCGACTGATGGGACTGTTACCCGATATCGCGCACTGCACCGAATGTGGCGAAACCCTGCAGCCTGCGGAGGTATGGTTCCAGAACACAGACGGCCTTTTCTGCGCAGTGCATCGCAGCGGCAATGCCGGCCGGCTCCTCCCCGACTCCTGGCAGGTGGCGCTCCGCATGCTTCGCGCTCCCGCGTCCAGCTTTGCTGCCGAACCTTTTCCCCGCCGGCGCGCGCAGGATCTGCGTCGCTTCACCTTGCAGGCGCTGGAACGCCACCTGGAGCGTCGCCTCCGCACCGCGGAGGCCCTGGCGCGGCTCGGGGGTTGAGTCGCTCCCCTTGCCGCCAATCGCGTCCGCAAGCATCCACGCTCCGAGCTGCAAATTGCGTGGCTGGTAAAATGAAGGCCAGTCCTGCCAAGAGAGAGTTTTCGAGTGACCTCAACCAGCGCTTCACCGGCCGCGGCCAAGCCCATTGCACTCACGTTCCAGGAACTTCTATTTCGCCTCCAGTCTTTCTGGGCGGCACGCGGTTGCATTCTGCAGCAGCCCTACGATGTCGAAGTCGGCGCGGGCACCATGGCTCCGGAAACATTCCTGCGCGTGCTGGGGCCGAAGCCCTACCGCGTAGGCTACGCACAGCCCTCGCGGCGTCCCGCGGACGGCCGCTACGGAGAAAATCCCAACCGGCTCTTCCGCCACACGCAGTTTCAGCTCATTTTGAAACCCCCGCCGGCCAACGTGCAGGAGCTCTATCTCGAGTCCCTCGAAGCCATCGGCATCGATCTCGCCAGGCACGACCTCAAGTTCGAAGAGGATAACTGGGAAGGCCCAACCGTTGGCGCCTGGGGCGTGGGCTGGCAGGTCATAATGGACGGCCTTGAGATTACACAGTTCACTTACTTCCAGCAGTGCGGCGGGCTCGATCTCGACCCCATCTGCGCCGAGCTGACGTACGGCCTTGAACGGCTTTGCGCGTTTCTCCAGGATGTCGATTCGGTGTACGACATTGTCTGGGCGCGCGATCCGGATACCGGCGCGGAAGTCACCTACGGCGATGTGCGTTTCCTCGAAGAACTGCAACACTCGGTCTACAACTTTGAAGACGCCGATGTCGAGCGGCTCTGGGCGCACTTCAACAGTTATGAAGCGGAGGCGCAGGCGCTGTTGGCGCGCGCCAACACCTTGATGGCCGATGAGAACGCGGCCGCGAAAGATAAAAGAAGATTTCCGCTCATCTCGACGTATGAGCTGGCGCTCAAATGCTCGAATCTCTTCAATGTTCTCGACGCACGCGGCGCCATCAGCGTTACTGAACGGGTGGGCATGATTGGCCGCATCCGCAATCTGGCTGTAGGCGTGGCTAGGGTGTACGCGGCGCAACAATTGCAATAGCGGAGGAAGCAGTTGCCTTAAGTGGAGAGAGCAGAGGCCTTCAGAGGAGAGAGCAGCGGCCTTCTTTGGATGAAGCTGTGGCCTTCAGGGGAGGGAGCAGTGGCCTTCAGGCCACTGAAAATGCTCTGAAACCTGATCTTTCAAATCGACTCCTACGCAGAAAGAATTGATACCTATGTCGGANNCCTGCTTGGCATCGCCGTCAAAGTTACGACTTACTCGACGCCCCGACGCTTGGCTGTCCTTGTCGAAGAAGTGCTCGCCGCGCAGGCTGACAGCGAAGAGAACCTCACCGGCCCTTCCTGGAAAATCGCCTTCAAAGATGGAGTGCCGGGACCGGCAGCCGAGGCCTTCGCCAAAAAGGCTGGCGTTCCAGTGGAGTCGCTGCAAAAGGTCACCACGCCGAAGGGCGAATACGTTGGCGCTACCGTCAAACGCGTCGGACGCACCGCGGCGGACATACTCATCGCCGAAGTTCCCAAAGAAGTGCTGAGTCTTTACTGGGCCAAGAACATGTACTGGCGTGCCGGCAAGCCGGAGCGTTTTGTGCGCCCCGTGCGCTGGCTTGTAGCGTTGCTCGATGCCGAGGTTGTGCCCNNGCGAATTTGCGCAAAGCGTTCGTCCTCGTCGACGTCGCGGAGCGGCGTCACATCATCCGCAAAGCGCTGGATGCCGCCACGCGCACGGTGCCTGGAGCGCGGTGGCGCGAAGACGAGCCCCTCGTCGAGACGGTTGTGCACTTGACCGAGTGGCCCAGCGTCATTCTCGGTAACTTCGAGCCCGAGTATCTGGCCCTCCCCGAAGAAGTGCTCGTGACCGTCATGCGCGACCACCAGAAGTACTTCGCCGTCGAAGGTCCCGGCCATAAGCTCTTGCCGCACTTCCTCGCAGTTCTCAACATCGCCGTCGACGCGGAAGGAGAAGCGACCATCCGCCATGGCAATCAGAAGGTACTGCGCGCGCGATTCAAAGATGCGCAATTCTTCTGGGACTTCGATCAGAAAATACCCCTGGTGGATCGCATCGAGAGCCTGAAGACCGTGACGTTCCAAAAGGAATTGGGGAGCTATTGGCAAAAAACCTTCGACAACGACGAAGTGGTCAAGCATCTTGCATCCGCCGTGAAANNGCGCTCCGCACGGCGACCGGCATTGCGAAAACCGACCTGACCGCCGAACTCGTCAAGGAGTTCACTGAACTGCAGGGGATCATTGGTGGTGTCTACGCCAAGGCCCAGGGACTCGGCGATGCGGTTGCGGACGTGATTTATTGGCAATACAAGCCCGCCTCGACGGATGACGCCATTCCGCCCACGGTCGAAGGCCAGTTGTTCGGCCTGGCGGATCGCATCGTAACCATCGGCCAGATGTTCTCGATTGGAAATGCCCCCACGGGCTCGAAAGATCCCTTTGCGCTTCGTCGCGCAGCCAATTCCATCATCAAGATTCTGGGTGAGTCTCAACTTCCCCTCGTGTTAGGTCAGGTTATCGATGCCTATGGAAGGGGAGGCGAACAGAACATCCAGGCGGTTGCTGCCTTCCTCCAGGAGCGCCTGAATTTCTTTCTGAAAGACGTCCGTGGCTTTGCCTATGACGTCGTCAACGCCGTTCTCGCCGCGGGCGCCGACGATGTACGCGACGCCGTGGCCCGGGCCGAAGCCGTCACCGCCGTCCGCGGCTCCGACAACTTCACGGCAGTCTCCGCCGCGTTCAAACGCATCAAGAACATCCTTCGCCAGGCAGAAGAAAAAGGATTCGCAATCGAGACTCATCCCTCTGTTTCGCTCGCACCTGAAGCCCGGCAGCTCCTTGAATCGGCGCGCGCCCTGGCGCCACAAGTCTCCGAACTCCGCCAACGGCGGAAATACGCCGAAGCGCTTGTGCTCATTGCCACACTGCGCCCCACCGTCGACGCGTTCTTCGACAAAGTGATGGTTCTCGACCCCGATCCGGCAATCCGCGGCGCGCATCTTGCCATGATCGATGAAGTGTTGCGCGGCTTTTCGGGCATCGCCGACTTCAGCGAGATCGTCACNNAGGAACCTTCTCCGCTACTCATCAACCTGCCGCGTCTTGTGTAAGGTGAAAGCGTGGGCAGGAGACCGCGTATGAAGTGGCCGGCACAAGGCACGTTTGCGCTCCTGGCTCTCGCGAGCGCCTTTCTTCCTGCGCAAAATGCGGCGCATCCTCCTCAGAAAATCCCTCCTCTCCCAGCCAAAGCAGGCGACACGTCGCCGCACCAGGTTTTCTTCATCCCGGTCGCGAAGGGCGTCAAGCTCGAGGTTCTGGATTGGGGCGGCGTTGGCACGCCCATCATCCTGCTTGCCGGCATCGGTTACGACGCCCATGTCTACGACACCTTCGCGCCCAAGCTGAAAGCGCGTCATCATGTGTACGGAATCACCCGGCGCGGCTTCGGTGCGTCGAGTGTGCCCGCGCCGGATGACGGAAACTACGCTTCGGACCGGCTGGGTGACGACGTTCTGGCTGTGATGGCGCAACTGCGCATCGACAAGCCGGTGCTGATCGGCCATGCCAAGGCCGGCGAGGAACTGAGCTCCATCGGAAGCCGTTTCCCCGACAAGATCGCAGGGCTGGTCTATCTGGATGCGGGTTACTCGTATGCGTTTTACGACGCCAAACATGGCGATTTGCTACTGGATATGATCGCGCTGCGCAACAAGCTGGACCTTTATCTCACCTCCTCTGCGCCGGACCTGAACGCATATTTCAGCGATCTGCATGCCGCCCTGCCTCAGTTCTCTCGGGATGTGGATGATTTTCAGGCCGAACTTGCTCTTATTCCCGGTTTGCCGGCCCGCACCGCGCCGCCCCCGCCCGTCCTCGTAGCCCTTGGGGCTGGCGTCGAAAAGTACACCGAGATTCACGCGCCGGTGCTGGCCATCTTTGCCGATCCTCACAACCTCGGCCAGTTTGCAGGGATGGACGAAAAAACGCGGCAGACCCTGATCCTCGACGATTTCGCGCGTACATCCGCTCAAGCCGATGCCTTCCAGGCCGGCATTCCTGGAGCACGTGTGGTCCGGCTTCCCAATGCCAGCCACATGATCTTCCAATCGAATGAAGCCGACGTCCTGCGCGAAATCGACGCCTTCCTGGCCAAACTTCACTAATCACCTGCTATGAGCCAGACGGCGCGAGCGCCGGGCGCTCCCGGTCTCTCGCATTTGGAGACCGGGGCAAGCACAAACCTCCCGCGAGCGCCCAGCGAGCGTCTGCCGCACCGCAGNNGAGTTTGTGGTACCCGAATCTGCGTTTGGCGGGCCTGGCAGACAAGTTGATCGCCGTGCTGGGTGCATTCGCCGAACATGGCGGCGAGCCGCGGGTGTATTCGGCCACGGTTTGGCCCGTCAGCTGGCGCGAAACGCCCCTCTTCCAGCAGGTCTACGGGCGCCGCGGAAGCCAGGGCGAAGCCGGCGCGC
>PLTV01000146.1:6952-20735 GCA_003164635.1 Acidobacteriaceae bacterium
GGCTGGTGCGGGTCACGGGCTATGGACCTCTCTTCGACGACGGTGCGTACGAGTCTGATGGGCATATCCGCATCGACTTCGGTTCCGATGCGCCCTTCCTTGAAGAGGGCATCGACCTCGATTCGGTGGCGGCGCGGCATGTGGAAGAGAATGTGCGCCAGCTGATCGAGCTGACGGCAGCGGTTGAAAAAGCATCCGGGGCAACAGCGCGCCTTCTGTGGAGCGAATTGGGAGAAAGCCTTGCGCAACGCCTCGCGGCACGCCTGCAAGGCCTCAGGCAATAGGCGGCATTCAGCCGGGCGCAGGCTTGCGATGCCGGAGGCGCACCGGCGAAACCTGCGCGGCTTGCAGCCCAAAGCCGGCGGAAAGGCGATCGAGGTAAGAAACTGACCTTCCGACTCACCATTGAACGGCTCCGAACCCTCGTGCTGGCTGCGGGCGTCCTGCTCATCGCGGCGCTGATTGCCTTTCTCGCCAGAAGCAAGCTGAAGAACCCGCTCAATCTGAAAGAACTGCCGCAGCGATTGGGCGTGAACATCACGCAGGACGCGAGCGGGTTCACCCTCGATCACTCCATGGGCGGCCATTCGCGCTATCGGATTCACGCCTCGAAAGTCGCCCAATACAAAGACAATCACGCCATCCTGCACGACGTGAAGATCGAGATCTTCGGTGAGGATGGCAGCCAGGCCGATCGCATTGAAGGCGCGGAGTTCGAGTACGACCAGAAAACCCAAAAAGTCTCGGCGGCTGGCCCAGTCGCCATCACGCTGATACGCCCCGGAGTGAAACCAGCCCTTGAGTCTCAGGGCTCAACCGGCAGTGTCGGGGCGAAGCAACCGCAGTCCAAAGCCGCCGAAAAGTCTAGGCCAACCCCGTTGGCTTCGGCGAAGCAGACCGCTGCCGGCGGCGAGATTCATGTCAGCACCAGTGGCCTGACTTTCGACACAAAAAGTGGCGTAGCCACAACCGCGGAACACGTCGATTTCTCCATGGTGCAGGGAAGCGGCAGTTCCACGGGCGCCACGTACGATTCGAAGGGACTGTTGGTGCTCGACAAAGCCGTTGTGCTAAACACCAGGCGCGGAGGGCAACCGGTGGCGATCCATGCCGAGCACGCGGAGTTCGAGCGAGAGTCCCACTTGTGCCGGTTGCACGCGGCTACTGCCGACTACCGCGGCGGCCACGCCACTGCAGGTGATGCCAATGTTGTGTTTCGCGACGACGGATCGGCCGTGCGCCTTGACGCGACAAATGGCTTCAATCTGCTCACGGCCACCGGTGGTCACATTGCCGCGCCCATCGGCTCGTTGAACTTTGACGAGCACAATCAGCCAACACATGGGCGACTCGAGGGCGGCGTGCGCATGGACTCAACCCGCGACGAAAAAGATGGAGCCAGCCAGCGCCGTATGGGTGGCAGTGCGCCCACCGCCGACCTCGGCTTCAGCGCCAAAGGGGAGCTTAGCCATGCCCACCTCGAGCGTGGTGTCGTCATGGAGAGCGAGACGCTGAGCGAGACGGCACGTGGGCCGATGCGCGTCGACCGAAAGTGGCAGTCTCCCGTTGCGAACATTGCTTTCCGCGACAACGGGCACGGCCAGGCGGAGCCGGATTCCATGCATGGCACAGACGGAGTCGTGGTAACCGGCGAAAGCCAGCGTGGAAAGGCGGCGCCCGAGCCCTCGCGGCTTGCGTCCGACGACCTGACGGGGCAGTTCGGCCCCAATTCGTCGCTCGCGGCAATCCTCGGCGTCGGTCACGCCAGCATGGAACAGACGAACGCTGCAGGAGCACGCCAGACCTCGAATGGCGACAAGCTCGAAGTGCAATTTGCCCAGGGGCAGACGCGGGGGGACAAGGCCCGCGATTCCAATAGCTCCAACGAAAACGCAGAGATTCAATCAGCCTCCCTCGACGGCCATGTTGAGCTGACACAGACACCCGCGGCGAAACCGGGTGCGGCGACACCGACGCCGTTGCGGGCTTGGGCGGGCCGTGCCGACTACCAGGGATCTCCGGATGCTGGCCTGTCCGGCGCAACCAAGAATTCCGCTGCCGGAGGGGGAAGGCCAGCCGATGCCGGTGCTGGGTGGATGCACCTGACGCTTCATCCGCGGGTGGAGGACGGCGGCGTCGAGATCACGGCCGACAAGATCGATGTCAACCATGATTCAGGAGACGCACTCGCTCATGGAAACGTGAAGGCCACCTGGCTCTCCGCGGCAGAGACCGCAAAGGCCGCAACCACTCTGAGTGTTCGCGGAACCGGCACAGCAGCCGGCAACCCGAGCCTCGGCGGCCAGGGGCCCGCACACGTCATCGCCGACGACGCAGAGTTGCGCCAGCCTCCCGGCGGTTCCAGCATTGCCACCTTCCGCGGGCACGCGCGGCTTTGGCAACAGGCCAACTCTGTAACCGCCCCGGTCATCGTGCTCGATCGTGGACAGCAAACGTTATCGGCCCAGAGCAATAATCCCGCGGAACCCGTGCGCGCGGTCTTGCTCAGCGCAAGCGGACTGCCCATGGGCGACGCGCAGTCTTCAAACGCCGCGCAAGCTCCACCGGTCAGGCCACGCGAGCCGTCGGTGATTCGTGTGCATGGCGGCGACCTGAACTACTCCGATGCCGAGCGCAAGGCCGTCATGCGCGCCGGAACGCTGAACGGCGTGGTGGCGGAGACGGGTTCGGCTACCTCGATTTCAAACGAGGTGGAACTCCTGCTTCTGCCGCCGGGAAACCACGCCGGCAAAGACGGTGGCTCGGCCCAGGTCGACCGCATGACTGCGCGCGGTCACGTCGTGATTACCTCCGACGGACGCCGCGGAACCGGCGAAAAGCTTGTCTACACCGGGGAAGATGGGAATTACGTATTGACTGGAAATTCAACCGCTCCGCCGCGGATGACGGATGCCGCGCGCGGCAATGTCACCGGCGAAGCTTTGATCTTCCATAGCCGCGATGATAGTGTCACCATCGAAGGCGGCGGAGGCAGAACCTCAACCCAGACCACAGCGCCAAAGTAGGGGCGCACTTGAGCAAGAGATAAATGGATACGTTGATCGCTGAAGGGATTTGCAAAAGCTACAAGGGACGCCAGGTCGTGCGCGGCGTTGATCTGCGCATCTCGCGTGGCGAAGTTGTTGGCCTGCTGGGCCCCAACGGCGCCGGCAAAACCACCAGCTTTTATATGATCGTGGGCCTGGTGCAGCCCGAGAGCGGCCGCGTCATGGTCGATGAAACCGAGATCACGCGCATCCCCATGTATCTGCGCGCGCGCAANNCGCAACTTCGGCATCAGCTACCTTCCCCAGGAACCATCGATATTCCGCAAGCTCACCGTCGAAGAAAATATTCTCGCTGTCCTTGAGGCTCAGCCCCTTGGGTATCGCGAGCGGCGCACGCGCTCCGAGCGTCTGATCCATCAGTTGAATCTTGGCCACGTGCGCACCACGCGCGGCTATGCCCTGTCGGGCGGCGAACGCCGCAGAGTTGAGATCGCGCGCTGCCTCTGTATTCAGCCCAGCTTCATTCTGCTCGATGAGCCGTTCAGCGGCATCGATCCCATTGCGGTGCTTGAATTGCAGAAAATCATCTTTGACCTCAAAGCCAGCGGCATCGGGGTGCTGATCACCGATCACAACGTCCGCGAAACCCTGAGCGTGACCGACCGCGCATACATCATTGCCGAAGGAAAGATTTTTCGCGCCGGTACTCCCCACGAGCTGGGTAACGACGTTGAGGTGCGGCGCGTCTACCTCGGAGAAGGGTTTTCTCTGGGCTGATGTCCCGGACGGCCCCGGCATGGGCACATTGAGTACTCAACTTTGTCAATGCCTCCTATGAGGAAAATGGGACACCAAAGTCCAGGCATTGATTCCCGATTCATTCATTGCCTAATCTGGCACGATGAACTGGTTCTAAACTAATTTGCCGCTGGTCTGAATTGCCGGGCGATTACACTTAGATCAGTTTCAAACGGGGAATCGCCGAAAGCATGCCACTCCTGCAACCCAGACTTTCGCTCAAGGTGTCTCAACGCCAGGTATTGACCCCTGGGTTGATGCAGATGGTGAGTGTGCTTGCGCTGAATAAGCTCGAGCTGAAGGAGATGATCGATGCCGAGATGGTTGANNCCCGTCCTGGAAGAGATTGACGAATCGGTTCCAATGCTGGATGAGGTCGCGGGCCGGCAAGAGCGTCAAGAGCGTCAGGAACGGCTGGAGCTGGATCGGCCGGATAGCACCACCCCCCCCGAGCCTGCGGCTCCGGCCAAGGATTCTTTCGAGGAAGTCGACTTCGGGTCGTACTTCAAGGACTACCTTGACCCCGGCTTCCGGACACAGCCGGAATATGAAGAGAGCGAAAAACCGTCGTTTGAGCATTTTCTCTCCCAACCTACGAGCCTTTCCGATCACCTGGCGTGGCAGCTGGGAGCTCTGACNNCTGTCGGCCAGCGAAGACGAGCTTGCCGCCGCCCTGCGCCAGTTGCCCGAAGGCCAGAACGAAGGCGAAGAGGCCCTGCTTTCGCCGGAGGCGGCCTTGGCCCTGGTCGCCCACGCGATCGAACTCGTACAGGAACTCGATCCCTCCGGGGTAGGCGCCCGCGACCTGCGCGAGTGCCTGCTGATTCAAATCCGCGCGCAGCAGCAGGAATTCAGCCATGTCTATGGGAGCGAAACCCAGGCGTTTGACGATGATCTTCCTCCTGGCTTCGAATCCGAGGAAGAGACCCAGATTGATGAACGCCGCCGCGCCATTGAAGTGGCCGCGCTGATTGTTGACCACCACCTGCAGTTGCTGCAAAAGCGCGACGTGAAAGATTTGGCCCGCGCCGCCCAGATCACCCAGCCCGAGGCGCATGCCGGTGTGGAATTCATCCGTACCCTCGATCCACGCCCCGGCCGCCAGTACAACCGCGAACAAACCAGGTTGATCGAGCCGGATGTGGTTTTCGTAAAACGTGGCGCCGATTGGGAAGTAGCCATGAACGAGGAAGACCTTCCCAGCCTCCGCCTCAGCTCCCGCTATCGCCGCATGCTGACCGCGCAAAATACCGATAAGGAAGTCAAGGATTACGTTAAAGAACGCTTCCGCTCGGCCATGCAGTTGATGCGCAATATTGCGCAGCGCAAAAGCACCATTCTGCGTACTTGCGAGGTGATTGTCCGCCGCCAGCGCGACTTCCTCGATCGCGGAGTTGAAGCCCTTCGCCCCATGATGATCAAAGAAGTCGCAGAAGAGATTGGCGTCCACCCCTCTACCGTGAGCCGTGCCGTAGCCAACAAGTACGCGCACACTCCCCAGGGCGTCATCGAGCTTCGCTTCTTCTTCTCTGAAGGCTCAAACGGCCCCGAAGGCGCCGATACCCCCCTCCTCGTGCTCAAGCGCAAGGTGCGTAAGCTCATTGAAGAAGAAAATGTGCGGCACCCCCTCACCGACGACCAGTTGGCCGCAATGTTACAGGCGCAGGGCATTCAACTGACCCGCCGCACCGTGGCCAAATACCGCGAAGATTTGGGCATTCCTTCCACCCACCAGCGCCGGCGCCGCGACGGTTGATCTGCCATTGGCTTTGGCCTGTCAAGCGTCATTCCTGTGAAATCCCCGTTGTATCTTGGTGAATTCATTAGTTATTCCTTGCCTTTCCGGCATTGAGCCGATAGCATCGCTTTGCCAAGCTGATCGAACGCTTGACGGTTGACGCGTTCATTACCCCCAAACACAACCCAACCGCATTCCCTTGGGAATGCAGCCGAGGCGTGCCAGAATCCGCGCGAGTCGTACCGGCGTCCCCCGGTCCGGAATCCGCCAAAATACGCAGCCCGGAAAGGAAAACGGCCATGAGGTACTTGCAAGTTCAATCGCCCTGGAATCTCGCCATCCCGGTCCCCAACCGAACCCGTTCTTCAAGAAGCACCGCACGCGGATTTCTTGCCGCGCTGGCGCTCACCCTCCTCTTCTGCGCTCCAGGCCGTGCGCAGGTTGACTGGCCTCAGTTTGGACAAAATAATTCCAACACGGCGGGCAATCATGAAGAGACCGTCATCTCGCCTGCTACGGTTGCCAATCTCCAGGAAAAATGGAAGTTCACCACCAAAGGCGATGTCTCCGCACGCCCGGCCGTTGTCAGTGGCGTTGTCTACTTCCCAGACTGGGGTGGCTATCTCTGGGCGGTCAATGCCGCCACAGGGAAGGAAATCTGGGGCACGAAGCTCTCCAGCTACGTCACCAACCCCGCCACGGGTAAGCCCTACACGGGCTCCGTCTGGGCCCGCGCCACGCCCGCTGTGCGCAATGGGATGCTTTTCATCGGCCTGCATGGCGCCAGCGGATACTTTCTCGGTATCAATGCAAGCAACGGCAAACTCGTTTGGAAGACAAGGCTCGAAACAGTTGATCCCGATGCCGGCATCACGAGCTCAGCCAGCGTAAACGGAAGCACCGTATACGTCGGCGTGACTTCCGATCAGGAAGGTATCGAGGGCGGAGGTCCCAAGACCGCCCGCGGAAGCGTCGTGGCCCTCAATGCTTCAAACGGCAAGATTCTCTGGAAGACCTATATGGTTCCCAGCGGGTACACCGGCGGAGCTGTCTGGGGAAGCAGCCCCGTCGTCGATACCACGCGTGGGCTCGTCTATGTCGCAACCGGGAACAACTACACCACCCCGTCGGCCTCGGCATACGTGAGCTGTATCAAGTCGGGCAAAACCGCAGAAAGCTGCCAATCGTCGACGAACTACGCCGATGCCATCGTCGCGCTAAAGACCAGCAGCGGCGCGGTGAAGTGGGCGAAGCGCCTTGAAGAGTGGCCTCAGGACAATGGTCAGAGCGGCAGCGATTACTCCAATACCTCCTGCTCGCATAGCGAGCCAGGCTGCCCCACGCCGGAGGGTCCTGATTTCGACTTCGCTTCAGCCCCCAACGAAATTACCTACACCAGCGGCAAAGGCACCGCAACCATCATCGGCGCCGGTCAGAAGAGCGGACTTTACTACGCCCTCGATCCCAGTTCGGGCGAGATCCTGTGGCAAACGCAGGTAGGGCCCGGGTCACACGGCGGCGGCATCATGTGGGGGTCGGCGACCGACGGACAGCGCATCTACGTCGCGATTGCCAATCGCACCGGAATCTCCTATTCGGCCGGCAGCGCGGGTTCGTGGGCCGCTCTGAATCCTGCCAATGGCGCGATCTTGTGGCAGGTTCCCGACCCGTACGCGGCGGAAGGCGTTGGCCCGGTCTCGGTCGCCAACGGCGTCGTATACGTGTCTTCAACGGCCGAAGGCGCAGCCGACAAAAACATGATCGCCCTCAGCGCCGCAAACGGAGAGACGCTTTGGAGCTTCGCTCCCGGCGTCACAACCATCGGTGGGGCCTCCATCGTGAACGGCGCGGTGTACTGGGGCACCGGGTATGCGCGCACCGGTACAGGCGGTACGAACTCGTTCTATGCGTTCACCATCGGCGGGAAATAAGGGTCGCAACTAGCGGGAATTCCAGCGCAACTCGAGTGGATGTTCCATCTGCTCGAGTTGCAACTGGAGATAGCGGTCCCAATCCTGCACCGTGGGCATATCCGCTTTCGACCACCCGGATCCGGCGAGATACGTAAATGGCTCGCCGGAATGTCGGCTAAAGACAACCAACGCATGTCCCGCCACTGCCAGAGTGCGGGCGTGTTCCTCCCGCGCGGCCACTATGCCCGTAGCAATCCGCCCTGCGGACGCCGTTTGCGGCGTGTCCCACACTGAAGCGACGCTGCCCGGCGCAGGAAACGTGGCATCAGCCCCTTTGTGCACCGCAAGTCCCGCGGCCAGTTCGAGCGTCGATACTCCTTCAAACGTATAAGTCGATTGAATCTTGTTCATATGCGTGCCGGCATCAAGAGTTATACGCTTGGTCTCTGTGACCATAGTTCCGTTCGCATTCCATGGAGCGTAGGTTACTTCAAAGGCAAAGCGAATGGGCCCATTGCCAAGAATAAGTAACTTCGTGTAATTCTTCGACACAATTAACTTATCTCCGGCAAGCACGCCAGTCCCTCCGCAGCCGCGGCTGCGGCCCACTTCGTAGGAATCTAGGCCCTGGCCATTGTCGACATGGTACGACAAAGAGGAGTTATGGGTTCGAGCGCCTTCCGCGTCGCGTCTATAGAAACTGTCGATAACAAAGTTAGGAACGCGCTTCGACCAGACATCGATTCCGGAAGTGATTTCCCCCGAGGCTTCAAGAGCCGGCCCGTAGATTCGGTAAGCCGTTTCTTCGTTCTCCCAGGCAAAGTCGTCTTTACGCTCCGGAGCTTCGCGCCCGAAGACCAGCGCCTCGGACATTGCCGCCGCCGGCTTAACGCGAAACCGGATGCCCTCGGAGCTGCGCGGCGAGGCGCACAAGCACTAGAAGCGTGTCGGGAGGTGCGCCGTACGTGGCCGAGAAGAACTGGTCGGGTAGGTGCTGGCCGGTCTTCGCGTCTTCGGCCACAATCGCCGGGGCTTGCACCGGCCCTGCATGCAGCTCGTCGAGTACCCGCTGGAGCGGAATCTCGATCACTTCCTGCCTGCGATCCACATTCAGCGGATTCACAAGCGTCAGCACTTGCCCGTACGCTGCGCTTGAAGCCAAAAGAAAAGGTGCAGCCTTCCATGCGCCGCCAGGTTTCACTCCGACCCCCCAAAATGCTCAGATCGTTATCGCGCCAGCCGGTCGACTTCGGACCCTGCCAGCAGAAAGGCTCCGGTGCCAAACACGTAGCTCGCATCCGCCGTGTAGTCGCCCGGCGCCGCGCCAATGGGCTGGATGCACCCAAACCTGCCGTCGGCATAAATATGGGAGAGAAGCCCTGCCCAGCCCTTTTCGATGACAGGCAGATACCGCCCGCGGTCAAGGGTTCCATGATTCACACCCCAGGCGAGCGCATACACAAAGAATGCCGAGCCGGAGTCCTCGGGGAGCGGATACGCCTTCGCGTCCAGCAACCCGGGACGCCAGAGGCCGTCGCTGCCCTGAAGCGAAGCAATCTCCGCCGCCATCTCCTGCATCTGGGTGACGAATTTCCCGCGACTCGGGTAGTCCCGGGGCATCTCTTCAAGCACGCGTGCCAGTCCCGCCATCACCCATCCGTTGCCGCGCGACCAGAAAAGTCCGTCTCCATTGGCTTCGTGCTTACCCAGGAACGAGGCATCGCGAAAAAACAAGTGCGTCTTCTGGTCGTAGAGCAGGTTCGACGTAATCCACCATTCGCGGTCCATAAAGTCGAGATACTTCCGGTCGCCGGTGATCGTTGCCAATCGTGCCAGTACCGGCGGCGCCATGAAAAGCGCATCGCACCACCACCACAACGGGTGGTCTTTTTCGTCCCGCAGTTCGATCACCGCATCCATGCGCTCCCGTGTGGGCGTCAGCATGGCTTGGTCGTGAAATTTTTCATACAGCGCGAGATAGGCTTGCCCGATCGCTTCGTCGTCGGCGTGCGAAAGCCGCGGCCCGAGCTGCCATTTGAAGTTTTCCCCCATCTGCCGCATCGCACTCCGGTAGGTCCTTCCACCGGCAGCTTCAGGAACTGCCATGAACCCGGCATACAGAGCCGCAAAGGTCCAGTCCTGGTCGAAGTACGGTTGCGATCTCTGCAACTCCCAGGCCGCCACTTTGCCGACGGCGTGTTCCACATCGCGATGCGTGAGCTTTGCAGAAACATCGGTTGCCAACGGCGGAGCCAATGCCGGTTCGTCGCCAACATGGGGGCTCTGCTGAGCAAGCATCGGCATCGCGAGCAGGCCGGTCGCGGCGCAATCGAGAGCAAGTCGCCTCAGCGTTCCGAAAAGTCCAGGGGGAAGGCAGATTTTTCTCATGCGCTCCTGCGGCCAATGCGCGCGGAATCCAGTTCGCATTCCAAAGTAAACGATAGGGATGCGAGTGTCTACAGACTGTGCCACTACCGTTCCGCGGCGCTTCGTGCCTCCAGACCTGCAGCATTAGAACTCGTTCAAGCCATCCACATTTTTCTCGCTTATCCCGTCTCCTTCTCCAAAGATCTGCCTTTTCTCTCAGCCCGGATTCTGCCTCGATTCTCATCGCCGCGAGCCGGGGGAATATACTGACCTGTCTCTCCCTTGAATCGGACAGCCGGTCGGGTGATCGGCTGTCATCGAGAGATAAAGGTTCAACGCCGTTGAACCGGGCTTGAAGAAGAAGGGTCACCCCGGCCGACCGACGCGCCGGGAAACAAACAAAGCGGAGGCTGACCATGGAAGTGGAGTTCACCGCCAGGCAAGGACGAATCTCCAAGGCTCTACGCGATCAAGCCGAAGAGGGAATGGAACGCATCGCCCGTATTTTGGGCAAGACAGCCCACGCCAGTGTCACGTTTGGCGCGCAAAGGCACCTGCAAATTGTAGAGTTGACCGTGCAAGCGAGAACCCAGAAGTTTGCAGCCACCGGGAAAGCTGCAACCCCGGACGCGGCGCTCAAAGAGGCCGTCGAGCACGCGCTGAATCAGGCGCGCCGCTACCGCGATCGCAGACTCGATGGAAAACGCCTGCCAAAGAAAGAAAAAGTGATGACCGCGCCTCCCGTAACGCGTCCCAAAGCGCGAGATGCGCATCCTTCCGCAGATGCCGAACCGGCGCCCCCAAAATCCAGACCTCGAGCGTCCATCGCCGTTCACTCCTTTCCCAATCGAGCCACGATTGTCGAGCCACATATTCTCAAGAGCGCTGAGGCCATTTCGCTCAAGCCTATGACCATTGAAGAAGCCGTGAAAGATACGGAATTCCGCGACCGCGATCTGCTCATTTTTCGCAATCCTTCCGGCGTCATGTTCGTTCTCCATCGGCGCCGCGACGGGGAGATGGAACTGGTAGAGATTTCGTAAGCGCGTGGTGCCCAATTCGGGCCGGCTGAGGCGCGCCGAATTCACCCGGTCAAAGCACGGTCGCAGACTGACTTGCGCACGATCAGTGGGTGAAAAACGACCGCGCCTTTGGCCGTGATGTGTTATGTACTTTGGTTCCTCTGGATACCCGGTTTAGGGGATGGGAACGAAGCCTCGTCCGACATACGATTCCAGATATGGCTACACCAATCTGGAGAGCCGTGAACGCGCCGCAGGATGACTCTGAAGGCGCAGCATTCGCGGCGGGGTCTTGCGAGACGACAAACTTGAACTTACCCGAAAATTCCGATTCAAAGCCGCAGCAGGAAATTCTGGACGCTCTGCCTGTTCTGATTTTCCTGGAGCGCGCCGGTCAAGTGGTGTACGTCAATGCCGAGGCGCGCCAGATGATCGGCGTCGGCGAAGCCGAGTGGGTGCAGCGCCCCGTCGAAGACGTCCTCTGGGGATTGTTCCCGGGCACGGCCGAGCCGCAGACTCACCTCATCGGTTCTCACAGCGGCAGCCCGTTCCATGCCACGCTGCCCACCCGCAACGGCCGGCTCCTTTCGGTCGAAGGAATTTATAGCGTCTTGAACGCCGAGTTGCACGAGGCCATCATCGTCGCGCATCCCAGCGGACGCGTGAAGGCACCGAAGTCGCGCTTGATGGAAGATGTTCTCGCCAGCATCCCGGAAGCCGTCGTCATTGTGCACTCCGATCACGTGCTCTACACCAATCCTGCCTTCACGCAAATGTTCGGATATACGGCCGAAGAAGCCAGCGGCGAAAACCTCCGCGAACTCATCGTTCCCGACACGCGGCATCATGAGCTCACAATGCTTGAAAAGCAGGTGGATCAGAAGGGCCGCATTGCCGTTGAGACCGTTCGCATGACCAAGGATGGCGACCTGGTCGATGTCGCGTTGGTTGTCGGTCCACTCAAAGTGGACGGAGCCAGCGTCGGTTACGTGCTCAGTTTCAGAGACATCAGCGAGCGTATCGAGACTGAGGCGAAGGTGCAGCATGACGCATTGTTCGATGTGCTCACAGGCCTTGCCAATCGTACCCTTTTCCTCGACCGCTTGACCCTCGCGTTGTCGCGGCGCGCTCGCCGCAGAGATCAAAACTGCGGCGTGCTGCTGCTTGACCTGGATCGCTTTCGCGAAATCAACGAGGCGCTCGGAGAGGCCGTAGGCGATGCTTTGCTATCGGCTGTGGCCGACCGGCTTCGCCAGTCCCTGCGCCCTGAAGACTCCGCGTCGCGCATGGGCGGGGACGAATTCGCAATCCTCATCGAGGGCATCTTGAATGAAAGCGATCTCGAAGGCGTCGCCTGCCGCATGCTCCATGAGTTAGAGCAGCCCTTCGAGATTTTTGGAAGCCTGATTCGCATGAGCGCCAGCGTTGGCATCGCCATTGCCGGCCCCGAGCACAAGACCGCTGCCATGCTGGTGCGCGACGCGGATTTTGCCATGAACCGCGCCAAAATGGACGGCGGCGGCTGCTCCGAGGTCTTCGACCCCGAAGTCGAGATGCCGCACAAGAAAACGCTCCACGATCCCGAGCGCGAACTGCGGCGCGTCCTCGAAAAACGGCTGTACGAAGTCTGGTATCAGCCGATCTATCAGTTGGACAGCGGAAACCTTGAAGGGTTCGAGTCCTTACTGCGCCTGCGCCGCCCCGATGGCTCCATCGAGAGCTTTCGGCGTCTGCTCGGCGTGGCTGAAGATACAGGCCTATCGATCACGCTGGGCCGTGAAACCATGGACACCGTGTGCCGGCAACTGCGGAACTGGGCAGATGGCGTGACTTCGCGCGATTTGACGCTCACCCTGAATTTGACCGATCGCCAGTTCTACCATCCCGAAATGCTCAAACAGCTGCGCAAGGCGCTGTTGGTCAATGGTGTCGACCCAAACCGCCTCTTGTTTGAAGTTGCTGAGGGCACGATCAACCAGAATCTCGAAGCTGCCTCCACCGTTCTTGAAGGCATGGCGGAATGCAAAGTCCGCATTGCCGTCGATAACTTCGGGGCGCGCTTCGCTCCACTGAATCATCTCGCCCGGCTGCCCATCGATGTGATCAAGCTTGCTCCGCGCCTCACCGCTACGGCTACCGCGCAGGGGCGACCGGCCACCGTACTCGAATCGCTGGTACGCCTCGCGCAGTCGCTCGGCATGAAGGTCGTCGCCCAGGGAATCGAAACGCCTGAGCAGTTATACGCACTGAACCGCCTGGGCTGCGAACTCGGCCAGGGACACCTGTTTTCTTACGCCCTCGAGCCAGGGAAAGCAACCATTCTGGCAGGATCGGGACAGTGGTCGTTGGCACAGGGAGCTTGAAATGCTCGCGCAGTGTAGGATGTTGCTCATGACGTCCCCGAAACGCGCGACCCAGGGGCGAGCTGCTGCCAAGCGAGCCAAGAGCTTCAATCTTACGGAAAAAGAGCTTGTCATCGTGACCGGAATTTCGGGCGCCGGCAAAGCCTCGGCCCTCAGGGCATTTGAAGACCTGGGCTATCANNAAATCAAAAGACGTTGCCAAGGCCTCCATCGTGGTCGACGTGCGCGAGGGCGTCACGCTCGACCGCCTGCCTGAAATCCTCATCGACATCCGCAAAATCATTCCTACCCGCGTTGTCTTTCTCGATGCGCAGGATGCCGTGCTGGTGCGCCGCTACTCCGAGACGAGGCGTCCCCACCCGCTGGGCCGGTCCGAAACAGTTTCCCGCTCCATCGTCGAAGAACGCCAACTGCTCGACCCCATTCGCAACCTGGCCGATACGCTCATCGATACGTCCACCTTCAACGTCCATCAACTCCGCGCCAATATCCTCGACCGTTTCGGCCACGACGAAGACCAGAGCAAACAGCTGCTTGTTTCGTGCCTGAGTTTTGGATTCAAGAATGGCGTTCC
>PLTV01000146.1:20838-29849 GCA_003164635.1 Acidobacteriaceae bacterium
GCATTTGGCTGCACCGGCGGTCAGCATCGCAGCGTCATGATGGCTGAAGAGATGAGCAGAAAGCTGAAGAAATCCGGCTACCAGGTAAAGTCCATCCACCGCGACATGCCGCGCTGATTCTGCCAAATCTCAAATTCTCACCAGTAACCTACGGCGTAGATTGTGTCCTGGGGAAATCGTCCAGCCACGCCTCAAGCGCGAGTCGGTACTGTGCCATCGTGTCGTGCGACTCCGTAAGCCAGACCTGCTTCTTGCGCGCGGTCAGCAGCTTATAAGCTTCTTCGAAACCCGGCCGCGGCTGCGCGTTCGCTCCGGTCCGGACAAACCACAAAGAGGGAATCAGCACCTCTGCGGCTGCCTTCTCAGCATCCCATCGATCCCGCACCAGCAGATGCGCAGGCACCAGTTTCGCGCGCGGGTCATCGAAGATCGCCTGCATGGGTTCGTCCATCGGCGCATCAAGAATCACGCCGCCCAACTCCGCGTTTTCTGCGGCCACTTCAAGCGCCAGGTTCGCGCCCAGTCCCTGGCCATACAACAAAATCGAGTGCGCCGGGACATGGCGCGTGGCTACAAGATAGTCGATAGCCGCTTTCGCATCCTCGCGCAAGTGCGCCTCGGTCGGGCGTTCGAAGACACTCTGTCCGTAGCCGCGATAGTCAATAGCCAGAATATTGAGCTGCGCATCATGCAACGGTGCAAGCTGATCCACGCTGTCCCCGAGGTTTCCGTTCGCGCCATGAAGATAGAGCACGGTGAACCTGGGACTCGTACCGCCGGGAATCCACCAGCCTTGCAGCTTCGCCGTGCCCGCTGGTGTCGCATCGAATCCGATTGGATCAAAGGGAAGCCCGAGGTCCTTGGCCGGTGTTCGCCTCACCGCCGACGTCGGATGATAAAGCAATTGCCAGCTCCCTTGCCAGAACAGCAGGCACAGGGTCAGCCACGTGCACATCGCAGCTCCCGCCACAGCAATACCAACTGCCTTCAGCATCCAGCGGCCCGAGACCGTCGGCGGTGCGGAGCGCGAAGTGTGCGGCCTCTGTTGAGGATTTCGCTGGCCGGACGGCCTGGATGTGGATGGGTTTCGCGGCATCGACTTCATCTTTGTTGAGCTTCGGCATTCATGGCGCGCACTCCGCAAGCGGTGCTAATACGGAACCCACTGCGGCAATCCTCTTTTGCAGCCGCGCCTCCACTTCAGCAAACAACCCGTCCGGCAACGCATCGGCGTTCAAAGCACGGGGCGCGCCGCACACGGTGATTGGTTCTGTCTTTACCTTGATGCTATGCAGAAGATCGGCATCGCCATACATTGCAACGCCCCCGATCATTACAAGATCGATATCTGTGATCTTTCCATGGGCGATCGCCGCGTACGGGTCGCTCATGCTCGATGCATGCACCAGGAAGAGATCGGCGAGCATCCCCGGCTCGATGCGGCCCACCTTGTCGTCAATGCGTGCCATGCGCGCAGGCACCGATGAGCCCATCTCCACAAGTTGCCGATCCGAAAACAGACCATCCAGATTCTCACGGTTCACCCGCGCCGCGTAGCGAATTTCGTCGAACAGGTTGTCCGATCCCGAGGGCGACCAGTCGGGAGCAATCGCCATCGACACTCCTTCGCGAAACGCAGCGGCCACGTTCGCTGTCACACCATAAAGCTCGAAGTTCGAGCGCGGCGACCATACCATCGATGCTCCGGCCCGATGCACGCGTGCCAACTGGCTTGGCGAAAGGCCGACCCCATGAATCAGAGCCGTATGCGCGGTGAGCAGACCGCGCGCATCCAGCATATCCAGCTCCTGCGCAGACTCGGCATCGGTCGGCAAGCCTTCCGCAATATGAATCGCCAGCAAATCGATGCTGCCATTGCCAATGCCTTGTGCAATCTGCGCGGCGCGGTTCGCATCCATATCCCGAGGTAGAATCCCAATCGAGTTGACGATGCGCTCGTGCCCTTGCCCTGTCCCGTAGAAACCCGTGAACACATCGAGATTGCGCACCAGCCCTCGAATGCAATCGGGCAGCGGCTTCGAAGTGTCTCGGCCTGAGAAACCGATCATCGAAGTCACTCCGCCGATCAGCGCCTTCACTTCAACGTACTCGTCGATGTCGCAGAACGTATCTCCGCCTGCCGTCAACTGGTGCTGCCGCTCTTCGAGTGCAGCCCGATACACATCCCAATCGCGCCACGCGTAGCGATTGGGAAATTTGTGCCCCGGAGTCCAGCGCGGGAACACATTGAATGACGGATGATTGTGCAAATCGATGAAGCCGGCAAATACGTAGTCGCTCGTATCGAGAGCCGGCACACCGGGAAGATCTGGCCGCTCGCGTTCAATGTGCAGAATGCGCCCATTCAGAATGTCGAGCCATCCGTCCCGGAGTACGCCATCCGGCGTGACGATGTTGCCGCGCAAAAGCAGGTGCGTGGACTCCTGAGCGCGAAGATGCACCATCCCCAAAAGGATCGTGCAGACAAAAAGCAAAGTCGTCAGCGCGCGCAGAACCGATCGGCACATAGTGTTTTCATGATGACACACGATTGAGATCAAACCACGCGGCGCACTCCGGGCAGCCGCACCAGCGGATCAGACCAGAGCCAGCTCGCCACGCAGGCAAGCGCGCCCACCACCGCAAATTTCAACATTGCCGGCGCGGTCCAGACATGCAGCAACAGCGCAATCGCTACGAGCACCGGCGGATGAATGATGTATACAGCGTATGCGCGGCGATTGAGCCAGTCCCAGAAGCGCGAGGGCCGGTTCATGTACTCCCTGAAAATCAGCAGCCACGCCGCAATCAAGCCCCAGGCCACAAAGGGTTCCCAGAAGGCGTAGAGGACAGCAGGCCACGTAAGACCGCCGGAAAAATTCGACTTCGCTCCCGCATTCGTCGACACAACATAAAGAATCGCCAGCGGCATCGTCGGCCACGCAAATAGGGCAACGAATAGCGCCGGCCGCGCCGTCTTCCATGTAAGCTTGCGCAGCCAGTCACTGCGTGCTGCGGCGATGCCCACGGCAAAAAGAAAAATGTACCCGGCAAAGTAACCAAGCTGAAGCCCAAACACATTCTTGCCCACGGGAACGAACTGACGAATGGCAAGTGCCGCGGCCCCGATTGCGAGCGCGCTCAAGAGCCACATGCCTGGACCAGGAACCGGCCTCAGCTTGCGTCGCCGCGTATCGCCGGGGCTCGGGCCGAATACCGCTCGCAACCCGCAGTATCCCAGATCGAAAATCAACAGCGCTTCTGCAAACCAGAGCGGCCCATTGATGAAATCCTTCCGCTGCCAGAGAACCTCGATCGTCGGCCAGAAGCCATCCCCCCGTGCGGCCGTCACAATTGCCGCCGTCAGTGGCCCCAGCACAAGTCCGAAAGCAAGCAGAGGCAACCCCAGTCGAAGGAAGCGATCGCATAGAAATCGCTTGTACCCCTTGCGTTCCAGCGAGGGCGGCGTAAAGTACCCCGCCAGCAGAAAAAAGAATCCCATGAAATAGGCCTGGTTCGTCGAAACAAACAGTGTCAGCAGTACACTGCTCAGCGAGCCCGACGGTCTCAGTTCGGTCCAGAACCATCCGCCCGGCGCGCCATAGGTGATCGCCGTGTGATGCAGGATGACCATCGCCGTCATCACGCTGCGCAGCCGATCAATATAAAAATCCCGCTGGACCATGCGCCAATCGTACACGCTCGGCCAGCGGGATTTCGTAACGTTCCACTCGTTAAATTGTCAGTACTTCACGATGGCAGAAAACGAGTCCGGCTTCAGACTCGCGCCGCCCACCAGCGCTCCGTCAATCTCTTCTTTGCTAAGCAGGGCCGTGGCATTGTCGGGCTTCACGCTGCCACCGTATAGAATCCGGATCGCAGCGGCAACGTCGGCGCCCAGCAGTTTGGCGACTTCACCGCGAATGATCGAGTGCGCCTCGGCGGCCATCTCCGGTGTTGCCGTCTTCCCCGTGCCAATCGCCCACACCGGCTCGTAAGCGATCACGATCGGAGCAGCGGCCTCAGCCGTGATGCCGGCAAGCGCTCCCGTAATCTGCGTCTTCAGCACTTCGGCCGTCTGTCCGGCTTCGCGCTCCGCAAGCACTTCGCCGATGCAGACAATCGGAATCACTTGGTGCTTCAGCGCCGTGTGCAGCTTCTTGTTCACAATCTCATCGGTCTCCGCGAAATACTGTCGCCGCTCCGAGTGGCCAATGAGCGTATGCGTTCCGCCCACCGCCAAAAGTTGGCCCACCGAAGTTTCGCCGGTGTATGCGCCCTCTTCGGCGAAGTGAATATTCTGCGCTCCAACCGCCACATTCGATCCCTTGGCGGCATTGATCACGGTCGGGAGCAGAACAGGCGAGGGAAATAAAGCGATCTCATCGCGGTCGTGGCCGGCAACGAGCGGCAAAAAAGCATCGACGAACGCCTTGGCTTCAGCCGGCGTTTTATACATCTTCCAATTGGCAGCAATCAGGGCTTTCCGGGGCATTTTTCTTGAACTCCTCCGCCTGATTCTAGTGGATGGGGCAGCGCACACGGGTGACAGCGAGCACATCCGCCAGCCGAATCGGATTGGTGACCCTTTCGCGATTCACGGCGATTAGACAGTTGCTGCAACCGCTTCAACCCGGCTCGACACACGAATCATCTCGAGAATTGAATCGACCACCAGGTCGGGCTGATCCAGATGAATCCAGTGCGCGCTTGTCGGTGCAATCACCTGCTGCACGTTATCGCCGATGCGCTGCACGTTTTCCTCTGAAAGCGGCGTCGACTTACCGGGCGTCAACAGCAAAACTGGAATATCGTGAATCGGCTCGGCATCGCGCATTTCGCGCACGGTGTCCGGAACCGACTCAACGTGACTGCGCATGCCCGCATAGTATGCGGGACGCGACCAATGCGCTGCGACAACGGGCCATACGCCCTTGGGCATCTTGCCCACTTCTTCAGTCACGCGCTTGAGCACATGGCGTCCTGAAGCTCCGCCCGCTCCCGCCAGATGCCCTGACAGTGCGCCCGACCGGCAGAGCAGGGAAGTCACTGCCAGCCGCGCCAAACCGAAACGCGCAATCGGCACCGCGTAACCGGAAAGCTTTCTAATCTTGTCGATCTCCCGTTGCCTGCCAGGATTCATGGGCGGCCATTCCTCGCAGCGCATGGGATCCACGAGTACGATGCCGGAGACCTCTTCCGGATAGCTGAGCGCGTAGCGGCGCATTACTAGGCCGCCGAAAGAATGTCCCACCAGGATGAAAGGCGGTTTCATGCCTGCACGCTCCAGCAGGTCGTGCAGTTCTGCGGCGCAATTGGTGGGCGTGCGGGCTGAACGGCTCGGGCCGCTCCAGCCTAGGCCGCCCCGATCGTATGAAACGGTATGCGTAAAGCGGGCAACGGTCTCCTGAATGTGGCACCAGTTCAGGTTGGTGGCGGCAATGCCTGCTTCAAACAGCACGGTGGGCCCGCCTTCGCCCTTCTCCAGCAAATAGAGCTTGTGCCCTTCGCCAATGTCCACCCAGCGTCCCGGCGAGGCAAACCGGCGCCGATCCCTATGCGAACCAATCAGTTGGTAAAAGAACCCTACTGCTATAACCGCGGCTGCAACGACAAAAAGAGAGAGAACGATATACATAGACCTTCCCTGGAATCGGTTTGGATCGGGCTATCATAAGCTCCGAACAAATCGCGTCAAAAATGAATGATCCGGTCCGCGCCGAAATCCTCGAGGGTGAGTTTTGCTTTTGGGCTTCCGCGATTGATGATAAGCAATGTCGACCCTGCCTGACCATGTGTTTTTTCTTCAATCTGCGTCGCCGACCAAACTCCCTCATCATGCCGCAGCCCAAACGAAGTGTATTCCTTTACCGGTCCGCTCGCTTTGAGGACCTTCTCCACATACACCGGGAAGTCGATCTTGTGGTCTAGCCAGGTGCGCACCTCGGCGTAATGCGTCTTATCGGCCGGCCCAGGCGTGCTCTTCACTAGATCGCAATCGTGGGTGCCCCAGCGCACCGATTCCTGGACGCTCTGCCCCGGCCACAAAAATTCCTGCTGCAGAAAATCCTCGTAACTGAATCCAGGCCCCACCGGTCCGTCGTTCCACTTGTCGAACGGAATTGAGGCCAGTGCCTTATCGCCGGGGTGAGCAATCCGAATCGAGCTCTCGCCATTTTGCCGCATCTCCAGCAGAATGCGCGCCCGCGCTGAAGCTGGTGCCGTAATTTCAACTAAAACACGCAAAACCCCTGAGAAGTTGTGCGCTTTAATGGTGATATCTTCGCTCGTCCGCTTACCGCCGGGGTCCACGCTTACCAGCCGGCCAACCACGCGATAATCGGCATTGGCTATAGCTTGCCTCGGCCCCGCAAGGGCCGCCGGCGTGCTTGCGGCGTATGAAACAGGTCCACATCCAAGCGCGAATCCAAGCACTGCGCCAACGGCGAAATCCTTCATGCTTCGATTCTCCCGTCGCGGATGCGCACGTGCCGCGGCGCGGCATTGGCAATCTCATTTTCGTGCGTCACGATAATCAGTGTCATTCCACGCTGGTTCTGAATGCCGGTAAGAATCTCCATGATCCGGGCCGAGTTGACGCTGTCGAGGTTGCCGGTCGGTTCATCCGCCAGCAAAATCTCCGGGTGGTTCGCCAGTGCGCGCGCTATGGCCACGCGCTGCCGCTCTCCCGCCGACAGTTCGTTGGGATATTGGTACAGCCGATGTTCCAACCCCATCTCCCTCAGCAGAGCTTCGGCTCGTTCGGCCCGCGAGTTTCCATTTCCCGGCAATGCCAGCATCGGCACTTGCACATTCTCAATGGCGCGCAGCGTCGGCAGCAAATAAAAGGCCTGGAAGATAAAGCCCACATGGTGCGCCCGGTAGGTGTCGAGACCGATCACCGATCCCAAGGCTGCGTTCTGGAAGAGCACCTCGCCGCTGCTGGGCTTGTCCAGTCCGCCAAGCAATTGCAGCAGGGTCGACTTTCCGCTGCCGCTGGCACCGCTGATCGCCATATACTCGCCCGCATTGATCGAAAGACTGACACCCCGAAGCGCTTCGATCCGGCCATCGTCGTAGCTCTTCCGCAGGTTGCGAACCTCCAACTGGGGGACGGGTTCAGTCATTGCATCTCCGGCAGGGAAGTTGCGCAAGGGAATCCAAGGTTCGGCACAGTTTCAAACTAATCATGGCGCAAAGCCTCCACTGGAGAAAGATGCGCACCGCGCCATGCGGGATACGCTCCGGCAATCAGTCCCGACAGTACGGCGATGCCAAGTGCTTCCGCCAGGTCCAGCGCGGAGATTGACGAAGAGACGATGCTGGCGGTCTCCGGAAGCCGGGACAAGAGCCGCAAAGCCCCGTATCCAACACCGAGACCAAACATTCCCCCCACCAATCCCAGCACCACGGATTCGGCCTGGATGAGCATCATCACCCCGCCGCTCTTCCAGCCCAGTGCGCGCAAAACGCCAATTTCGCGAGTCCGTTCGAACACCGACATCGCCATCGTGTTGGCAATGCCCAGAATGCCTATAAGCAACGCAATCGACGATGTGCCCCACGCCACGGCATGTGCCAGGCCGACAAACTGGTTTTTCGTAGCCCAATCGTTCGCGCGCTCGGCACGCAGACCCGGCAGTGCTGCCTCAATGGCCTTCGCCACGCGCTTCAGATACGCATCTTCCGACTCTCCCGAAGGAGCGGGGCGCAGGCGAAGATGAAAGCCCGAAACCTTCCCTTGCAAACTCGAAATCTCCTGCAATTGATCCAGCGGCATGATCACCGCGCTTGCTTCCAGCGCCGATCCGCCATGATAGATGCCCGTCACCGTGAAGGCCTTGCCCTGCAACTCCAGCGTATCCCCGGTTTTCTTTTCCAGGTTCCCCGCCAATGTATCCCCAAGAATCAACTCCGCCTTGCCGTCCTCGAACCGTTTTCCTGACAGAAACGTTATTGAATTGAAATCGTAAGAGTTACCCTTCCATCCGAAAACAATCGCGTTAATCTCCGGCGTCAGGTCCATCATGTTGAAGATCATGGGCGTGGCCTGCTCCACAAAGGGCATCGCGCTGAGCTTGGTTCCCGCACGCTCGTCCAGCGACGTTTCAAGAAACGTCTTCTCCACCACCACCATGTCGGTCCCCGAACTCGAATACAGCCGGGCCCACTCATGCTCAAAGGACCGCGAAAACCCAACCAGGGCCACAAAGGCCCCGATCGCCATTGCGATTCCACCCAGGGTCAGCAAGGTGCGCAGGCGCCTGCGCCAGAGGTTTTTCCACGCAAAGCCAGTGAACGAAAGTTGGTAAGCCATGGTTGCCTGTAAGTCCTGTGGCGTGCAGCGTTCAGTCAAGCGCAAGTGTAGCGGGCGGGAGGACCGATGTCCAAGAATGCTCTGGAGATTAAGGGAACTTATCGGCTGCTAACACCACTCGAAAATCCTGGGCGAAAAAATCGCGTGGCACGCAGCCGCTCGCAAGCAGTTGCACACCGGATTTTGAGGGACGCAAAGCAAAGTTGCAGTTGTCAATCGATGAACGGTCCACAGCGTCTACGGGTAGGATGCGATATTCCCGCTCCTCGCCCGTATGACTCTGGTTTCCTTGATATGAAGCAGCCAGGTTTGTAGCCCACCGCTGGCGGGCCCAATCGGCGTGCTAGTAGCGGCTGCGCCCGCGGGCGTTGCCTCCACCCGCTCCGCCGCCGCCGCCACTGCCCTTGCGAGCCTGGTAGCAGTCGCGGCAAAATACCGGCCGATCCCCACGCGGTTCAAACGGCACCGTTGTCGGCTGGCCGCAACCCGAACAGATCACAGGAGTTCCCTGCGCTGGAGCCGAACGGTAGCCGGAGCCCCCCTGGTCGTTCTTCTTTGCCTGACGGCAATTCTTGCAACGTATAGGGGTCGAATAACCACGTTCCTGAAAGAACGTCTGATCAGCAGCGGTGAAGGTGAAGTCCTGCCCGCAATCGCTGCACGTAAGTTGCATATCTCCGGCCATGGGTCTCCT
>PLTV01000310.1 GCA_003164635.1 Acidobacteriaceae bacterium
TGTCGATTTCGGCGTCAATTACGTACCCGGTAATATTTAACGCGGGCCGGTCAGTTCGCTGCGCGCATACCGGGGTAGCGAGGAGCGCCAGGCCTAAAAGGGCCGCGAGGAAAATGCGCCATATCGCAGTTTCTTGAGGAGTTCGCATTTTTTTTATCGTGCCAGTCATGTCGCACATCCTGCGATTGATCCAATTTCATTCAGCCCCGGAATCGCTCGGCCTGTTGCGGTGGGCGAACCGAAGGGAAGGGCCGGAAGCCTGAAGATTCGAACCAGTCCGGCTTCCTTTCAGGCTGGAACCGTGGAACCATGGGAAGCAGTCGAGAAGTCTTGCATGTCCGGTATCAGGATTGCACAAAAGGCGGGGAGGCCGTCGAGTGAGCGGCGTTCAGCACGTCCAGGGTAACTGCAGCCACTCGATCGATTGCACCCATTTCATTGTCCCGCTTCGGAGATACGGCACGACGCAGCAGACCCCCAATGGCCCGAAGCTCCTTCATCATGGACTCGCGAGGCTCCCCGTCGGGTAGCAGCGGTTTGAGATGTTCGACAATTTTTGCAGCGGTGAAGTCATTTTGAATCAACTCCGGTACCACTCGCTTGCCGGCGATCAGGTTGGCCATGGCAATGTGCGGCACGGTCACAACCTGCTTGGCAATGGCATAGGTGAGGGCCGACACACGGTAGACGACGACGAAGGGGTTGCCGATGAGGGCGGCCTCCACGGTAGCCGTGCCGCTGGCAACGATGGAGGCGCGGGCATGGAAGAGTGCGGCCCGGGCTCCGCCTACACCATCCCCGTCTTCAGCGCCCACGTCATCCACCAGGCGGATCGTCAGCTTCTCCTGAAGCCGCTCCACCATTGCGGCAACCGCGCCGCGCTGAGCCGCGGTGAGCGTGGGGGCGAGCGGCACAATGAATTGCAAACCGGGGTTGGCCTGGTCGATAGTACACGCCCGCGACAACAGCCTCGCGGCATCGATCATCTCGGGAAGGTTGTCGCGAATTTCCTTGGCCCGGGAACCGGGGAGAAGGCCAATCCAGCGTTTGGTTTGATCCAGGCCGTTTGCCGAGGCGAAATCGGCACGGCTGACGGTCGGTATCGGCAAATCGGCTAATGGGTGACCGACAAACTCCGCCTGCACCCCCCGCTCCCGGTAAAACGGCTCCTCGAATGGAAAGATCACCAGCATCCGCGTCACATACTTCTGCACCAGCTGGATGCGGTGCTTCTTCCATGCCCAGAGCTGCGGGCTGACGAAGAAGACGACAGGCACGCCCAGCCGGTGAAACTCCTCGGCCAGCTTGAAATGAATGTCGGGGAAGTCGATGAGGACAGCCACATCGGGCCGGCGCGCGCGAATGGCCTGCTTGAGCCGGCGAAACTCGCGATAAATCCGCGGCAGATGNNTAGTGCTCGCCGCTGGCCTCGCCGGCCGAGACAAAGATCGTGGGAGACATGGGCCTTGCGCCGCCTTTCTGCGCAAGTCCATCATAGTGGGCCGGAAAAGCGGGGATGGTCCACCTGTCGAAACAACGGGCCGGTCTGGCCGCGAGTATCCATCTTCGAGCGGTACAACCCGCGAAAAATGACGTGAATCAAAAGTCTTTGGAAATAAAGAAGTCGATCAAAAAATGGCTTTCCGAGGAAGGACATGAACGAACAACGCGAACCCGGTCGACAGAAAGCGGACGCCAGGCCTCAGCCGAAAGCATCTCCCGTCGGCGTAACCACGCCCGACCTTTTGGAACGCATTTCCACCGGCATTGAAGGCCTCGATGACATTTTGAATGGCGGCCTTCCCGGGGGCCATCTTTACCTGGTGGAAGGCGATCCCGGCACCGGTAAAACCACGCTGGCGTTGCAGTTTCTACTGCGGGGAATCCGCCTTGGCGAGCGAGTTATTTATGTCACGCTCTCTGAGTCCAAGGCCGAGCTCGAGCAGGTCGCGCGCTCCCATGGCTGGCCGACTGATTCGCTGGGCATCTACGAGATGGTGCCCCCCCAGGACGACCTGAGCGGCGAGGCGCAATACACCGTATTCCATCCCAGTGAGGTGGAGCTGGCCGACACAATCACCGCCATCCTCGAGCAGGTGGACATAAATAAGCCGCAGCGGGTCGTGTTTGACTCGCTCTCTGAGCTGCGCATGCTGGCTCGCGATCCATTACGGTACCGCCGTCAGATTCTCGCACTCAAGCGCCACTTCGCCGGCCGCGCCTGCACGGTGCTGCTGCTCGATGACCGTACCGCGGAAGGCAGCCACGATCTGCAACTGCAAAGCATTGCGCACGGCGTCATCATCATGCAAAGCCTTGAGCGCGACTTCGGCATCAAGCGGCGCCGCATGGAGGTGCGCAAGCTGCGCGGCTCCTCGTTTCGCGAGGGCTTCCACGACTACACCATTCAGACGGGCGGCCTTTCCATCTACCCGCGGCTCATTGCTTCAGAACATAAGCCGGGCTTCGTGCGCAAGCCGGTGGCCAGCGGGGTGAGAGAACTTGATGATCTCTTCGGCGGCGGAATCGATACGGGCACCAGCACGCTGTTTATGGGCCCGGCCGGATGCGGCAAGTCAACTGTGGCATTGCGGTATGCGCTCTCCTCGGCCGAACGCGGCGAGAAAGCCGTCATTTTCACATTCGACGAGGCGTTCGCCACGTTGATTGAGCGGGCTAAGGGCCTCGGCATGCACACGGCCACCTACCTATCCAACGGCAAGCTTCAAATCGAGCAGGTGGACCCAGCCGAGTTGGCTCCTGGCGAGTTTGTCGCGCGCGTGCGCCGAATGGTTGAAGAAGAAAACCTCCGCGTGCTGGTCATCGACAGCATGAATGGCTTTCTCAACGCCATGCCGCACGAGCAGTTCCTCGCCATGCAATTGCATGAGTTGCTCAGCTATCTAAGCCAGCAAGGGGTGGCCACCATTCTCACGCTTGCGCAGCATGGATTCATTGGCTCGAATATGCCGACGCCCGTGGATGTGAGCTACCTTGCCGACTCGGTGCTGTTGTTCCGCTACTTCGAGTTTGGCGGCGAAATCCGCCAGGCGCTTTCCGTCGTCAAGAAGCGCAGCGGACCGCACGAGCATGCTATTCGCGAGCTAAAGCTCTATGCCGGCGGCGTGCTGGTGGGCCGGTCGCTTAAGGAATTCAGCGGCGTCCTCACGGGTGTGCCCAATTTCAACGGAAACCCGGCCAACGTGGAGATCGTCTCTGCTGACTGAAATCGCCACTAGCGACCTGCGCACGGTTATCTTTACCCCCACCGGCAAGGATGGGCGCCTCATCGCGGGCTTGCTTGAGCGCCAGAAGATGCCCTGTCACATTGCGGACAGCCTGGCCGAGCTGTGCGAGTATGTCCGCGTGGGCGTGGGCGCGGCCATGATCTCTGAGGAAGCATTCGGCGGCAACTCCCTTGCGCCGCTGCTCCACGAGCTGAACAACCAGCCCCCGTGGTCCGACTTTCCCGTCATCCTGCTTACCGTAAGCGGTCGCGTGACTGCAGAGAGTGAACGCCTGCGCAAACTGCGCCGCCCCTTGGGCAACCTGTTTCTGCTGGAACGGCCCATTCGCCCTGAAACGTTGCTTAGCACGCTTGAGATTGCGCTGCGTGGGCGGCAACGGCAATACCAAATTCGCGATCAGATTCAGCAGTACGCGCGCGCGCAAGAGGCGCTGCTGCGCTCAGAGAAGCTGGCCGTCACCGGTCGCCTGGCCGCCAGCATTGCGCACGAAATCAATAACCCGCTCGAGGCCATCACGAATCTAATCTTCCTGATGCAAGGCGATCTCTCCGAACAGCAGAGAAAAATGTTTCTTGAAGACGCCGAGCAGGAACTGGCGCGCGTTACCGAGATCACCAAGCAGACGTTGCGCTTCTATCGGGAACCGGCACAGCCATTGGCGACGGACATAGCGCCGGTTTTGGATTCGGTGATCAAGCTGAATGCGTCGCGCATGGCCACGACGGGCATCACCGTCGAACGCGAAGTGCTCTCCGAACCCGAAGAGGTCCGCGTGCTTTCTACCCCGGGAGAGTTACGCCAGGTACTGGCCAATCTGATCGGCAACGCCATCGACGCCATGCGCCGCGGTGGCCGATTGAGGATCCGCGTCTCTGACCATCAAGGATTCGAAGGCAGCGTGCGGCGCTGGGTTCGCGTGACCGTCGCCGATACCGGAACCGGAATTACTCCCGAGGTGCTGCCTTCTATTTTTGAACCCTTTGTAACCACGAAAGGCGAGACGGGCACCGGCCTGGGGCTCTGGGTGACTTCAGAAATTATCAAGAAGAACGGGTGGAAGATCCGCGTGCGCAGTTGCCGAACCCCGGGCCGAACAGGTACGGCGTTCGCCATTTTGATTCCGCGCGTCGATCCCGCTTGAATCCGCTTTCCGGAAGATACGAATCGAACTCGCCCTACGTCTTGCGACGAGCGCGGACGGCACCGGCTAACTCGCCGAGCAGCGCATATGTTTCTGGCCAGTCGATGCACGCGTCGGTGATGCTTTGCCCGTAGACGAGAGACTCCCGCGTCTGGCCGGAAATAAGCTTCTGCGCGCCTGCCACCAGGTTGCTCTCGATCATTGCGCCCATAATGCGGCGATCGCCGCCGGCGATTTGCGCTGCGACTTCGTGACAGACAAGGGATTGGCGGCGGTAGTCTTTGCTGCTATTGGCGTGAGAGCAGTCGATCATGATGCGCGCCTTCACGCCGGCTATCGCCATTTTGCGTGCAGTGTCTTCCACAGCTTCCGCGGCGTAGTTCACTGAACCGCGCCCTCCGCGCAGAATAATGTGGCAGTCCGGATTTCCCGTCGTAACGAAGATGGCTGACTGGCCGTGTTTGCTGTGGCCTAGAAAAGTGTGCGACTCAGCCGCCGAGAGAATCGCGTCAATGGCGACCTGCACGTCGCCCGAGGTCGCATTCTTGAAGCCGACCGCGCACGAGACGCCGGAAACCAACTGGCGATGAACCTGGCTCTCAGTGGTGCGCGCGCCGATGGCGCCCCAACTGACCAGCCCGGCAATGTACTGCGGCGAAATCATGTCCAGGAATTCAGTCCCGGTGGGAACGCCGTTTTCCGCAAGATCGATCAGCAGATGCCGCGCCAGCCGCAGTCCATCGTTGATTTTGTACGACTGGTCGAGATGTGGGTCGTTGATCAGGCCCTTCCATCCGGTCGTCGTCCGTGGTTTCTCAAAATAAACGCGCATCACAATGCGCAGATCCGCGGAAAATTCTCTGATAGCGGATTTCAAAAGCAACGCGTACTCGCGGGCGGCGCGCGTGTCGTGAATGGAACACGGGCCCACGAGAACCAGCAGGCGCGAATCGCGTCCGGCGAGAATGGCGGAGACATCGCTACGCGCATTAAAAATGGTCGCCGTTGCGTTTTCGGTGATCGGAAGGTCTTCCTCCAGAAACACTGGCGGCAAGACGACTTTGGTCCACTGAATGCGAAGGTCTTCAATTTTTGGCGGCATGAAAGCATTTCCTGCGCGTTTCCCCTCATCTTCCAAGCTAGGAAGCGGCCAAAGCCAAGGATCGATACGCGTTTCCCTGATTCTACAAGGGTTTCGAGCCGCGAGGCGCATCTGTCATGTCCCCCTTCTCTTCTTTAGCGTGGGCAATCCGATCGAGAGAGTGGTCCGTTCTGGTTGCAGGAGTCGCCGATTTCGAGGTTGATTTTCCCCAAGCGGAAGCGTTCCGATTCCGGATTGTGAAGGTAAGGCTCGTCCATGTCCACAGCGCGCGCAGGAGGTCGGACTCTGCTGCCGCAAAGTCGTCAACGCACGACAAAAAGTAGTCAGGAGATAAATATGGAACAGAATTTGATGGAAAAGAATGCGGCAGACCGGCGTAATTTTCTGAAGGGTGCAGGTTTCACGGGTCTGGGTTTGGCGAGTGCAGCCATCATCGGCAGCAAGTTTGGAGCGGGCGCGACGCGAGTCGAAGCGGCTACCGCAATCGACGATGCAGACATTCTGAATTTCGCCTTGAACCTGGAGTATCTCGAAGCAGAATTCTATGCCATGTCGACATATGGGTCGACGCTCGTGCAATTGGGCGTGATCTCGAAGTCGGAAGAGAGCGGGCCAACAACCGGTGGCAGCAAGGTGCCGAATTTCTCAAGCTCTCCCATGGCGCTTCTGGCGACCGCATTGCGCGATGAGGAAATCGATCACGTGAAGTACCTCCGTTCTGCTCTGGGCTCCGACGCGGCAAAGAAGCCTGCGATCAACCTCAATGCGCTGGGCTACGGATATTCCAGCGTCGCAAGCTGGCTGAAGCTGGCGCGGCAGTTCGAAGATGTGGGCGTGAGCGCATATCTTGGAGCGGCTCCCCTGATCAGCAACAAGACCTACCTGGCGGCTGCCGGCGCAATTCTGAGCGTCGAGGCTTTCCATTCGGGCGCTATCCGCCTCGGATGCCTGATGGCAAATGTAACCAGCCCCGCGGTTGACTCGCAGGACATTCCTCCGACGTCATCGCATCCGTTCGATGTGAACAGCAATGCGCTGGCGATCCCCCGCACACCCTCCGAAGTGCTCAACATTGTGTATGCGGGCGGCACATCGTCGGGCGGCTTCTATCCCGACGGCATGAACGGTGTGATCACCAGCCGGTAAGAAGCTCCAGAGCGTGCGGAGAGTGAAGCGGTTCTTCTGCCGGGATGGAAAGGGCGCGTACCTGCGGCCACCAGCCCGGCGAGTAACCGCTTTTCATTTTTTGTTCGCAACTCCAAATGCACTTGCAGACATGGCCTAAGGGGTATAGCGCTTTTCGCCCGCTTCGATCCGAATCAGCAAACGGTTGAATTCAGGCGGCAGCGGGCACGTCGCGTAGGGAGTGTAGGCGCAGGGGGGATTTTCAAGCCGATTGAAGTCGAGCGTCAGCTGTCCCGGCTGACCGAGACCGTGGTCCGGAAACTCTGTATGCAGAAAGCGCGCCGCCTGGTAAGTGGTGTCGTAGCGGGTCTGATCGCGCAGGATGAAGAAAAGGGTCTTGCCATGCGGGTCTTCGAGAACCGGCTCAAGGCGAAGAGTTTTCCCATAGAGCGTGAACTCGGCCACGCCGGGTGAGGGCAGATCGAGCGTGTTGCCGAGCACCGTGGGAATCTTCTCGATGCGCGCCGGCGTGTAGGGAATCCAGCGCGCCTCGACGCGAAACGCCGGGTCGGGCGCATACCAGTTGAGCCCGTGAAAGGCCGTGCGCGTGGGCGCCCCGGCATCCTTAATGCGCAGCACAAAACGGCCCGCCCGATTGAGAACAATCAATGAGAGACCATGCCATGTCAGAACCGATGGTGTCAGGTCGTCGATCTTCAGCGGGCCTTCGTGCGGCGCTTGTCCATCCAGTTGAAGGTCGGCCGGAAAACCGCTCGCGGGCGCCGCGAACTGCACCCCATCGCCACTGACCGAAAACACCCCGACATGATCGGGCGCATGCGCGGCAATGCGAATCTGGTTGTCCGTCGCGGCGCCCACCGTATTGACGCCGGGTTTGAGCCACTCGAGTCCCACCAGGGTAAGCCATCCGTCCGGAGCATCGATCTCCTTTTCGCGCTGTGCGCGCCAGGCGCTCACATCTTTGAGCCAGCCCTGCTGGTCGAGCCCAACCGCCGCGCCAGGCGCGGAGGTGCTCTGCGCCTTCACAATGCCGGTACCCCATAGACAGAAGGCTGTCAGTAGGAACGCAACGATCGGTGTTCTGCTCGAATTTTGCCTGGATTCTCCGAATCGTGCGGTCATTGCTATCAACTCCTTAAGAAATCTGAATACGAACTTTTCCTAACCGCGGTCTTCGCTCGCGGTCAAATCTTTACCTGGGGTTCGCATGGTTCAAACCAGTGTTGCGTACCGGGACGATCGCCTGGTGCGGCGGTTTGACGACTTTCGGTTCATCCGCGCCGTCATGCAGGCGCAAGCGCATTTTCTATTATGAACCGGCGCATTGGGATAGACTGCGAGCGGGAATTTGATCGGCAATTTGAGGAAGTCCATGCGCATGAAGATGCAGTGTCTGGCGGGTCTTGTTGCATTTCTATCGTTGTCGTCCGCGGCGCTCGCGCAGGTGGGAGGCCCCGCGGACGACCCGGCTGCGCAACAAGCCTCTCAAGCTTCCCCAACTCCTCAACCTCCCGAATCGCCGAAAGATCCCGGTCTCGTTACGCGGCCATCCCCCACGCCGCGGCCTTCGAGCGTTTTCACGCCGGAAGGAAAAATTCATTTAGACGTTATGGTGGCAGACACAGCCGGCAAGGCCCTGTCCGGTCTCGGTCCGCAGGATTTCACCTTGCTTGACGACGGCCGCCCTCGCAAGATTCTCTCTTTTCGGTCATTCGATGGAGTGAATGTCAATGCCAACCCCCCGGTCCGCGTGTTTCTCGTATTCGATACGGTGAACCTGCCGTTTCAGCAAGTCTCTTTCGCGCGCCAGGAGTTGGAGAAATTTCTCCACGAGAATGGCGGCCGCCTGGCCCAGCCCGTTTCGCTCATTCTGATGACGGACGCGGGAATTCGCGTCCAACCACGGCCCTCCACCGATGGCAATGCGCTTGCCACCGTGTTGGATCAGATCAAGGGCGGTCTCCACAGTGTCTACACGGCCATGGGCGCCGACGGCGATTTGCAGCGCTTCCAACTGTCGCTGCACCAGATGGAATTGATCGCCGACAACTCAGCTCATGTGCCGGGGAGAAAGCTGCTGATCTGGATTGGACCGGGATGGCCGATGATGAACAGTCATCAGTTCACCTTTTCTGACAAGGATCAGTCACACTATTTCGAGAACATCGTCCAGCTTTCTACCGCGCTGCGCGAAGCGCGCATGGTGGTTTACAGTGTGACGCCTGTCAATGTTGAAACCGATCAGACGCGGACCTTGATGTACAGAGATTTCTTGAAAGGCGTACCCTCTCCGCGCAAAGCAGACACTGGAAACCTGGCCCTGAAGGTATTGGCCATCCAAAGCGGCGGCCGCATTCTAGGACCTGACAATCACCTTGCCGAACAGATTGACAATTGCATCGCCGACGCCAACGCGTTCTACACAATCTCATTCAATCCCTCGCCCGCGGAACACGCGGACGAGTATCACGATCTGAAGGTAGTGGTCGATACTCCGGGCGCAAGTGTGCGCACGAATAGCGGGTACTACAATCAGCCCAAGTCGCCGAATGGCGATTCGCGCTGAGAGTGCAATGGACGAAGGGCTTTTACGTTGGGGCGCCAATTGCTGAGATCGGCGAAGGCGCGTGGCCACAAGCTTTCCGAAGGGAGGCGCACTGCATGATAAAGCCGATGCGACTTGGATGCGTGTTTTATCTTTCGTTCGCTGTATGGGCGTATGCGCAACAACCGGCGCCTCCTGCTCCCGACCAGCCTTCGGCAACAAGCAGCTCCGCGGAAGGGCGCGTTCATCTCAATATTGCCGTGACTGACAAATCGGGGCGGCTTGTTTCCGGGCTTGAACTTCAGGACTTTCTGTTGAAAGACAACAACGTTCCGCAAAAAATCGTCTCGTTTCGCGCCGTGGATTCGCCAACCGCCGACCCCAGTGCGCAAGTGATTCTGCTGCTCGATGCGGTGAATCTCGATGCACCCGCGGCGAAGCGGACGCGCGATGAAATGGCAAAGTTCCTAAGGAAGAATGGTGGTCATCTGGCCCACCCGGTATCCGTATTCCTGCTTACCGATGAGGGCGCGAAAGTGCTGTTGCAGGCTTCTGTCGATGGCAATGCGCTGGCGGCGCAACTGGAGCAGACTGAGTCGGGCTTTCGCGCGTTGGGCCGTGGCGCAGGCCAATACGGAGAGATCGAGCGCTTCGAGTCTTCAGTCAAATGGATGGCGAAAATTGCGAACGCCGAGAGTAAGCGGCCGGGCAGGAAACTCCTGCTCTGGACAGGCCCCGGATGGCCACTGCTCGATCGGCCGGATATGAATCCGAGCGACAAGGGCCAGCAACAAATGTTCAACGAAATTGTGAACCTGTCGACCACGCTTCGTGAGGCGCAGATCACGGTCTACAGCGTGGCCGTGGGCGAGCCCGAACCGGGAACGTACCTTTACGAGGGCTTCCTGAAACCGGTGAAGACAGTTGGCAAAGCCAATCCTTCTGAACTTGGGTTGAAGGTTCTTGCCGTGCAGACCGGGGGACGCGTCATGTCTCCCAATAATGATCTGGCGGGCCAGATCAGCCGGTGCGTGCAGGATATTGACTCGTACTACGCCATTACGTTCGATCCGCCGCGGGCCGATGGCGCGAACCAGTATCACGACCTGAAAGTCGAAATAGGAAAGCCGGGACTCACGGCACGCACCAACACGGGCTACTACAATCAGCCCTGATAACGGGGTTGGAAACGGTTATAACTGAGGTTCGCGGGGGCGGACTCATGGTCACGATGCGGCACTTTGGGTTTTCGCTCACTCTGTGTTTGCCGGTTCTTCTCGGTTGGCCTTGCGCATTGCTCCCACAGCAAGCCGTCGATCTCGCAACATCGATACCGGCCCCGAAGCAAATGCACGACGCCGCGCCGCAACCCGACGGCACAGATGGCCTGATTCGTCTCGATGTCGCGGTGCGGGACGCGTCCGGTCAGCCCGTAACCGATCTTGGCGCGAACGACTTTACTATCCTCGATGACGATCAGCCGCAGCAGCTCGTATCGTTCCATGCCGCCAACGCCGACCCCAATGCGCCGCACAACGTGGAAGTCGTCTTCGTTCTCGATGAAATCAATCTCGCATCCGAAGAGTCAAAGCAGGCCGAACATGCGGTCGCAGAGTATCTGCAAAGCAGCATGGGCGATCTGCCGCACCCGGCGTTGGTGTACGTGTTGTCCTCGAAGGGTCTGTCCGTAACGTCAGGACCATCGCGCGATGGCAATGCAATCGCTTCGGAACTCGCCATCAGAAAGGTCATGCGACTGATCTGGACGGCAGATGGGCTCTACCAGTTAAACCGTTTCCAGGGAATCGCGATCCGAAATTCGCGAAACAATTTCTCGCTCAACGCCCTCGGATCCATTGTCATCGAAGAGAGAAGCAGACCGGGCCGCAAGCTGGTGTTCTGGATGGGGAATGGATGGCCCACCGGCGAAGGCTGCGAAGATTCGTTCGACTACATCACAGAGTTTTCAACGCGCATCCGTGAAGCGCGCGTTGTGCTTTCGGGCATATCGGCGTGGCCCAATCCGGCGGATCGCGTCTTCGATTACAAGGAGTCGCACAAGGGCGTTGCGACCGAAAGGCAGAAAAACTCGTGGGCCCTGTCGCTTCAGGTACTCGCTCCGCAGAGCGGCGGAGAAGTGCTCACCGGCAGGAAAGACCTGGAGCGCGCCCTGGAAGAGGCGATCGATAAAGAAAGCGCGTACTACACGCTGTCCTTCGACCCCCCGCGAGCGCGCACTGCCGACGAATACCAACCGCTGCGCGTGCTGCTGAAGGACGCATCCCTCACCGTGAAGACGAGCGCCGCTTATTACAACCAGCCCATCTTCTATGACGACCCACCCGTGCCTGCGGCGCGCGTTTCTGTTGCGAAACTCGACGCACTGTTGCAAACATTCCATGGCCTCTCCGACGGCGACGCAGCGAAACGCCTTGAATCGCTCGAACTCACCGAGCGCATGAGCGCGAAGCAGCTTGACGATTGGAAGGAGCGCTTGCACGGTTCGAAAACCAATGCCGCACTGGTGGCGGTGGCCGATGCTTCGTCGTTTCTTGATCCTCCGGAAGTGAAAGCGCCAATGCCCGCGCCGAGTATCGAGGAACAACGCAGGATGCTGGCGAAGACTGTCGTGTATGTGTCCAAAGCAATGGTGCGCCTGCCGAATTTTTACGCGGTCAGGACAATCCACCAGTACCGGCAACCCCAGCAAAAGGAGTCAGAAAGTTGGAAGGTTCCTCCGGTCGATCAACTGCTGCAGCCCAAGGGTACTTTGAGCGCGACCATGTTTTATCGCAACGGTGCCGAAGTGGCGGACGCCAGCGGAATGGGCCGCAAGAATGTCTCGGCGCAGGAAGAGATGAATGCCATGCAAGGGCATTGGTCCGGGTTGGTCACCAGGGAGACATCGCGATCCCAGGGCATGGACACGCGAGGGACGTTCGGTCCAATTCTCAGCACGGTCATCGTAGATGCGGCGCAAAGCCGGCTGGAATGGCGAGGCTGGGAGCAGCATGCGAGCGGAATGCGCGCGGCCTTCAAATACGCCGTGCCGCAAGCTAGATCGCACTACGAAGTAACGTACTGCTGCCTGGCAGAGGGCACCGGGATCACCGTGTTTCGCAAACTCTCTGCCTATCACGGCGAGATTCAAATCGATCCTGAAACCGGAGCCATTGTCCGCCTCACGGTGCAGGCGGATATTGGACCGCGGCAGCCCATCGTTCGCAGTGACATTCTCGTCGACTACGCACCGCAGACGCTCGGCAACGTAGAGTACATGTGCCCCTCGCGCAGCGTGACGATCTGGCGCGGCCGGCGCAGTGAGATGGTGCACGAGTGGAACCAAAGCTTCAGAGCCTACGGCCCATTTGTGACGATGATGGACGACGTGTCCTTTGACCGCTATCACCTCTTCCGCGGCGAGGCACGCATCCTCACCGGCGACGAGGCGCTTCCTTTTTAATGATTCTGCGCGAGTTACCCATAACATCCTGTTCTGACTTGTTCTGACCGAAGTAAAGAGTTACTTTCGGGCTGAAAGTAACTTAGCGCAATGCTGGATACAGGTTTCATTATTCATCGCTTTGAAGCATAGGAAGAGATGCCGGCTAAGCATGAATGTCAATTCGCTTCCGTTCCCGCTTGCGCGCGCCATTCTTCGAAGCGTATCCTCATGACCGATTACTCCCCCGTAATCGGTCTCCCCCGAAAGACAATGTCAGAATGGAGAATCCGCGATGTCACGTTCAATTTGCCTTGCAGTTTGTTTGGTTGCCCTTGCGAGCACTGAAGGAGCACGGGCTCTCTCTCCCACCGATCCAACCGAGGCGAATGCTGCCGCAACCGCCTCCGCATCTGTCGCGCGAATCTACGTCAACAGCGGCAGCAAGATTGTCGCTTACTCCGCAGCCTCAAACGGGAAACTCACTGCGGTGCCGGGATCGCCTTTCAACCTGAGCACGTCGGTTATGGCGGCAAACGGAAATTATCTCTTTGGCTTCGAGCCCAACAGCGTGATCATCGACTCGCTTTCAATGGCGTCCAGCGGCGCATTGAAGAAGGCGACAACCACAAACCCCCAGGCGTTTACCGGTTGCCCCATCATTACAACCGGGCAGGGTATGAGAGTCGACCACTCCGGCGAGTATTTGTATAACGGGACAAATAGTACCGGGCCCGGTGCGGATGGCTGGTGCACGTTGACGTTCCAGACTTTCAAAGTTCAGAGCAACGGCGAGCTCACCTTCCTGAGCGCAGATGGCGATATCGGATACGGCGGCACGTCCCTTTTACTCGGCACGAATGCGCAGCTCGGCATTCTTGGAAACAACAAGTTCGCCTACTACCCCTACTGCAACGATATCGAAGGCAGTGGCCCAAACCCCGGTGTCTATGCGTTCGAGCGTTTAAGCAATGGAGAACTTGCCGATACGCCCGATGAGGGAGATTTCAACGCGGCATTGCCTGAGGCGCCGAACGATAACTACAACCCGGACGGTGGAGATTCGGGGTATTACTGCCCGATCGCCATTGCCACAGATCCTACCGATCACTACGCCATGACGATGTATGCGCAGGACTACGTGAGAGATGGCGACACCGTCCAGGCCTATGGGCCGGTCGTGATCGGCAGCTTTACGGCCAACTCCAAAGGAGACCTGACCACAACCAGCACGTCAAAGAATATGCCCACGTTGCCTGTGAGTTCCAACTGGGATAACAAATGTCTTGCCTGCGCCGCACTGCGAATGTCTCCGTCTGGCAAGGTGCTCGCTGCCGGTGGCTCCGCAGGCTTGTTCCTGTTTCACTTCAATGGCGCCAGTCCGGTGACAAAATACAAGGCGCTGCTGGCCGGCGAAGATATCAGCTCCATCCTTTGGGATGACTCAAATCACATGTATGTGCTGGGTAGCGACGCAAAGGGCGGCAAGCTTTGGGTCTACACGGTCACCACAACCAGCGTCACTGAAGCATCCGGCTCTCCCTACACCATCGCCAGTCCCGGAAACATGTACGTTCACTCTCTGGAATAAATCCGGTGGCGGGGAACGCAAGCCTTGAAGCCGACACCCGTTTCAAAGCGGATTGAGCGCTCCTCGCCGACATAAACAGCGGAGTGCCGCTGCGATCCCATGAGGATCCGATCAGACTGCTCAGGTTTGGGGATTGGCAGTGGAGATCCCGACCGTGCCTCCGCGTGCACCCTCGGATGCGCTAACCCCAGCCTCTGCTTGACATGCGCGGAGGCTCGTCTCTACGATTAAACAGGGGAAATCCGTAGTTTTTGCGGCCTCATCGCGACGTGTACGGCGATTTTGTCGATTAACTCGTTTAGCCTGATCCGGAAGCTTTCGGCCTTTGGGGCAGGCCGAGGAAAAAGGGAATCATGGCGGAGATGCGAGTCAGCCCGCGCGAGCGCCTGGTGCTGACGGCCATCATCGAGCTCTACATCGCAACGGGCGAACCTGTTGCCTCGCAGGCGGTTGCCGCCTCGTTCGCCGACCGCGAGGGTCTCAGCTCCGCCACGGTGCGCAATGTCATGGCAACCCTCGGTGAGGCCGGCTTGCTCGACCAGCCGCATACGTCGGCCGGCCGCGTGCCCACCGCGGCAGCCTTTCGCTACTACGTTGAACAAATCACCCAGCCGGGACGCCTCGCAGCGGGAAACCAGTCCGCCCATGCCATGGGGCAGGGAGCCTCGTCGCTGGGCCCAGGGCAACTCAGCGATGTGCGCCGCGAGCAGATTGAGGAAAGCTTCACAGGCGTCGCCAGTTCCAACGAATACCTTGAGCGCACCTCCCACGTCCTTGCGCTCATCTCCAGCGGCTTGGGCGTGGCAATCGCCAGTTCCGCAAGCGGCCAGATTCTCGAACACATTCACTTTTCAAGGCTGGCCACCGGGCGCGTGCTTGCGGTGCTCGTCACCCAGAACGGCTCCGTTCAGGATCGCGTGCTCATTCTCGACAAGGAATTGACGCATCTGGAGTTGGAAACCGCGGCGCGCTATCTGAATGAGAACTTCCGCGGCTGGCCCATTGAGCGCATTCGAGCCGAAGTGGCGCGGCGCATCGATGTCGAGCGCGAAGCCTATCAGCAGATGCTTGCCTCCATCGAGGAGCTTTGCCGCAAGGGAGCGCTCGCGGCAAGCGAGGTGTCGCCGAATATCTTTGTGGATGGCATGGCCAATCTCATCACCGCTGAATTAGACCGCGAACGGCTGCGCCAACTGCTGCTCGCCCTTGAAACCAAGCAGCGCCTGGTGGAATTGCTGAATGCCTATGTCGACGGGCGCCAGCAGGAGGTTCGGGTGGTCGTCGGGCTCGATGAAGCCTCCCCCGCTATGCAGGACCTGGTCCTCATTGGTGCGCCTGCGCGCCTGGGCGGTGCGACCCTGGGAACGGTGGCCGTAATTGCCCCCACGCGGATTCAATATCAGGAGATGATCCAGGCTGTCCGGTACATCGCTCGCCTGTCCGAGCGGCTCCTCGAGGGTCCAATGGACTGGGACGTTCCGGTAGGCCGGGTATTGTAGTCTGCCTTTCCATGGCCGGATGAAGCTGCTTAAACCGGTAAAATGGATCAAGTAGCATCGCGACGAATCCAATCCAGAGGATGCCGGGGTCAGGTCGCGGCACCGCACAAGAGAAGGAAATCAGGAATACTTGATTTTTCGGAGAAATCGTAGAGTCATGCCAAAAGAACAACACGAATTGAGCGTGGTGGAGCAGCACGAGGAAGCGTCAGCGAAAGCAGCAGAAGATTTGCGCATTGAATCGGCTATCCCGGCGCCGGATGTGGCAACTTCGACCCAGGTGGAGATTGAGCAGTTGAAGGGCGAGCGCGACCAGCTTCTTGATCGCGTTGCCCGGCTGCAGGCTGAGTTTGAAAATGCACGCAAGCGCGCCGAGCGTGAAAAGGCCGACTACCGCGACTATGCAACCGGCAACGTGGTTGAACACTTTTTACCCGTAGTCGACAACTTCGAGCTGGCTCTTAAGTCAACCAGTACGGCTGAGCAATTGCGCCATGGCGTGGAGCTGATCGTCAAGCAGATGGACGATGTTCTGCGCCAATTGCAGGTCAATCCCATCCCCACCGTAGGCGAAGCGTTCGATCCACGCTTCCACGAAGCGCTCGGTTCGGTGGAACGCGAAGACCTTCCCGATCAGCATGTGGCCGAGGAGATACGGCGCGGATATAAGCTGCGCGAGCGGCTTCTGCGGCCGGCATTGGTCCGCGTGGCCCATAACTCTAAACAGATAACCGAATAGTGCCGATTTACCAAGCAACAAACTCGAGACGGAGATGAGTTCTAAGACAAACGTGAGCAAAGCAGATTTTTACGAGGTTCTCGGAGTTTCACGGGATGCCAACGATCAGGAGCTGAAGAGCGCCTATCGCAAGCAGGCGCTCCGCTACCATCCCGACCGCAATCCGGGGGATCACGCCGCTGAAGAGAAGTTCAAGCTGGCCAGCGAGGCCTACCAGGTGTTGAGCGATGGCGACAAGCGCGCCGTATACGACCGTTACGGGCACGCAGGCCTAAGCGGCCAGGGCGGGGTCAATGGCGGAAGTCCGTTTGCTGGCGGCGTCGATATTGGCGATATCTTCGGCGATCTGTTTGGCGAAATGTTCAACGCCGGCGGAAGCCAGCAGCGCGGCTCGCGGCAACAGCGCGGCGACGATCTGCGCTTCGATTTGACCATAGACTTCGAGGGAGCTTTTTTCGGAACAGAGACTGAAGTCAAGATTCGCCGTCTTGAAACCTGCGTCACCTGTCACGGCAAGGGGACAGCATCCAGCCGCGGACCAAGCGTCTGCGGGCAATGCCAGGGGCGCGGCCAGTTGCGCTATCAACAGGGATTCTTTTCCGTGGCTCGGACGTGCAACGCATGCGGAGGCACCGGCCAGGTGATCGGCGATCCGTGTCAAACCTGCCGCGGACAAACGCGGGTAAGCAGCGAATTCAAACTCACCGTGAAGGTTCCCCCCGGCGTTGAAGAAGGAACCCGCATCCGCTACACCGGCGAAGGCGATGCCGGCCGGTCCGGCGGACCCCGCGGCGATTTGTACGTAGTGCTCTCCGTTCGTCCGCACGACCTTTTTGAACGCCGCGGCTACGACCTGCATTGCGTCATCCCCATCAGCTTTCCCCAGGCAGCGCTGGGGGCGGAATTTGAAGTGCCCGGAATCGACGGACCCATCAACGTCAAGATCCCTGAAGGCACCCAGGGCGGACGCGAAATCCGCGTGCGCGGCCGTGGCGTACCGTACCTCAACGACAAAGGCAATGGCGACCTCATCGTCAAGGTGCTTGTCCAGATTCCACGCAAGCTGTCGCGGGCGCAACGGGAACTCGTCAGCAAGCTTGGCGAATCTTTGAACGTCGACAACAAGCCCACGTCCCCAGGCCTGCTCGACAAAATGAAAGACCTGTTCAACTAAACGGGGCGGGCTTAACAGGCTGCGGAAAACCTCGGTCTGGCGGCAGGTCGGGGACTTATCCCCGACGTGGGGGCGGTTATCCGCTCACGTCATAGCGCAAGCAGCACGATCATCACCGCCAGGAGACCGATCACCAGGCTGATGGAGTCCGTCAGCGCGAAAGCCACCGGATCTTCATTCAGCTTTCCACGCGAAGCCAATAGCCAGACGCGATTCAGCCACAAGATCATCAGCGGCACAATCATCCACAAGAGCCGCGATTCGCGATAGAGCTTCACAACGTCGGTGCTACTTATATAGATGGCGAAGACCACAACTGCCGCGTAGGCGCTGGCAGTGCCGAACGCCCGCAGTTGATTCAGGTCCGCCAGAATGTAGCCGCGGCCATTCTGAGGCGAAGCATTACTGACTCGCAGGTTTTCCAGCTCGGCAAACCGCTTGACGATGGCCAGCGACAGAAACAGAAACATGCTGAAGCCCGCCAGCCAGTGCGAGATTGGCGTCTGCGTGGCGGCGCTGCCGGCAAGAAGCCGTAGGATGTAAAGCCCGGAAAGCACGAGCACATCGATCAATTCGAGCCGCTTGAGATACCACGTATAAGCAAGCGTTGTCCCCAGGTAGATAAGTAGCCAGTCGAAAAATGGCCAGGGCAAAGTGCGAGCCGTGAAAAAGCCGGCGAGAAGCAGCAAGGCCGCGAGAAAAATCCCGGTGATTGCCTGAAGATCGCCTGCGGCAAAGGGGCGCATGCGCTTCGACGGATGCCTGCGATCCGCTTCAATGTCGAGAAGGTCGTTGACGATGTAGGCGGCCGATGCCGTCACCGAAAAACAACCAAACGCCACCAGTGCCGTGAGCAGCTTTTGCGGGGTTACGGCATGCGACAGCAGAAGCGGCACAAAGACCAGAAGGTTCTTTGCCCATTGATGCACGCGAAGAGCGTTGAGCAGTGAGATCGCTACGGGGCGGCGCTCAACGAATGTCTGTGTCGGGTGAATCCCGCGAGCTCTCAGCCGCAGCCGCAATCCGATGCTGGGATTGGCCACCATCGGTTCCGTTGCATGCGCGAGCAGCGGAAGGTCGGGGGATGCGTTGCCGATGTAATCGAATGCGGCGGAGTGAAGCTGCGCGCGCAGGCTGTCGAGCTTGTTGCGGCCAGTCAAATTCGTGCTGCCATCGGACGCAAGCACGTCGTTGAAAATTCCCAGGTGGCCTCCCACGCGCGTAGCCAGCTGCATGTCCGCGCCCGTCGCAAGATAAAGCGGCCGGCCGCGCGCATGTTCGAGGTGCAGAAACCGCAACACGGTTTTGTTATACGGCAGATGCGCAATGTCCATTGAGACGGACCGTGCGATGAACGCCTTGAATCCGGCTTTGCCGCGCAGCAACGCTCCCGGCAGTTGGAAGATTCTGCCTGGTTGGGTGCGCATGAGTACGAGTAGGGAATCGACGAGGCTATCGGACTTGATCAGTGTTCCGTCGAGATCAACGCAGAGCGGGCGGAGCGAGTTGTCTGGTGCCTCCGGCGAAGAAACGGCGCTCGTGCTTGACTGGGGCAAAGATCACCTCATCGAGAAGCACTCCAAGTATACAGTTGGGTGAAATTGGGCTCGCTCGCGAAAGGTCAGACGCATCCCTGTGCGACTGTTTTCAATCTTAGGTGGGGAGGGGGAATGAAATGCAGGGAGGAGAGTCGAATGGTGGAGCTGAGCGGGATCGAACCGCTGGCCTCCTCGTTGCGAACGAGGCGCTCTCCCAGCTGAGCTACAGCCCCACGACTTCTCAAATTCTACCAGCAATTACCCAAAGTGCGAAGAAACCGCTGGTTGCCCAGGTTTGGATTTTCAGACCTGGGATACCACCAACCCCAACACGAAGCTCGGTAAGAAATCCGGATGGGAAAGCCGGGTGCTCATCTATTGCCGGGTGCCCCATCCATCGCGCCCTTTGCGATGGGTGGGAAAGCACGAACCCAAACACGAACCTCGGTAAGAAATCTGGGCGGGAATGCACGAGCCTCAAACGCCGCGTTGCCGCCTACTCTCCCAACCACCGCTTCGTATTCAGCAACTGCCGGTTATCGAGAGCCCACACCTTATTGGTCAACTCACCCGGGCCTTTGCCCTCGCGCAGCGACCGGTCGAACTCTGACGATACGGCCTGCATCTTGGCATCGAGATCGTCGATGAAGTTCAACACCAGCGCCTCCGGAATCATGGGAAGTTTGGGCGAGCCAAACTCCAGTTTGCCGTGGTGCGAAAGGATCATGTGCAGCACAAGTGTCTTCAGCTTCGGAGGGAAGTTGGGAAGGCTGTCCATTGTCCGCTCGGCCAAAGCAGCGCCGATCTGGATGTGCCCCAGCAGCATTCCTTCAACGGTGTACTCGAATCCAACTTCCCAGCTCAGCTCGCGTACTTTACCAATGTCGTGCAGAATCACGCCCGTCATCAGCAGGTCTCGATCAAGCAGCGGGTAGTGCGGCGCGACCCGGTCGGCCAGGGTACACAAACTAATCACGTGTTCCAGCAGTCCGCCCAGCCATGCGTGGTGCAGTTGTTTCGCAGCCGGCGCCTCGCGGTACGCAGCGGAAAGTGCGGGATCGTCCAGCAGGGTGGTGAGCAACAATTTCAGATAAGGGTTAGTCAGGCTCTCGGCAAAGCCCACCAGCTGACGCCACAGTTCAGCCACGTCGCAATGCGTGCAGGGCAACATGTCAGTCTTGTCTGCTTCATGAGGCGATGCGACACGGAGCTGGTCAATCTTCATCTGCAGGCGCTCATCGAAGCGCGAGGCGTTTCCGCGGGCTTTCACGATGTCCCCGCGATCGAAGTCCTTCGCAATGCGCGGGTCGGTTAGTTCCCAGATGCGCCCTTCCAACTGGCCGGTCTTATCTCCGAGAACGAGACTCAAATAAGGCTTGTTGTTCTTGGTGGTCCGCTGCTGCTTAGCCAGAACGAGGAAAAAACCGTCGAAGAGTTTGCCTTCTTCGAAGTTCGCCAGATCGGAGATATAAATGTCTTTCATCCTGCCCAGAAGCTTACCGCACCTGCCTGTTGTTACCCAAAAAGCAGAAGGCGGAAGCTATGTGCCTCCGCCTCGCTGGAAACATCGTTCTCCTGCTTATTACTGGGGCGCGGGGGCAGGCTGCGCCGGTGCTGGTGCCGGTGCCGGCTGCGCCGCCGGAGCGTCAGTCGTCGCCGGCGGATGGTTCGATTCCGGTGTCTCTGGCTTCTTGTTCTTGTCGCTCAGCCTCGTCTTGTCTCCCGTGGTCGCCGTGCCCTTCTTCTTTTTCGAAGTGTCCTCGCCGTTCAATCCAAGCGGAGCAGCCTGCTGCTGCCGGTCGGCAACCTCAGCGGCATCTGGAGGCGCCGGCGCATCGCTATCCAACTGGGGGCCCTTTGGCTTGTTCTTCTTCTGTTCCTTGGCGCGGGCACTGAAGCGCGTTTTCTCAGTAGATTTGGTAGCATCAAGCGGATTGGCAGGCTCCGCCGCAGCCGGCGTCTGGACAGCTCCCGCATCCTCGGTAGCTGTTGAGGCGGCACTCGGCAGCGTCTTGGTAGGCGCCTTGCCAAAGCGAATCTTTTCCTTTTTGCCGGGCTTCTGCACCGTCGCGTTGACGTCCTTCTTGGTGGCCGGCGCTGCTGCCGCAGGTTCTGTGGTCGATTCGGCCTGTGGCGATTTCTGGCGGAAGGTTCGCGCTGTCTCGCGGAATCGCGTGCGCTCCACCTTCCTCTTCTTTTTCGGAGAAGGGGGCGTGTAGACGCTGTACGTGGGCGTGATCTCCTTTGTGCTCGATCCCGTGTCAGCAAAGCCGGGCTTGGTGTAGATATAAGCCTCTTCGCGCATTTGCGTCAGATAGGCGCGCATCGCCGGCTCCATGCGGCCCTCGTAATAGTTCTGCTCCACGTCCTGCTCAACATCTTTAAACGCCGGGACTCCTCCCGCGATGTGCTGGTCGACCTTGAAGATCACAAATCCCTGTTTGGTGCGAATCGGATCGGTATATTCGCCACTCTTCAGCGGGAACGTTGCGTCTTCGAACACCTTGGCCAGCCCGCCGCGCTTGAATGTTCCGAAGGCGCCGCCCTCAGAAGCTGTTGTGCCGTCGCTGAATGACTTGGCCAGTTGGCTGAAATCTCCCCCGCCATGCAACTTCGCTTCAATATCGTCTGCCTTGGCCTTGGCTGCGGCAACCTTTTCCTGATCGTCGGGGTTGGCGCCGGAAGAAACCAGGATCTCGCTCAGTTGCACGCTTTCCGGCTTGACGTATTCCTGCTTGTGCGCTTCAAAATACCGCTCCACTTCGCCTTCGGTGAACTGCACCTTGCGTGAAACTTCTTCGCGCATCACCAACTGCGTAATGATCCCGTTGCGGATCTGAGCCTTGAAGTCCTCAAACGATACGCCTTGCTCCTTTGCCGCCTTTTCCAGGTCCTGCAACGACTGCATGTTGTATTGCTTGCGGATTTCGTCGAGGCGCTTAATCAGCTCGGTCTCTCCATTAATGCCGAGTTCCTTGGCTTTGGAAAGCCAGAGCTGCTGGTCGATAAGGCTCCGCAACAAGTCCCGATGATGCTCTGAAAGTTGCTGCATCGAAAGACCTTGCTGCTTACCCTCCTGGTCCATCTCCTTCATTGCCCGGTCATAATCCGATTGCGAGATGATCTGGTCGTTCACACGGGCAACGATATCCTCAACGGTTGTGCCGCCATACGGGCTCTGTGGAGCCGCGGGACGCGTCTGGGCTGGGGCGGAGGTTGCAAGCAGGGCTGTGCCAAACACGAAAGCCGCGGGAATGCTGAGGAGTCGTAGGGTCATAGTTGGAAGACACGCCAGGCGCACACGATCCGCACCTGAAGCATAGACGTGATTGTAAATGGCTGGGGAGCAGCCGCGCGACTCGGCGGCGATTCAGCGTCAAATTTGCCGCCAGATTCGCGCATGTCGCCAGCATTCCCATCGGCCTTCCAGAATCCCCACGCTTCCAACAGGTTCAGTTGCCATCCTGCCGCGTTGGCGACCCGCTGATCACGGGCCTTTCAGGGCCGCCAGGCTACCCGAATCCGCTCAGTCCGCGTCAAATAACCGGGTGTATACTCTACCGTAGGACAGCTCTGAGGGAAGCCCTAAACGGTGTTCCAATCCCATCAGCCTTGCCGGAGGCGTGCACGATTCGCCGGGCAGGGCTAATTCTTTTAGCGGGATGCCCGCGCCAGAACCGGAATTTGGCCGCACTGGATTGGAACCCCTGTCAGGGAGCCTGAACTCAATAGCCGTCTGGAGGTTTTTCGAATTGATGACTCCCCGCGCGCGTCGTGCCCTCTTCACAGTGATTCTTTTCTTCTCGGTTTGCGCCATCGTCGGCAGCATGCTGCAGCGCCGTGTCGGCGCGCAATCCTCTGAGGATGAGAGCCAGCTCCGCGACAGCCTGAAATCTTTCACGAATGTCTATGCCATCGTCGAACAGAACTACGCCGAGCCCATCCAGGGCGACAAAGCCGATGCGGCCATCTACGACGGCGCAATTCCGGGCATGTTGCGCGTACTCGACCCCCACTCCAACTTTTATGACCCGAAAGCCTACGCCAAAATGCGTGAGGATCAGCACGGGCGCTACTTCGGCGTCGGCATGACCATCCAGCAGGCTTTTGGCGGTGGCAAGGTCTACGTTGTGTTTCCCATGGAGGGCGGTCCGGCATTCAAGGCCGGCATTCATCCCGGCGACGTAATCGCCGCTATCGACAGCAAAAGCGCTGAAGGCATGACCTCCGACGTCGTCGCCAAAACCTTGAAAGGGCCCAAAGGGACGCACGTCCAGGTCAGCATGACCCGCGAAGGCCAGTCCAAGCCCATGGTCTTCGATCTCGTCCGCGACGAAATTCCGAATCCCTCTGTTGACCTTAAATATGAGATCCGCCCCGGCGTTGGCTACATCCATCTGAAACAATTCCAGGAAACCACCGCGCAGGAAGTCATTGAAGCCATCGACGGCTTCGGCGACCTGCACGGGCTGGTCTTCGACCTGCGCGACAATCCGGGCGGGCTGCTGAGCCAGGCCGTGGAAGTGTGCGACCATCTGCTCGCCAAAGGCCAGAACATCGTTTCGCAGCGCGGGCGCGCTTATCCTGACCAGAACTACACGGCCGTGCACGGAAACGACGGCAAGACTTTCCCGATCGTCGTGCTCGTGAGCCGCGGAACCGCCTCGGCAGCCGAGATTGTGAGCGGAGCGCTGCAGGATCATGACCGTGCGCTCATCGTTGGCCAGACCACCTTCGGCAAGGGCCTCGTGCAGACCGTATACAACTTGAGCGAGAATACCGGCCTGGCTCTCACCACCTATCACTACTACACGCCATCGGGCCGGCTCATTCAGCGTAACTACACCGGTGTTTCGCTCTATGACTACTACTACAACCACGCCGGCGCATCGGCGCCCGATTCCACCAATCGCGAAGTGAAGTTCACCGATTCAGGCCGCACAGTCTATGGTGGCGGCGGCATCACGCCCGACGAAAAGATCGAGCCGCCCAAGGCGAATCACTTCCAGGAACTGCTGCTTTCGAAAGATGTTTTTTTCCTGTTCGCACCTGTTTATCTGTCCAACCGAACGGTGGACAAAAGCTTCCAGGTCGACGAATCGGTGATGAACGATTTCAAGCAGTACCTGAATAGCAAGAACATCCCGTTTACGCAGGGGGATCTTGACGGCGTGGCAGATTGGGTTAAAGAAAGCATCAAGAGCGGAATCTTCACCATTCAGTTCGGTGAGTCGCAAGGCCTGCGCACTCGCGCAGATTGGGACCCCATGATTCAGAAAGCGCTCACCTATCTGCCGGAAGCTCAGGCCCTGGAAGACAACGCGCACAAGGTGCTCACGCAGAAGGCGCAGGCGCGGAATGAAGGAGCGCAGGGCGTACCCCTCTCGCAATAGCCCCCTCCATTTCTTTTGAAGCAACGGCCATCCCACGCGGATGGCCGTTTTCCTTTTGGAGTGCCGAATAAACCGGGCGTCCAGCGCAAAATTCTTTAACCTTTTCTGTTTTTCTCTTGACACAATGTACTAGTCTTATAGTACATTGAATTTGCAATGAGTCAGCGGCTCTCATCTATCGGTTTCCGCTTCCAGTTAGACCTGCACAGCGGCGTGCCGGCCTATCGCCAGATCATCGATCAGGTGCGTGGCGGCATTGCCTCCGGTCTTCTGACGGCCGGACATCAACTGCCGACGGTACGCGCCCTTGCGGTGGATCTTGCCATTAATCCGAACACCGTGGTCCGCGCTTATCGCGAACTCGAATTTGGTGGGCTGTTGGAGACGCAGCAGGGAACAGGCACTTTTATCAGCGCACAAAAGATGAAGCGGGCCGATGCGGAGCGAGAGCGGCAGTTGGCGCAGATTGTGGCCGATTGCATTTCGCGCGCAGGCGCCGCGGGCTTCACCGTAGAGGAATTGATTGAGGAATTCCGCGGGCTCCCATCAGAGCCGGCGCGAGGGAGATGAAAGACATGGCAAAGATTCAAGCTCTTCCAAAAAATCGTGTGGCCATTGCGTTGTTCGTTGTGTGTGCGGGCGCGGGAGCCCTGGGCAGCACATTCACGAGCCGGCCTTACCCCGCGGTAATCGGGGCCCTCATCGGGCTCTATTTTCTCTTCGCCATCCAGGTGGTCCAGCCTTGGGAGCGAGTCGCTCTCATGCGCCTGGGCCGCTACGTCGGCCTGCGCGGCCCGGGCTTCTTTCACATGGTGCCGGTGCTTGAGACCATCAGCGCCATTGTGGATCAGCGCGTGCGCGTTCACAGCGTCACCGCGGAGTCGACGTTGACGCGCGACACCGTTCCCGTGAACGTGGACGCCAATATGTTTTGGATGGTGTGGAACGCTGAGAAGGCAATTCTGGAAGTCGAAAGCTTTATCGAAGCCGTGAACATGAGCGCGCAAACAGCATTGCGCGAGTCGATTGGCCGTCACGAGCTTGCGCAGATGATCACCGAGCGCGAGATGATGGGTCGCCAGCTTCAACAGATCCTCGACGAGAAAACCAACCCATGGGGCATCACGATTCAGTCCGTTGAAATTCGCGATGTCCGCATTCCGCAAACGCTCGAGGACGCCATGTCGCAGGAAGCGCAAGCTGAGCGAGAACGGCGCGCACGCGTGATTCTAGGCCAGGCTGAGGTGCAGGTTTCAGATCAGTTCGCCCAGGCCTCGCGCGTCTACGCAGAAAACCCAGGAGCCCTGCACCTGCGCGCCATGAACATGCTCTACGAAGCCATCAAAGAGCGCGGTTCGATGGTCATCGTGCCTTCCTCTGCCGTAGAGACCATGGGCCTTGGCGGAACGCTGGCGACGGCGGCAATTGCCAAACAGCAGTAACGTCAAGAGATGGTGTCAGCCATGAGGATGAAATCATTCATCGCAGCTTTCGCGATAGTCGGTGTGGCCCGCGCGTTCGGCGTGCTTCATGGCCAAACCAGCGCAGTAGTCACTCCATCGATAAGCGATCAAACAGCAAGCGCGCAACCGGCGGCTCTCAAGTTGCCCGTTCCATCCGGGCCCGATGGGATTGGAAGAGTAGGCTACGAATGGACCGACAATGCGCGTTCCGATCCCTATTCAGCAGATCCGAAGGCGCATCGCGCGCTGATGGTATACATCTGGTACCCGGCGCCGCGAAACGCCGCGGGAGGTGCTGAGCCTTACTTGCCGGGTGCAAGACAGATGGATGCGAATCCGGAAGCCCGATCCCATATGACCGACGAATTCGGTGCGCATTGGCCGCTTATCGTCTCCGGTGCCATCAAGTCGCACGCTATCGAAAATGCACCTGTTGCGAAGAGCCAGAGTCTGCTTCCACTGGTGATCTTTTCCCATGGAGCGGGCGGTACGGGCCTTGAATACACCGCGTTGATCGAGGACCTCGTTAGCCATGGATACGTGGTGGCGGCGATCGAGCATACGTATATGGCCGCGGCGGTTACATTCCGCAACGGCACGGTTGTCCCTGCGCATCACGATGCCGAGCCTGCCGGCCTCACGCAACAGCAGCGCTGGCAACGCATGATGGATTCAGTTGGGCATGCCATTCGAGAGGGCGCTGAAGACCAGATATTCGCCTTAAACACCCTGGCCGAATTGAACAAGAGCGGCGGCCCGGACTTTCCTCTCCTTGGAAGACTCGATTTAAATCGAGCGGCAGCCATGGGCCATTCCGCCGGAGGCGCTTTTGCAACTGGAGCTTGCCAGCTCGATGTGCGCTTCCATGCCTGCGTGAGTCTCGATGGAGAAATGCCGCCGGTAGCGGCCTTCCCGCAATTCAACGACAGCAAGGGGTTTCAGCAGCCAGTTATGCTGCTTGAGGTGGATCACGCACACGACCGAATGCCGTTCAGTCCGGCTCAATTCGACGATTTCCGGAAGAAGGTAGAAGCGCAACTCAACCTCTGCCCTGCGGGGAGTTACGACGTTCTCTTAAAAGCGCCGGGGTTGTTTCACGGCAGTTTCAGCGACTATCCGTTGAGCGCCGCAAAGGATGCCAGGGAAACTGAAGTGGCGATCCACAACTTAAGTCTCACGCAGCGCTACACGCGTGCCTTTCTTGACAAGTATCTGAAGGGCGAGAAAGAGCCGCTGTTGGATGAGGCCTCACAAACGTCGGAGGCGGAAGTAAAGAGTTACGGACACTGATCCGGTCGACGCATGGATCTTGCACTGTTGCGGCTGCTGCACAACTCCGGCCGCCCCCCAAAAATCCCAAGGATTAGAGGCAATTTGGAGGATTGTATGAAGAACCCACTGATTACCATCGGGGCCTGTGCCACCCTCGCCACGGCTCTTGTCTGCGTGCCAGGCTTCGCTGCGGCCGCAGGCGCAGCCAGCGCCGCTTCCAATGTGCAGTCGACCGCCAACCAAGCCGTGCTCGGCATCTGGCGTTGCGACATGAACGGGCTGCCTGCGGTGACGCTCACCGTGACCGATGAAGGCGGCCCTCTTACAGGGGCGGTCCTGTTCTATCTGCATCGCAAGGAACAGGGACAGGCCGAGACGGCGACGCCCGGTTTGCCAGAGCCACTGATGAGCCCGCGCTTCGATGGATCCACGTTCACATTCCAGGTGAGCCATCGCCGCGCGCATCCGCCCAAGACATTGCAGGACGCGCCGATTACTTTCCGCATGAAGCTCGTAAGCGCAAACAAGGCGGAGCTCATCAACGTGGACGAAAGCGAGCACGATCCGCACTCGCCCGTCTACACATTCACGCGTAGCGACTACTGATTCGCGTCCTGCTCATCCTTATAGATGTGCACTTCGAGCTTGCCGCCTTCGGCCAACCGCGCGCGAAACATGCCCGGCGTATTGAAGCTGAAGGCGGTTTGGCCATCGGGCGTTATGGCAATCACGCCGCCATCCCCGTGCAGGTCTTCGAGCTCTTTGTGGATGACCTGGTCCGCGGCCTGCTGAATCGGCATGCCTTTGAAACGGACAAGATTGCAAATCTCGCGCGCCACGCCTAGCCGAATGAAATATTCGCCGGACCCCGTTGCGGATACCGCGCACGATTGATTCGAGGCGTACGTGCCCGCTCCAATGATAGGCGAGTCACCTACACGGCCCGGCATCTTACCCTGCAATCCGCCTGTCGATGTTCCCGCGGCAAGATTGCCGCTCCGATCAAGCGCAACGACACCCGTGGTGCCATGGCTGCGTGAGTCACCCGGCTCGTCGTAAAAAGCCACTGGGTCGATCGCACCCGGTGGCGGCGCGCCCACGGGACGCGGAGGCACCGGCTTGCCTTCTTTTTGCAACTGCTTCACCAGCGATTGCCAGCGCGCTTCGGTGAAGAAGAAGCTTGGGTCCACCTGTTCCAGGCCCACGCTTTTAGCAAATGCGTCCGTTCCCGGCCCGGCCATCATCACGTACGGCGATTTCTCCATCACTGCCCGCGCCAGGCTGATGGGATGGCGCGTGTGCGTAACTCCAGCCACCGCGCCGGCTTTCAGATTCGATCCATCCATGATCGAAGAGTCCAGTTCATTTTTTCCTTCCGACGTGAACACCGCCCCGTGTCCCGCATTAAACAGTGGATTGTCTTCGAACATCTTCAGCACGGTCTCTACGGCATCGAGGGCGGAGCCGCCTGCGTCCAGCACTTTCGCGCCGGCTTCAATACCCTTTTTGAGCGACTCACGGTAAGCTGCGTCGCCCTTGGGTCCGAGATCGGGCCGCTCGATCACACCGGCGCCGCCATGCACCACGATCGACCAATGGCGTCCCTGAGGTGCGGTTGTTTGCTGCGACGCTGCGAAAAGTGGCAATGCAGCCACCAGTCCGACCGAGATGACGACACGACACGCGCTTCTCATCACCGAGGAACCTCCCAAAACGAACTCGAACGTATTTCGAACGATAGATGACAGGATGATTCGTGAAGGACGCAGCCCATTTGCGGATGAGCTGGATCAGGACCATCCAGGATTTCTCCCATGGTATCGCGATTGAGCTCGGAGAGCTTTGGCAGTTGCGGCAAAGTCCGCTACCATCGCATTTAATGACCATCGATATGCGGAGTTTTCTTGCGCTGGGGTTTTTGGCTTGTCTCGCGGGCCCAGCGATGGCGAAACCCAAGCCCATTGTGGTGAAGGTTGTGGTTGTCGCCATGTTTGAAGTGGGCGCCGACACCGGCGATCAGCCCGGCGAACTTCAATACTGGGTCGAGCGCGATCATCTTGACCGCATCTACCCGCTCCCCGCGGGCTACCACGCGGCCCGCATGAACAACGAAGGCGAAATGGCCGTGCTCACCGGCCAGGGCACCGCGCACGCCGCCGCAACCATCATGGCCCTCGGCCTCGATCCGCGCTTCGACTTCAGCCACGCCTACTGGATTGTTGCGGGCATCGCCGGCGCAACCCCCGATCGCGCATCGCTTGGGTCGGCGGTCTGGGCGCGATGGGTCGTCGATGGCGATCTCGGCTACGAGATCGATTCGCGAGAGACACCGCAGGACTGGACCACCGGATATGTACCGCTGCGCAAGTCGAAGCCTTTCGAAGAGCCCGCTGTGCCGCTTCCGGGGCAAATGTATGTGCTGAACAAAGGGCTGGCGCAATGGGCCTACACCCTCACGCGCAATACGGCACTTGCCGATAGCGAACATCTCAAGCAGATTCGCGTCAACTTCGACGGAGCATCAGCCGATCGGCCTCCGTTTGTCGCCATGGGCGATGAAGTGTCGTCTTCGCGCTATTGGCATGGCAAGCTCTTCGACGCGTGGGCGTCGGAATGGATGCGCTACTTTACGAATGGCCAGGGCGAGTTCGTCACCACTGCAATGGAAGACACCGGCACTCTGCAATCGCTTGAGTACCTGGCCAACGCGGGCAAGGTTGATAAGGAGCGCGTTCTCGTGCTGCGCACGGTCAGCAATTACGACCGCCAGCCCCGCGGCATGTCGGCTGCGGAGAGCCTGGCCACCCAGCGCATCGGCAAGTACAGCGGTTACCTGCCATCGCTTGAGGCCGCATATACCGTGGGACACACGGTGGTGCAGGAACTACTGACACATTGGGCCGAGGATTCCCAGCGCATTCCGTCCGCGCAACCGTAACGGCCGCCGAAGTTCACTCGACACCAAGTTCGACCCGGACCAAATCGACAATCTGCTGCCGGCTTCCACTCCACGCCTTCCACGCCGACGCGCACCAGCGGTGAATCATGGCATCACGCTCTTCTCCCGGGCCGGCCGCGACCACGTCCGCAATTCCAACCACCCCTCGATCGGCGGGGAGCGGCGGCTTCACCCAATTCCTTCGCCGCTTCGCCAGCTGCATGTGCGCCTTCTGCGCCTGTTTACCCGTGAAGCCTTTCTCTACGCACAAGTAGAGACCGACCAGCGCAAAGACCACGTAGATCGGCTTCGAGCTCTCGTCCGCATGTTGCGCCGCGAAGGCATCCACCACGTTCTGGTGAATGAACGCAGGATCGCCATGCGCCAACGTATAGAACGTGAGTTCATCGAAAAGTTCCTGGTCTGTTTTCATGGCATCTTCTTTGAACAAGGCCGATCCACAGCATCTTGCGCGCGAAAATCGATGCACGGCTCTCAAGGTCGAGTTTATGACAAAGGCGGATAGACCTGCTGGGCGCTGGGCCTCTTGGCGAAGTTAGGCCAGACAGTGCATCATGCTTGAGTTCCGCAAATTCTCGTTTCGTTCGCGTCTCACCGGTGCGGAATGCCGGCCCGGCGCAACGGCAAGGAAGACAGCGATGCATTCTGTGTGGTTAGGTGAATTTGCCGGTACCCTCGTCCTGGTTTTACTGGGAACAGGCGTCAATGCTGGCGTCCTTCTGCGGAAGTCTTACGCGGCAGATGCAGGTTGGATGGTGATCGCGACGGGATGGGCCCTCGCAGTTCTTTGCGGCGTGCTCGTCTCTCAGGCTTTCGGAAGCTCCGCCGCGCATTTGAATCCAGCCATCACCTTTGCCGCAGCGATCAACAGCGGCGACTTCTCGCAGCTTCTCTATTTCTGGTCTGCGCAAATGCTCGGCGCCATGGCTGGAGCGATTCTGATGGTGCTTCACTATGGCCCGCATTGGGCGCAGACACCCGACCCCTCCGCAAAATTGGGCGTGTTCTGTACCAACGCCGCGGTGCATAGTCCATTCTTCAACATGTTCAGCGAGATGATGGGCACGGCCGTTCTCATCGTCGTCGCCGCGGCCATCGGCTCGCACGGCGTCTCCGCAACCGGCCCCGCTCCGGGTCTGGCTCCATGGCTGGTTGGAAGTTTGGTTTGGGGTATCGGCCTGTCGTTGGGTGGAACCACTGGCTACGCTATCAACCCGGCGCGCGACTTAGGTCCACGCATCGTTCACGCGTTGCTGCCGATTCCTGGCAAGGGTGGGTCGAACTGGCGTTATGCAGCCACTCCCATCATCGGAGATCTTGCCGGCGGCGCCCTCGCCGGTCTGATCTTGCATTATGCGCATATTTGAAATCAGACAGACAAGACCGGCCTAATCCAAGAGGGATGCGAAAACCGAGAGCGCGGCAATCGCAGCCGTTTCCGCACGCAGGATGCGCGGGCCGAGAGTGACGGCCTTCCAGTCATTGGCTGCGAACAGCTCTTCCTCTTCCGGCGCCCATCCGCCTTCGGGCCCCACGGCAATCTGAAAATCGAGCACGGATTCTGCGACAACGGCTAAAGCACGTTGAACGGTTTCTATCAGCGTTGCGGTTCTCTCCTGCTCGGCGAGAACGATGCGCGTTGCCCCGGAAGCAGAGGCAACCGAAGCGGAGAGCGTGCGCGTATCGTGAATCACGGGCACATCGGAACGGCGCGACTGCTGTGCTGCCTCGTGCGCGATCCGGCGCCAGCGCTCCACACGTTTTTCCGCGGCCTGGGCCAGATGCTTCTCCGTCCGCCGCGCGATCACCGGCGCAATGCCCGCAACGCCGAGTTCGGTGGCCTTCTCGATGGCCCACT
>PLTV01000111.1:0-30297 GCA_003164635.1 Acidobacteriaceae bacterium
GAGGCAGCCGAGACGCTGATCGGCCGCGGTTTCACGCCCCCGCGCACCATCCTTTTGGCCTTCGGTGATGACGAAGAAAACGGCGGCAAGTTCGGGGCGCAGAAGATCGTGAAACTCCTTCGCGACCGAGGCGTGCACCCGGACTTTGTTGTCGATGAAGGTGGCATCATTATCTCCGGAATGATTCCCGGCATCACCCGGCCGCTCGCGCTCATCGGCATAGCAGAGAAAGGCATCGTGGATGTGGAACTCACGACAACGGGCGTCGGAGGTCATTCTTCCGCGCCCCCACGTCACACGGCGATCGGCCAGTTGAGCGCCGCGCTGGCCCGTCTTGAAGCACATCCGTTTCCCAGTTCAATCACACCTGCAGGGCGCGAAGAGTACGCCGCGATCGCGCCGTACATGCCGTTTTCGAAGCGCCTNNGAGCTGGCCGGCAGTTTTCACACCACCACGGCGGAAACGATGATCAGCGGTGGCTTCAAGAGCAACGCGCTTCCGCCGAGCGCAAAGGCCATCGTCAACTTCCGCATTCTTCCCGGCGAAACTGCCGCTTCGGTTCTTGATCGGGTGCGGAACATTGTCAACGATCCTGCTGTTTCCGTTTCCGCTCCCGACGTAGCGGAGACGCGCGACCCGAGTCCAATCTCGCCTATCGACTCGGACGGCTATCGCACCTTGTCGACCAGCATTCGGCAGGTCTTCCCAGACGTTATTGTCTCGCCGTTCCTGCTGACCGCGGCGACAGATTCGTCTTTCTACACGGCGCTCACACCGAACGTTTATCGATTCCTTGCTGTTGAGTCGGACCCTTCGGTGCTGGCCATGATTCACGGCCTTAACGAGCGTATCGCGCCCGAGAAATATCTCAAGACAGTTCAGTTCACGGCGCAGATGATCCAGAACATTCGATAAGAAGGAGAAGCCGGGAATGCAAGCGGGGAAAGAGGGCTGATTTCCCTAGAGGTTGATAAGCCCTTCCGGGCAAGTTGGTCTAGCCTTTGGCAGCTGCCTGTTCGGCGCGGCGCTCCGCGAATTCTCGCGGGGTGGGAATGGGCGCGAGGTTGCGGCCGGCAAACAGATCTTCGAAGAGTCCCACGAGTTCGGCGTGAATGAGCCCGTTGGAGGCGAGAACTTCGCGCGAATTGAGTTGGAACGGCCGTCCGGCAAAATCCGTTATGCGGCCGCCAGCCTCTTCCACAAGCAGAATTCCGGCAGCAGTATCCCACGGGTTCAGATTGAACTCCCAGAAAGCCTCGAGGCGGCCAGCTGCTACGAATGCCAGATCGAGCGCTGCCGAGCCAGCCCTGCGAACACCGTGCGAGCGGAGGGTGAACTCGTGGTAGAAGTGAATGTTTGGGCTTTCGTGACGCTTGCGGCTTGGAAACCCCGTCGACACGAGCGACTCGGCGAGTTCTTTAGTCCGCGAAACATGCAGGCGCTTGCCATTGAGCCAGGCGCCGAGGTTTCGTTCGGCAGTGTAGAGCTCATCGCGAAGTGGGTCGTAGATGACGCCGGCTACAATGTGTCCGTCGCCGGTCGCCGAAGTCCCTTGAGGCCGCTGCTCGAGTCCCATGGAAACGCAAAACTGCGGAAACCCATGGGCAAAGTTGGTGGTGCCGTCGAGCGGATCAACGTACCAGCGGAACTCGCCTTCCATGCGCTCCCGAGTTCCCTCTTCGCCGTAGACGCCGTGCTCCGGGAAAACCTCGGCTAGCCGACCGCGAATCAACTTTTCAACCGTGCGATCGGCAACGGTGACGAGGTCGACATCGCCCTTGTACTCGGTTTCGACACCCTGGGCAAAGAACTCGCGCAAACGCGCGCCTGCCTCACGCGCAATCGCGGCCGCCTTCGGCGTCCACACCATCTGGGTTTCCGGGCTCAAGAGGCGCTTCCGTTGGGAGCAACCTTGCTGGCGACATGCCGCGCTTGCGTCTCCGCGCGAGGCCCGCGCTGTGCTACCTCGGTAATACTGCGGATCTGGTGTTTATAGATAAACAGGTTCGGCGCGCCCTCGCGAGTTAGTCGAAGCATGGCGTCGTCGAAGTACTCAATCCAGCCACGCACGGATTCCCCATCGCGCAGCTTGACGGTGACCACGACCTGGCGATCGCTGAGGGAGCGCAAGTAGAGTGCTTCCTGGCCGGTATCACCTGGCGGGGGCGCTTTGGAACGCCGGCGTGAGGAAAGTGGAGAGGTCATAACTGCATTTTAGATGCAGCGCAGGCAACAAAGGCAGCAAACAGTTGAAATCGGCGATACAGCCTTGTCGTTTGCGGGCTCGGGATGCAAGCCGCCCTTGCTAATTGATTGCTATCGGTGTGGGGTTCGAACGGGAATCCGGATCGAACGAATGCCTTGATGGTGGCGAACTCAGCTTGCGGAGAATTGGCGCAGGGGCGAATGGTATAGGGTCCGACCGATGCCGGCACAATGAACGTCTCTGCATAGTGGATTTCGAAGGGCGCAAACGCGCCGGATGGGCTCTCGACGACGGCTTCGTCTCCCTCAACGAGATTGAGGACGTTGACGGTGCCGTGGGTGTAGTGAGGGACGGTGCCGGTGAACCAGTGGCGGCGGGTCTCGATGAATTCGAGAGCATGAAGGCCGGTGCGTTCTTCGCGCCAGCCAGGGGCCGAGTCAAGGGACTCGATATGGTTGACCAGGTTTTTCTGAACCCAGGCGGTGCGGCGATCCCAGCAGATATTCGCAAAGCCGTGATCGAGGTGGAGCGGGCGGGGGCTGCCATCGAGGCCCATGCGCGCCCAATCCCAGAGCTTAAAGGTGAAAATGTAAGGGGTAGCGCTGATCTCGAGCACCATGGAGTTGCGGCCTGAGCAGTGGACTGTTCCCGCGGGGATGAGGAAGTGGTCGTGCTTGCGTGCCGGAAATTTGTTGACGTGCTTCTCGGCATCGAATTGGGGAAGCGCCGATGTGGATGCGGCGCGGAGATCGCTGATCATTGCGGCGGGGTTGATGGATTCGCGCAGGCCGAGATAGACACAGGCATCGGGCGCGGCATCGAGTAGATAGTAGCTTTCATCCTGGGTGTAATTCATGCCGAAATGGGCACGGATGTAAGCGGTAAGAGGGTGGACCTGGAGAGATAGATTGCCGCCGCCCATGGTATCGAGGAAATCGAAGCGGATGGGAAACTCCGCGCCGAAAGTGCGTTCAATGAACTCGCCCAGCAGCGCGCGCGGCTGCATGAGAACGAGGTCGAGGGCGGGGATCTCGATGCGGCGCGCACCAAATCCAAGAAGCAGACTGTTCTCTTCCGGCACGCAATCGAAACACCACGCGTAGTTGGGCTTGTCGCGTGGCAAGTCGCACACGGTTTCCATCCAATGACCACCCCATGGACCGGGATCGAAAAACGGGACGACACGAAAGGGGCGATGAGCTGCGGCATGGAGTGCGGCGTGGAAGTCGGTTCCACGAATCATTTTGGGGATGTCGGGCCGATTGCAATCGAGAAGAAAGTCGATCTTTGGCAGGAGTTCGATTTTCAGACGGTCGGCGGCGCGCCAGTCGAGGAAGTAGCCGCGCTTGTATTTGAGCGAGGCATTTTCGGTACGGTTGTCGACACCGAGATTGCCGATGAGTCCGCTGCGGTAGCGCTGCTGAATTTCCCATCGGGCAAGGTCGGCGTAGATCAGAATGTCGGGATGCGTGGCAATCAAGGATGCGCCGGTACCGACTATGAGATGAAGTCCAGGGCCGGTGATGGACGCGCGGACTTGTTCCACCTTGACGGGATCGAGGAAATCCGCAATCGTGGCAGGGTTCATCCGGGCGAAGACGGGATCGGTGGTGAGCAAGGCCCCGAATCTGGATTCGATTTCGGTGGGCGCGAGGTAGCATGCGCCGGCCAGTAGAGTGTGATCGGGAGAGAGCGCTGTGGAGATTCCACTCAGCAGCGGCGGCAGGATCGTGCCGGGGTAGCACTCGACGCAGACTACGGCGTTTGACAGGTTGGCACATGCGCGCAGGGCTGTGCCGATCTCAGACCAGCCGAGTTTGCACAGTGAATCGTCGCTGCTGACGGCGACAAAAGGAAATTTATCGTACATACATGCCGGGCAGAATGTTCTGGCTGAGTGCATGAGCCTGTTGGGAAGGTGCGAGGGCGTCGTGAGCGAGCGAGAAGGCGATGATGGCGAGGATGAGCAGAAAGATACCTGCGATCTGGAGGAAGATGGGGGTTTGGCCGGAGTGCATCCACTCGCCTGAGGCGATGCCGATGAAACCGGCGGTGATGACAATGACGGACATGAAAGCCGGCCAGCCGAGTACGACGCCCCATTCACCGAGCCATTGCGTGGCGACTCCATAAAGGACGGTGCTCAGGAACCATAGCAAGGCCATGAGGGTCGCGAGACCGAGATTGCGGAATTGGCCGGATTCGCGAAAGAGACTCGCTGTCTTGCGGCGGTGAAGCAAGAGTGTGCAGTAGAGCAGATTCGGCAGAGCGCCGCCGAGCAGGAGTGGGAGCCAGACAGCGAACATGCTGCGCGTTGGACCAAGCCCCTGTGCGGAAGCGCGTGCAAGTAACGGCCCCGCGAAGGAGAGGCCAACATTCATGAACGACGCAAGCACACCGCTGACGAGGGCCATGATCAAGCCAGGTGTGAAGGAATGCCCTGCTGTAATGCGGGCCGATTGCGCAGCTTCGCGGCGCCGCCCGGCAATGGTGCAAACGGCGACGCCGAAGATTACGAGCAGAAGTCCGACAACAATGCGTAGGGTGAGGCCGGGAGTGGCGGCGCCGGCTTGCAGGGTAAGGAGGGGCAGCAATGTTCCGCCGGCGGCGGAGATGCCGAGCACGATGGAAAATGCGAGGCCAATTCCGATGGAATCGATGGCCTTGCCGAAAAGGACCTGGGCAAGTCCCCAGCCGACGCCGAGCAGGCAGACGATGGCGGCGACGTGCAGAGCCGTTCCACTATAGATGGAAAGCCAGGAAGGCACAAAAACGCCGGCAAAGCCGACCGGCAAGATGACGAGGGCCAGGAGCGTCCAGGCGATCCAGGTGTTTTCCCACTGCCAGCGACGAACGAACTTCATGGGAAGGCCGAAGGTGGCGTTTGCGGCGCCGGCCGCGATGAGGAGCGCCCATCCGGACGCAGTTGGAGCCATGCAAACAACTCCCGGAAAAGATAAAGCCCCGCTGCGAACGCTCGCTGAACGGGCTGCGCAGTCACCCTTGACTGTATGAAGGGGATGGGCGATTGTCAAACCGATGACGCCACGAGTTCGGCGTAGAATGCTGGGGATGGAATCGATGCCATTCCCGGAGGCGGCAAAAACATATGTTGAAGAGATTGGTAACAGCGGCAATACTTGCCGGGCTCTGGATTGGGAATGTCAGCGCAGCACAGAGCAATCTCGTGTGGCGCCTGGGCCAGTTCGACGGTTCGTCGGGCGAGTTCTCCGGAAGCGAGCCGCACGGAAATGTAACCTTCGAGGTTGGAAGAGACAAGCCGGAGACGAGCTGGTACCGATATCAACCTGTGACCTTTGCAGGGAAAGCCGCAGAGGGAGCGGCGGCCCCACGAACGATAGTGTTCTCGCTCGGAGGCAATCCAGAGAAGTGTTATCACTTCAAGGCATCGCTCTTGATCGAAGAGTCGAGCGTGCCGGGGCTTCGTGTGGGTATCAACGGCAAGGCGGGAATGTTCTATCTACATCCCCGGCTCGACTACAAGATGGGCGATGTGGATGCGGCGTTCTATCCGGCGTACTCGCGCGCGGAAGTGGAGTTTGATTTTCCAGGCTCGTGGCTGCGGAAAGGACGGAATGCAATCACGCTGGAGGCCGTGGCGCTGGCCGACAAGGAAGTTCCGGATGCCGGCTTTGTTTACGACGCTATCGAGTTGACGCGGAGTGATGCGGCCCCACGGAGGGTTGAAGCACATGCCGAGCCGACTATCTTTTTTGCGAAGCATGAGTCCAGCGTTGACGAGAGGGTTGATGTTTTTGTCCGCACAATCGAGAAGCTGCACTCGGACAGTGTGGAACTGACGCTGGATGGGCATACCGTTTCGCATCCACTCGATGGGAAAGAAGACTTTGGCGAAGAACGTGTGTCGTTCGAAGTGCCGGAGTTTGCGCAAGGGACGCAGGCAAAGATCCAGGCCAGGGTAAACGGGCATTCGACTGAATCGACCGAGACGCTGACTCCGCAAAAGAAGTGGACTCTTTACATGGTGCCGCACGTGCACCTTGACGTTGGCTATACGGATTACCAAGCCAAGGTGTCGGCTATTCAGAGCCGCATCCTCGACGAGGCGATGGATTTGACGGCGAAGCATCCGGACTTCCGGTTCAGTACGGATGGCGAGTGGAATCTCGACCAGTTTTTGAAGTCGCGCACACCGGAAGAGCAGCAACGCATACTGACTTCGATCAAGAACGAACATATCTATATTCCGGCCCAATCGGCGAATTTATTGACTGGCTTTCCAACGGCCGAAACACTGATCCGATCGCTTTATCCAAGCGCCAATTTCAGCCGCGAACATGGCACTCCGTTCAACTATGCCAACATCACAGACGTTCCCTCGTACTCGTGGTCGTATGCGTCGATTCTGGCAGCAGCGGGGATTCCCTACTTCCTGGCCGGAAGCAACAACGACCGCGCGCCGGTATTGCTGCAAGGACACCTGAACGAGAACACGCCTTTCTGGTGGGAGGGACCGGATGGCGGCAAGGTGCTTATGTGGTATTCGCGGCACTACATGCAGATGCAGTTCATGTTTGGGCTGCCGCCCTTGACACAAACGGGCGAAGAGGTGCTGCCTCTCTTCCTGCAGATGTATCAGCACCCGAGCTACCGAGCGAACGCTGCGATTCTGTTCGGAACCCAGGTTGAGAACACCGATCTCTTTCCGCAACAGGGAGAGCTTGCGGACGCGTGGAATGAGAAATACGCCTTTCCACACATCGAGGTTTCTGGATTCCACGATGCGCTGGAGGCAATCGCACGCGAGTTTGGCGATGCAATTCCCACGGTGCGCGGCGATGGCGGACCTTACTGGGAAGACGGCATCGGCTCAGATGCCTTGTATGCGGCCATCGAACGCGAGAATGAGAGCCGCGCGCCTTCGGCAGAAAAGCTGGCAACGATCAGCACGCTGGTGAACCCGCACCTCGCGGTCAATCGCGACGAACTGAGCGCGATGTGGGAAAACATGGTGCTGATGGATGAACACACATGGTTGTCGTGGAACAGTGTGTCCGATCCTGAGAGCGACGAAGCGCGGGAACAGTTGAGAATCAAGGATTCCCGTGCCACCGAAGCAGCGTCGCAGCGCGAAGACGTGTTGCGCAGCAGCATGGCGGCGTTAGCAGACTCGACTGCGGCGGGGGTAGACAGTTTGCTCGTGTTCAACACCTTGAATTGGAAACGCAATGGGCAGGTCGTGATCGATCTGGACAACGGGACAGAGATTCAAGACCGCACAACCGGAAAGACAGTTCCCTATTTGTTCTTGCACCAGGGGCCAAATTACCGGCTCGTGGAGTTTCGTGCGCAAGACGTACCGGCCGTTGGATACAAGGTATATGCGCTTCGAAGCGGCGCGCAGGAAGCCGCGCCGGCTCAGCGTAGCGATTCGACGACGCTGGAGAGCCCGTTTTACAGAGTTGAGCTCGATCCCGCGAGCGGCAGCATCCGCAGCATTGTCGACAAGCAGCTCGGTAAAGAGATTATTGATACGAAGAATGCGTGGCGATTTGGACAATATCTGTATGTGAGCGGCGGCGATGAGGAGCCGAACAGCATATTGCAATATCGAGCCATTTCGCCGAAGCCGGAGTTGCACGTGCATCCGGCCCAGAATGGGCGGTTGATCTCAGTCGATCGCACGCCGTGGGGATGCAGGGCACTCATGGAATCGTCAACGGACAATACGCCGGCAATTCGCACGGAAGTGCGGTTATTCGAGGATGAGAAGAAGATTGAACTGGTAGAAGACATCGACAAGAAAGAGGAGTTGAAGAAGGAAGCGGTGTATTTCGCGTTTCCCTTCGCGATGAGTCACCCGCAGTTTCAATATGAGATTCAAAACGGAGTCGTGGATCCGGCCAGGGACATGTATCCCGGAGCGGGTTATGAATGGTTCTCCGATCAGCATTGGGTTGCCGTGCAGCAGGACGGAGTTTCAGCCGCGGTGATGCCCCTGGATGCGCCCTTGATAACGCTCGGCGACATCAATCGAGGGAATTGGCCGACGGAATTTGGACAGCGGCCGGGGAGCATCTTCTCGTACGCGATGAACAATTACTGGCACACGAATTATCGCGCATCGCAAGGCGGACATTTCCGTTTCCGTTATGTAGTGACGAGCGCCGCGCAGACCGATGCGTCTGCATTGAGCCGGATGGGCTGGATGGAATCGACCCCCATGGAAGATGACCAGATTCGCTCGCAGGATAAGGCTCTCGATCTGCCGCGAAGCCTGGATGGCAAGCAGCAGAGCTTTCTTTCAGTGGATGACGCTGACATGGTTCTCGATACATGGAAACCGGCGGAGGACGGGAACGGAACGATTTTGCGGGTGATCGATTTAGGCGGGAAGACGCGCGATGTGAAGTTCGAGGTGACGGCGCTTGCCCTGGATCATGTCGTTTTGACAGATGCTGTGGAGCGGCCCTTGAAAGAGATCAAGCTCGATGGGGCGCATGCCTTTACCGTTAGCGTTTCTCCGCACCAGATAGTTACCCTGAGGCTGGTGTCGGGCTCTGAAAGTGCGGCGACTCGGTAAGTTGGCTTTCGGCACGGGAAGCCTTTCTCGCGAATATTGACGCAACGGCGAAGTCGGTCGGTCGTGACCTTCCAGACACCAAAAGCCTCAGCCGGCGGGTTGCCAGATGAGGCTTTTCGGGCCACGCGTGCAATTGCCGCCCGGTTTGCTTCCGTCTAACGATGTGACGCCACGCTACGGCAAGTCTCGCCAGGAGTCTGTTCAAATCTGCTCATCCCGCTATTGGCCAAGCGATGCCCGCCCCGTGGGCCGCGAATCTGAATCGAAGTGGGCGCATTCCGTACAGGAACCCACATTGCACCGGGAAGTGTGCAATATTGACCAGCAAGATGAATATTTTTCTACTTAGAGTAGAAAAACAGCCCTTTCATTGGCTAAGAGGTTAAAGGGCTGATAAGGATCACACCATACGCTCCGTGATCTCATTCCGGCGGAAGGCGCAGCGCCACATGGCGCTTAGAGAAGGGATGGGGAAGATGGAAGAGCAACAAGGGATGTGGCCACGTATTTTGCTGGTGGATGATGATGAGGTTGTACGCGACACAATAAAACAAGTCCTAGAGATAAGCGAGTTTCACGTTACGACGGCCAACAACGTCTCGGAAGCGATCCACCTCATCGACACAGAATCTTTCGATGTGCTGATATCTGATTTGCACATGCCGGGAGCGGGAGACGGCTTCACCGTTATCAGCGCGATGCGTCACAAACACCCGAATGCTGTGACCTTGCTTTTTACTGGCTACCCAGCATTGAAGGAAGCCATGGACGCCATCCTCTTGCAGGCGGATGAGGTTCTTGTAAAGCCGATGCCCATACCTGAGATGGTCGCTTTGATCCGCGAGAGATTGGATAAGCGCAGTGCGAGACCGGCCTCCTGTACAGAGCGGGTCGCTACCATCCTGGAGCGTGAGGCCACTGCCACGATCATCGAATGGCTCGGTCGCGTAAGAATGGACAGCGAACTCAACCAAGTCGCACTGAGCGACGAACAACGTACGGGGCATCTCCCTCAGCTCATCCGGGAGCTTGTCTATCGATTACGTGTACCTCGCAGCTTGGGGACTAAGCAGTTATCCGAAGGGGCCGCTATGCACGGGAAAGTCCGCCGCTCACAAGGCTATTCCATTCCGATGATCATTGAGGAATCGCGAATTTTGCAGGTCAGTATTTTCGATACCTTGCAGAAGAACTTGAAGATCGTCGATTTCAGCCTGCTTCTCGTGGATGTGATGACCATAGCGGACGAGTGTGACTCGCAACTAAAGCAGACAATCGTGAGCTTCTCAGGAACATCAGGAAGACTTGCGGCATAGGGCACACATCAAAACCGCCCCTTTGGAACTCGCCTTTGAGAACAACCGCCAAGCACACTGATCATCCGGTCCGGGTTGGCCCGGATGATATGAGTGCCCTGGCTTTCGCACTGAATGAGTTTTTCGATGTCCTGGATCTTCTTTACCTCGAACGGGACGGTGTGACGCCAACGGAAGAACCTGTGGAAACCGTCTGTCCCGACTCAGGCCGAGCGAGTCCGCACACTGCGCGCTAAGAGCGCTCGGTAGTATGTGGCCATGAGGGTCTCAGCTTAAGCGCTCCTCCCCTGCATACGCGCCGGTCGTGCCATCGGAGAATGTTACGATCAGTCCGTCCGGGCTATCCAGTACCGCGCTGAGGATGGTTGTGTCATTGGTGAAGATGTACTCCTTCGCTGTGATCGGCAAACACCCAATTCAGATTGCAAACGTGGCTTTGGTCGGCGATAGCAAGCTCGCTTTCGCTCTGGGCGGATGCAACCGTCTGATAGCACTTTGTGCAGATAGAGTCGATGGAGGAATCACGATTCTGCCTTCTGGCGAAGGAAGCAAAACTGGTCATAAGCGCACCCCTTGGGAGTCCGCAGGTTGAGAATGGAGTTTGGTTGCGGGCTGCTATTGGGAAACACTAAAGGCACGGCCTATTTGGTGTATGGTCTCGATTGCTCGCCTTGATTGGCTTATTTGGGCTGAGACTTAACGGCATCCGATTGCTTATTTCTTGATTTTTCCGCCATGGTCAAAATTGACCAGACTCAGATGGAGTTGGGGCATACGCTTCCTCAAGCGTGCCTCCCCACCGCTCCGACGAACATGGCACATGACGATACCTTAGGTTCTATGATCGCTCACTGCGTTCGCGTTACCCGCGACGACTCAGCGAGTTGGAGTGCAGAGAGACCATGACAACATCGGGGAAGACCTCAGGAATACATACTTTCAAAGACAGAATCCCAGAGGACGTTGAACTGCTTACAAGTGTGGGTTTGGGCGATGAGCGAGCGATGGCCTTGCTCTATGATCGGCATTCCCCTTTGGTCTATTCCGTCGCACTTAGGGTGTGTCACGATTCAGCCTCAGCAGAAGCGATAGTCCAAGATATCTTCATGCAGATGTGGCTGGCACCGCAGAAGTTTGATCCTGCATCAGGAAGCCTCGATGGAAGGCTTGCGATCTTATCAAGGAACCTCGCAATCGACCTTTTACGGCGAGACGAATCAAGCGAATCCAGCAAGCAGCCTTCCCGTAGCCACCCCTTCGATCCTATCTGTCACACAGAAGTCAGCCTGTTAATGCAGAAGCCACATGCACTCGTCTTGCTGCTGCCCGACGCGGATCGAAAAATGCTGGACATGGCGTTCTTCGATCACAAGACCCTCGCTGAGATTGCCGAAGAAACAGGCTTCCCGATTGACTTGGTCGCGAGCCGGCTTCACGGTGCTATGTCTAGCCTGAGGAGCGGGTCTGCTGACGCGGCAAGCACATCAGAGGATACCGGGCTTGAGGTGCTTGACCTTGACACTCACTCCGAGTTCGCGATGCGGAGACTACATACGCGTGACGTGACAGTGCAGATGGAGGGGCTCCGTCGACTCACCCAATCATTCGTTCAGAATCCCGATACGATCCTGCAAGAGTTGGTCAATGCCGCAGTGGACCTGTGTGGTGCCGACAGCGCGGGCATAAGTCTCGAAACCGAAGAGAAGAGTGATGGGAACTACTACCACTGGGTTGCGACTGCCGGTGAATACAACGGGTTCATGAACGCGGTGCTTCCACGCTATCCCAGCGCCTGCGGCATCTGTCTGGAGCGCGGCAAGCCACAACTGTTTCGAGTCAGGCAGCGTTTCTTCGACATCATGGGGATTAATGCCCCGCTCGTGACCGATGGCATCCTTCTTCCGTGGCAAGTGGAGGACACGCGCGGCACCATCTTCATCATGGCTCATGGACGTACCGCAGCATTCGACAAGGATGATGGCCAGATGATGCGAGTATTGGCAGACTTTGCCGCCATGGCTGTTCGGCATCAGCGACAACAGCGGGCGCTGTTGCAGCAAACGAAGGCTGCTGCTGCGGCAGCCATGGCGAATAGACTTGCGCACCAGATCAACAATCCTCTGCAGGGACTTATGAATCTCGCTTATCTCGCGGCAGAGGGCAAGAGCGACCACACGACGAAAACATTAGGACAAGAACTCACCACCGAATTACGGCTGCTCTCCACATTGGTCACTGAGTCGCTCGATGTATCCCATTGTGGTCCCCGTTAAAGCGAACTTGTGTCCAACAGCCCTGGCCGACGCGCCCGGATAGCAGAGGCAGTTAAGGCCAGGTGGGCAAGACGGAAGCAGGCTGCCAGGTAAAAGTGCCAAAGGGTACGTGGCATTGCAACCGCCATCCATTCACCATTAGACTGGTTAAGGCCGGTGTCGATTTACGCACCGTGGGGTACCCTTGGGACATCGCACAGCGCAGATGGTCTTGAGCTACACCCACCTTGCACCGTCGCACACCGCGTTGGCTGTGGACAGGCTCGTGAAATTGCTACCGGTACCAGAACCGGCACCAGCACTTTCGAGGATCAACAAGCAGCCCGTAAGTAATTGAAAACAAAGCGGAGAGGTGGCAGAGCCCGGTTGAATGCACCTGACTCGAAATCAGNNACGTACTCGCAAGGGTACCGGGGGTTCGAATCCCTCCCTCTCCGCCATATAAGAATATAAAGCCATGATACTAAACAGGTTAAGATTCAAGGTTTAACTTTTCCAACAGCTAACTTCATTACTTCCTGGCTTTTCAGAGCCGTTCCTTTCCCTGGCGTGCCGTGAATTTGCCTTCCTGTTGCCGGCCCTCCTGAAAGAGCGGATCAATGGGGATATTTTTTGCCGGGAGTTTGTTTCGTATGTTCTGAGGGAAGAGAGCCCAGTTTATTTGTTGAAGTTCGTTCTACGGGATTTGCCGTTGGACCGCTTGTGTGCGTGCTGAGCATAGGGGGAGCCCCAGAATCTGTGATGCATGGAGACACGCTTCCGAATCGCATTCGGCAGAAGGTGTTCATGAAGCCCAAGCTTGTAACCTGCGAATTTTGCAATGGTGTGCAGAAGCGAGAGCGGCATACGGAATGGATCGTGTTCTCGCATGTGGCTGACTTCAGAGAGAAGATAGCGTTTACCCTCACCTCCCGTTTTGCCAAAGGTTTCTAACAACCACGATTCACGGCGGTGAAGGACTCCCACGTCAAAGAAGCGCTTGAACTGGTCGCGAGCCGTATACGAATGTGAATGGAAAACACTGGCCTCGGCCACGTAGGCAATTTTGTAGCCGCAAAGAATCAGACGCGCTGCCGTAACGGTGTCTTCCCCGAAGATAACGTCCGTTGGGAAGCCTCCGACCTCGATAAGGGCGGAACGCCGATAGGCCGAAAAAGAATTGGAGATGAAAATCGTTTTGAAGCCGAGTTCGGGAATGCTTTGGTGTGATCGGAGGCTGGAAACAGACGGGTAGTTGAAGATCCGGGGATGCGATTCCAAAGCGCTGGCGCCGGAACGCGGGAGTTGCCGGCCAAAAGCCGCAGCAACAGAGGGATCTTCGAAGGCGCGAAGCAGGGTTCGAAGCGCGTCGGGGCCGTCCAGCAAAGCATCCTGAGTGAGATATACCAGCAAGTCTGAGTTCGGCAGAAGCTCAGCGGCCAGTTGGCGTGTTCCCCCATGGTTGAACTCCGCGCGCGCAATTGAATGGACGCGGAATCCGGCCTGGCGGGCAAGCTGAACGGTGCGGTCGGTCGAACTTGAATCTACGATGAGTACCTGATCGGGAGGGGCACAAGCGAGCAGCGCTCTGGAAAACGCCGGCCAGTCCTCTTCAGCATTCAATGTCGGTACGATTACGGTCCACACAGCAATTAACATCATACCTGCCTGTCAATGGCTGCGCGGTTTGCGGAGATGGCGGACGACAGGTAGTGACCGGAGATTTGCACTTCTGCAGCGCATCTTCCCGGCTGGCATTCAAGTGGACCACATGGCCTGTAGATTGCTGCGCGGACATAGGAAATCCGCAGACTGGAGCGAGCCTTCCGCTGCGGCTGATTAAAGATCATTGCCGAATGGAGAGGTTTTCCGAATGCAGCGTGGGAAGGTACAGTTCAGATGGTGAGGATGAACAGCGATGAGGCTGAAAGAGAAGGTCTGCGTGGTGACCGGCGCGGCAGCGGGTATCGGCAAAGCAATCGCGATCAAGATGACAAGCGAGGGTGCAAAGGTCGCCCTCTGCGACGTTGATGAAACGGGTTTGCGAGAGACCGCGGCGGAGCTGCGAGAACTTGGGCGGGAGGTCGAGTTTTTCAAAGTGGACGTGAGGCGGCGGGCCGAAGTCGAATCGATGATTGCAGCCGTTGTAGCGGCGTGGGGGCGCGTCGATTGCCTGGTCGCCAATGCGGGCATCATTCAGGACTGTCAGTTCCCTTCCATGACGGATGAGCAGTGGGATCGTGTCATCGGCGTCAATCTAACCGGAGTGTTTTTGTGCGGACAGGCTGCGGCGAAGGTGATGATCGCGCAGAAGTCGGGATGCATTCTTGTGACTTCGTCGGTGGTGGGCCTCTATGGCAACTTCGGGCAGACGAACTATGCGGCCACGAAGGCGGGCGTGATCGGGATGGTGAAAACCTGGAGCAAGGAACTGGGACGCCATGGCATACGTGCGGTTGCGGTTTGCCCTGGATTGATTGAGACGGCCATTTTATCGACGATACCGGAGAAGGTGCTCGAGGCGATGAAAGAGAAGGTTCCGCTGCGCCGGGCAGGGACGGTGGAAGAGGTGGCCAACGTGTTCGCATTTCTTGCTTCCGATGAGGCCAGTTATGTGAGCGGCGTGGCCATCGAAGTCGCCGGCGGACTTCTGATCTGAGCAACCGAAAAACGAGAATGACAAAACGCGTGCCCTTCCAGGCTCTAAAATGGCGGCTGGATCAGGAGGCTCGGATGACCGGGATCGAGATGCTGCGAACGCCTACCCCGAAGCTGATGCGCAGCTCGCGGCTTTCCAGCGCTCACGCGGCGATCGGTCGTGCGGCGGCACTTTGTGCCCTGACGCTGTTTTCGGTCCTTCTGCTCGCGGCTCCAGAAAAAAGGAAACCGCGTGAGGGGGTAGCCGGTCCTGAGGCTCATGTTTCGACCGGGCAGCTCCGCGGGGCGATGCGCGGCAGTACAGCGGTCTTTCTCGGAATTCCTTTTGCTGCGGCCCCTGTAGGCAGTTTGCGTTGGCGGGAACCGCGGCCTCCGGCTCCGTGGCAAGGCGTTCGGGACGCGACGATTCCGGGGAACCAATGCTCCCAGGTGCCAACAGGTATTGAGTTGTTCATTAAGCCGCTCGCCGACAGCTACCATGCACAATACAACGTGGGGACTTTTACCACGTCGGAAGACTGCTTGTTTCTGAACATTTGGGTGGCGAATTGGCCGAGCGCCAAGGGACTTCCGGTGATGGTTTGGGTGCATGGCGGAAGCAACCGTGCGGGTAGCGGAACAGAAGCAGGCTACGACGGAACCGCGCTGGCGGCGCACGGAGTGATCGTGGTAACGCTGAATTACCGGCTGGGAGTGATGGGCTTTTTCGCACACCCGGAGTTGACCGCGGAATCGCCGCACCACAGTTCTGGGAATTACGGGCTTCTCGATCAAATCGCGGCCCTGCACTGGGTTCAGGAGAATATTGCTCAATTCGGCGGAGATCCAGGAAACGTGACGGTCTTTGGCGAGTCTGCGGGGTCGATTGATGTGACCACGCTTATGGCTTCCCCGCTGGCAAAGGGGCTGTTCCGCAGAGTGATCGCAGAGAGTGGGCCGGCGTTCGGCCTGGAGCCTCAGCAGGACGTTGCCAAGATGGAAACACTGGGCACGGCCGTGGGCAAAGCGGCAGGCGTCGCGAGCGGTCCGCAGATCGAGACGCTGCGAAAGCTGCCACCCGCGCAGGTTGCACAGCTTGAAAACGGCCTGATTGTGGCTCAATTCAAGGGCTATGACCCGAACTCGTCGCTCGTCGATGGATGGGTTTTGCCTCAATCGCCGGCAAAGACATTCGCAGCGGGAGCGATCGAGAAGACCGATCTTCTTGTAGGCATGAATGCGCGGGAGTTCAGCGCATTCCGCGTGGGCGCGGCAGCGGCACAGAATGCGTCAGGACAGCCAGCTCCAAAGGTGAAACTGAGCGACCAGATTTCGCAGTTCGCCGATGCAACGCGCCCGCTGTACGGGGGCTGGACGGATATGGCAGTCGCTTCATACATGGCGAAAATTCTGATTCATGGTGCGCCGGCTGTGGACCAGGCCACGGGGGACATCGTTCTGGGATGTCCGATCGGCGCTGAAGCGGCGATGGTTACAGCAGCAGGCCAACACGCTTATGTCTATCGCTTTGAGCGCACCGTACCGGGCCCCGGCGAGGCGGAGCTTGGCTCTTTTCATGCGCTGGAGCTGCCTTACGTCTTCGGCACATTCCAGGCACACACCTTTAGCTGGCTGCCGTTCAGCGCGACGGACCATCAACTCGGCTCCATCGTGGAAACCTACTGGACCAACTTCGCCAAGACCGGGGATCCAAATGGCGGAGGTCTTCCGCACTGGTCCAATTGGAACACCGGCAAAGAGCCGTACCTTGCCTTTACCGAAAGTGGTGAAGCGGCGCCGCGCGAACAATTTTCACCGAACTACTGCCATCTATCTCCCGATCGCTTGAAACAGCAACTTGGGAAGATGTGAGGGTTGTGCGCTACCGCTTGCTGTTGGCGGCGATGGGAACCCGGCTTACTGCCCTCTTCGGGATGTGAACGCTTGCGGCTGGACGGAATCGCCCGCGATGCGGCAGACGGCATAGCCCAGCCGGTCGTACGGGCAATTCATTCCGTCAGGAGCGGGGCCGTGAATGACAGCCCACGTGACTGGATACTGCCTGGCGAGGCGAGTAAAATCCTCTTTGCTGAATCGATTCAAGCCGTCTGTGGCGCTGCTCATCTGCTTCCACTCGGGTGCGAGTTGCGGAAAAATCGACACCACCCCGCCATCCTTGTAGTAGTCGGCTAATGCGGCACGTTCGCTGAGGGCGCGAAAGCCGTGCGCGTCGATGCCATCTGCGAGGAAGTAATGCGAGTCGACGGCAAAGACAGCATCCTCAGGCGTATTTTTGCGCACCCACAGCATCGTGTTGACCCAGGGATTGGAACTGGACTTCAGGCCGGGCCAGTCGATGACCGCGCTAGCGGGGTAAGTCTCCCGTGCAACGTATCCCATAAAAATCGCCAGCGGAAGAAAGATCGCAGCCAAGGCCCACGAACGATTGCGAGCGGCGTATTCACCGAGAACTCCGCCCAGAAGCAGCATGAAGACGAAGGTGATCAGGTGGAAGCAGCGCAGCGGCTGCAGGCGGGCGAACATATCCATGGAGTGGGAACTCGAAAAGAGTGCGGCAACAAGAATCGAGAGCAGGCCAAAGGGAATGAGTGCAAAGCTGAGGCGCTTAAACTCGGGCGTTGTAGCGCGAATCTTTCCCTTCCAAAACCAAGCCAGGATCGCAAGCGGGGCCAACATGCCGAGCCAGTGATACCAGGTCCAGTTGGAAAGGAAATAAAAGTCCCGGGCATAGAGCGCTTCGCGGTAGGGATCTTCTGCGGGGCCGAAGTGAAAACTGGCGGGGAGAATGCCTGTCATTCCCGCCAATACGGGGACGCGCTCGCGCTGGGCGGGCTTGCACTTTTCGATCACGAGCATTGTTGCCGCGAGAAAGACAAGGTATGCGGCCATCTGGGGATGGATGGTTGCTGTAAAAGCAGTTGTCAATGCTGCAAGCACGTATTGGCGGCGAAGGAAGCAGACCAGCGCAATCAAGGTTAGCGGCGTTGAGAAAGAGCGAGGCGTGAGATACGGGTCGATGAGGAGCAGGCCCGTGTTGGTTGCGGGCATGGTCAATACCGCCGTCAACACCAGCATGGAGCACCAGCGCGCTCGCTGCGAGACGAAGCAGACTGACGCCAACATCCAACATGCGGTGAGCAGGGTATAGAGACTTACGAGATACCAGAGAAAAACTGTCCAGTCCATGGAGAGGTGCAGGAATCGGGCAGTGCCAGCAAGGATCGGGCTGAAGAGCGACAGATGCTCATGCGACTGGAAGAACTCGGTGGCGAATGGGTAAAGCTGCGGATGGAGGAGCTTGCGAGCGGCGGGAATGAAGATCTCACCGTCTTCAACTCCGAGGTGATAGCCGTGAATTGCGATGGCTGCAACGGAGAGCAATGCCATGCGAACCCAAGGCGTTCGCGCGCCCGAGGCTGCGCTCATTGAATCTCCTTGAGCGGCGAATTCATCGGAAGTGGGCCTGAATGCCGGAGTTCGCTCCGTTCATGTACGGGCGATTTCGGAAAGACCCGGGCAAGCCAAGGCAGATTTACAAAGGAGGTGACGACCAGAACGACTCCGCAAACAGCCAGCAGGATCATGACTCTTGGCTCCCGGTATAGCTTTTCGGGATTCTGCACAGGACTGTCAGCAGCGAAAGCGAGGTCGAAGTAAACGGCCATGAGCAGAGCGATGATTGGAAATGCCAGAACCATCTCCATGCGATAGCGCATGACGAATGCTCCAAAGAAAAGCATGGCCGTGGCAGCGTAAAAAATGACGGAGGTAAGCAGCGTTTCTTCAGTGTAAAACTCGAAGGAGCGCCGGTAAAGCATGGCGGGTTCGCACCCGATCTGTCGATATTCACTGAAGCGTTTGAGAGCCATGAAATAGGCGCCAAGCATCCAGTAGCCAACCAGTAAAGATACGGGTGGAATGACAGTCGACGTGACAATATACCAGCCTACGCAGAGGCGAATGGGATTGTTGATGGACTCGGAAAGGACATCGAGGTAGGGAACGTCTTTCATGCGAATGGGCGGAATGTTGTAAAGGCAGCCCATGATCCATAAGCTCAAGACGCATAGAAACAGCTCAGTTGAAATCGAGCGGGCCAATGCGAATCCGCCGAAAGCGCAAACCAACCATTGCAGGTAGGCGAGTGGGATGCTGACCGTTCCCAATGCCGCCGGACGGACGCATTTTGTGGGGTGCTGGCGATCGAATGGAGCGTCGAGAATTTCATTGAGCACGTAGTTGCTGCTGGCCACGGCAACGATGGCCGTCATTCCGATTGCGATTCGCCAGAACAACCCGAAGTTGGCAGTGGTTGCGGTAAGGCTCGCGGCGATGACGATTCCCGGAATAACGAAGATCTGTTTGACAGAGTGGTCGAGGCGCAGCAAGCTCAGATGAGCCGCAAACCTGCGCCGCGAGATATTGAGTGGAGCTGGAACCGTCGTCAAACCCATGGCGTTCCCTGGATGTTGGATTCAGAACCGCAGTCCCTCAATAGCAAGTTGTCGTGCAGGGTTCTCGGCAAGCCGGCAAGCACGTGCCGCCCGGCGGGGTCTTGAGTGCACATCTCTCCCGAGTTGCACGGCAAGCACCCAACCGGGCACTTTATATAGGACGAATTAATTATCGCTCTGTGTACCGTAAGCCGCCTTTTTTCTTTCATTCGTCGCTCACCGCGTTAGTGTAATCCCGGAACACGTTTTCGCGTCCCTACATCTATACTGATGGGTTCCTGCACCCCTTGCCGCCGGGACCCTATTCCCCTGCTGGAGGCAAGCGCCGTTTAAATGGGAAAACTCGTACATTTCATCTCCCTACTTATGATGCTTACGGGAGTGTTGCTGGTATTTCAGCGGCAAGCTTTTGCCTACACTGACCCTGGCACCGGATTGCTGGCAATTCAGGCGGCGGGATCCGCGCTTGTTGCAGCAGGTTGGGTGCTTCGCCGGAAGGTGTCTTCTCTTTTTCATCGCCGTACCACGGAAAACACGGCTCCTACGGAGGGGGATGCCGGCCGCGAAGGAGATTCAACCGTTGGGTGAATCGCTGGAGGGAGCCGAATATCAGTTATCTTCAACGAATCCGGGCCGGGGTCTGACTTGCCTTTGAGAACCTATCGAATATGGTGAAGCGGGCCGCCCAGGCGTGGGCATTCGCGGCCATTTTGCTGCTGCCGAACTACATTGACCTGGCTTCGGGCGCCGGGGATGCGCGGATGCGTTCGCCCGTGCCGCTCACCCGGATTGCGCTTGCGCATCTGACCGATATGGCGATCGTAGCCACAGGATTTTTGGTCTTGATGGCACTGCTCCACCGCCTGCCGGGATGGGATCGAATCCGCTGGGCCCTGATGGCGCTGTTGCCGCCCCTGCTGTTCGAACGTAACCTTGATGTCATTCCTTTCAATGTGCCCCGGCTCGCTGTGCTTGCCGCGGGGCTGGCGTGGACCGGTGTGCTGGTCTTTCTCATCCTGAAGCATCCAAAGCTCGCCTCTCAACTCAGCACTGCTGGCAGTTCCCTGCTCGCCGGATTTGCCGTCTTTGCACTGGTGATGTCGTTTCAACTGGCGCGCGCCGCCCAGTGGCGCCCAGGACCGCAGAGTTTCAGCCATGAGATTCCGCCTGCGCCCGCTGAAAAGCCGCGCCTGGTGTGGATAATCTTCGATGAACTCGCATATGAGCCGGTGTTCGAGGGCCGCGACTCGAGCGTCCAGATGCCCAACTTTGACCGGCTCCGCAAAGAGAGCACGTTGTACACGGACATGACGCCCATTGCTGATCGGACGACCAGGGTCGTGCCGAGCCTGCAACTCGGCCGCACGGTTACAGATGTTGAGTACACGCCACAGAATCGCTATCTTGTGCAGATCGACGACCGTTCTGCGTGGGAGCCCTTCGATCGCGATGCGAGTCTGTTTGCCATGGCAAAGCGTAGTGGTCTGACCACCTCGATTGTGGGATGGTACGTGGCCTACTGTTCGATCTTCGTGGAGATCGCCACGGATTGCTATTGGGCAAACGAGGATGCCCAGGACCGGGGACCCACATCGACCAGCGCGAGTTATGCCGCGAATGTCTGGTTTCCGTTGCGCATCCTGGCCGAGAAGACCTTCGCGCCCAGCCGGGGGTGGGCGGATATGGCGGCCTGGAACGCTGAGGGCCACGAAGACGCCGTAAAAGACCTTTCGCAGCACGCGCTGGAGACTGTGGCCGACAGCCACGCAGACATTCTCTATTTGCATCTTCCGGTGCCTCACCCTCCCGCAGTGTGGGACCGGCGAAAGGCTACATTTGCGGTGGGCGGATCGTATCTTGACTCGCTCGATCTCTCAGACCGACTGCTGGGACAAATGCTTGATGCTCTTCAGGCGCAGCCCCGCTGGGCACAAACAACACTGATTGTGCAAGGGGACCACTCCTGGCGCACGGAGATGTGGCGCCCCTTGCCGGGATGGAGCGCAGAAGACGAACGGATTTCACACGGCGGTCGATGGGAACCAAGGCCAGTCCTGCTTATTCACGCGGCGGGACAGAGAAGCCCGCAAACGGTGAGCACACCAACGAGTGTGATGTATGTTCACGACGCAGTCGCCGCAGATATCCAATCGATTCTGAAGTAGTGTTGAATAACTTGAGATCTGGCAGGGTGCGGCGTGAAGTCAAGTGCGGGCCGGCTCGCGTGCAACGCTTTCGCGATTCCGCTTCCAATCTGCCCGGCTTTGATCGCTGGCACCGGCATCGAAAGGTGCAATGACTTCCCGCTGGCACCGGCAAAAGGACGCGAAAGCATGTTATACATCCGTTGGCATGACGATAACTTCTGTAGGAAATACGCCCATCGTACTTCTGGGCGATCCCTTTGCTAATCCAAAGGCCCATGCCCGTCCCTTTCGTTGACTTGGTGCTGAAAAAAGGTTCAAAGAGACGGTGCGCATCTTCTTTCCGGATGCCAGCACCGGAATCGACAACCGAGATCGATGTTCGGGGTTCGCGCCTCGTCCAGTCGGTCACTTCCCGTACGCTAATGCCGAGTTGGCGTGGCCGGAACTTGAAAAGATCTCACTGACTCGGTGAACTCTATGGCCAGTAACCTTGCGGGCCAGGTGCAGCGCTCACGATCGCCTTTCATTACGAGCGCGGTCATAGCAACCACTGCCTGGTGTACGCCAGATGCCTTCTCTCTTTCGCGAAGCCGCGTGGTCGCTTCAAGACCGTCCATCACGGGAATCTGAACGTCCATCAGAACCAGGTCGAAGCTCCCGTTTTCCAAAGCCGAAAGTGCCTGCAGGCCATTGCAGGCGACCGTCACACGATGGCCGCGTTTTTCGAGCTGGCGGATGGCCAGTTTTTGATTCACGGGGATCGAGGAAGCATTTTCGCTCGATTGAAAAACGACTTGAGCCGAGCTGCCCGGGAGAATACAACAGTCTCGGTGATGATCTGCGACATCGATCATCTCAAGCAAATCAGCGACGTCCATGGTCACCTAGTCGGCGATGAAGTGCTGCAACAACTGTCGACACGCCTCCAGGACCTCGTGCGGCCGTATGACGGGGTGGGCCGCTATGGCGGTGAGGAGTTTCTGGTTGTGCTCGGCGGGTGCGATGCGGAGAGTCTCCGGAAGCGTGCGTTGCCTTCGCCAATTCCCCGGTTGCTTCTTAGACTCCGCCGAGTGCGGGTTTCAGGTTTGAGGTCGCATGGGAATACATAGATTGGGCTGAATTAGGACCATTCGAGATGATTGCACGTGCGTTAAATGCGTTTGCCGCCAACCTGTCGCCGGCCGGGAATACGATCATTTCTGAAAGAGGAGTCTTGCAGAATTCTCATGATCTTGATGCGATTAGCACGCTGTGCGAGGATGCATGGGATATTGGCTGCAATGCCGTAGACAGTCATCACCACGCACGCCCATCCCGGGTTCCAAAAATAAAACACAGGTGTGCACAGCAGCATGCACCAGTGCGCGACCTCAGCTCGCCGGGTTTCCAGCATGAAGGTATTCAATTCAGCTGAATTGCGACCTTTGATTTTCGTTTTAGATCTTCCACCGAGCCAGGGAGCACCGTCGGGCAGCAGTCTTTTCATGCGCTGCACGGCGAAAGTGGTGCGATAGTGTAGACCACTTCGCTCGATATCACGCTGCCGCGTAAGCCAGGAATCCTCGGCAAAGCACTCATCCGGTAAGCGAATAAAAAGCCACGCGAGAACCACATGGATCACCGGCCATCCAAGCACATTCACCGTAACGATGAGTGGGATCATATTTGTCTTCCGCGCCAGTTAACCTGTCGGCGACGTTTGCGGCCCAGCAGAGAGCTCGCAAACAAACCAAAGAAGAACAGCAAAGGTATTGGGTAGAGGAACGCGGTCGTCCAGCGAAAGCTGCCGATCTGCCTCACAGAGAAGAACACTTGCGATGCAGTCAAAACATAGCAAGCTGCAGCGAACACGCGGAGCGAAGACGGTGCGACGCACACAAGAAGGAAGACTGTACAGATCGATGTGAGCCAAACAATGGTTAATGCGAGAACAACGCTTTCGGTAGCGGCCGCTCCGTCGATGAAAGCCTTTTTCCAACTCTCGCAGAGTTGATTCAATCCATCAGGAAACATGCGCACCTGCAGAACTCCGCGGCCGCCGAGGCAGATGCAGCGACCGCCGACCGCCTCAATATGATCTGCCATGAAGAGGTTTTCGAGAACTCTGCTTCGCACCGCGCTATGGCCTTCGCAGGCCTCGTAGAGATCTCGGGAGACCAGCAAGCATTGCCCAAACAACTTTGGCTTACCGAAGGCGCCAAAACCTCCAGCTCCGATCGCCATCAGCACGTTGAAGAAGAGGGCCAGCTCTTCATAGGGGGCGCGTAGAGCGTGAAAGGGCAGGAGGGACAAGGCCACGCGCTCTCCTGAGTGTCGATGCCACGCAGACAGCAGCTGGTCAAGGCCTCCGGGCACAAGCCAGGTGTCCGCATCCAGGAAAAGAAGAAGATCCCCGCGCGCTTTCTGCACGCCCTGGGCACACGCCCATGTCTTGCCCGTCCAACCGGGAGGAAGCGGAGGCGCTGCGAGTACAGTCGCCCCCGCCGATTTGGCCACTGCGGCGGTTGCGTCGGTTGAACCGTCGTCTACTACGATGACCTCGAAGGTTGCCAATTCGCAGTTGTTAAGCGATAGAAGCAATCGAGGAAGATTGTCCTCTTCGTTCCGAGCGGGAATGATAATCGAAAGGCGAATTGGTGTAGCAGGTTGGGTTGGGGGGCAAGTTGGAACTCGAAGCAAAAGAAGCGTGCCAGAGATCAGCGCGAGCGCGCCAACGCCAAGAACGATCAAGATCACGATTGACTTCCCTCACTCAGGATCATGCGCGCAACATGCTGACCGCTGAGTGACACCATCGGCATTCCGCCACCTGGGTTAACGCTCCCGCCGACATAGAAGAGGTTGGAGCAAGCGTCGCTTCGCTTTGGCGCCTTGAAGGCAAAATTCTTGCGGCGATCACTCACCACACCATAGATGGCTCCCCGGTTCGATCCATACCGTCGCTGGATGTCAAAGGGAGTCCAGAAATCTTCGAGGATGATGTGTTTACGCAGATCGGTAAGCCCCATTCGCTCCAGCTTCCTTAGACAAAGCTCCTTGAGGGCCACGCAATCTTCGTAGGTGTATGGATTTTTATCGTCAATGTAAGGAATGTGCGGGAGGATCTTGATGTTGTCACAACCGGGCGGAGCCTGCGAGGGGTCAGTGCGCGTTGGCGCGACCAGATAAATGGTTGGGTCATCGGGCAGCTTATGTTCTCGGAAGACTCGATGAAAATGCCTGTCTTGATGCCGGGAATAGAAGAAGTTGTGATGCGCAAGCTGCGGATAAGTGCGATCGAGACCAAGGTGCACAACGATACCCGAACAGGCGGGTTCGAATCGCTTCAGCTTCTTAAGTTCCTGACGTGTTTGCTGAAGTAATTTCTCCGCGGCGGGAACCACCTCCATATTGCAGACGATAAAGTCAGCGGATAGGGTGCGTTCCTGCCCGCCATCATCACGAACGGTAATGCCGGTGGCTTTGGCCGCGGTGCGCTCGATACGGATGGCCTCAGTGCCGAAGAGCGCCGTGACGCCGAGCTCCTTGAGTCGGCGCTCAAATGCGCGCGCAAATTCGTACATGCCGCCATCGACGTACCAAAGGCCGTACTCAAGCTGGATGTTCGGCATGAGGTTCATGAAACCGGGCGCGTCGTTCGCTGAAGAGCCGACATACTTTATGAAATAAGCGAGAATGTCGCGAAGGTACGGATTGCGGACACGCTTCTTGATTCCGCCGGACATTGAACTGGCCCAGTCCAATTCACGCCCGCCGCGGAGCCCATAAAAGCGAACCAGTTCCCAGAAACCGTCGAACCCTTCCCGCAGATAGCCGCGCTCGATTGCATGATACTGTTCCCGGGAATACGCAAGAAAGCGCGTGTAATCTTCAAAGGCAGCAACGCCATCTTCCAACTTTAAGAGTTCCGCACGCATGTCTTTGGTGCGCTCCCGCAAGTCGATGACTGTGCCGTCTTCAAAGAAGTTGCGCCACTGCGGATCGATTCGATGAAGACGAATGTAATCTTCGAGGTGTCGTCCATCCGCATCGAAGAGCGGCCCGAACACCTGGGGCAAGGTTAAGATGGAGGGCCCCAGGTCAAAGCGAAAGCCATTCGTTTCGAGCAGATTCAGTTTTCCGCCGAGCCGCTCGTTCTTCTCGATCAGTGTCACGCGCATTCCGGCCTTAGCGAGCATGATGGCAGCTGACATTCCACCAAGCCCCGCGCCTATGATTGCTACAGAGCTGGGGCGGTTCATCCAGGGCGTACCAAAGTGATAGAGATCGTCTGAGGTCTTGTTCCCATGCTGAAAGCTCCGTCTTCAAATCGCGGAGGTCCCAGTCTGCTTCGCGGATTATTCGAAACGCCGACGGGCTCCGTGGGAATACCAAACAATCCTGAGTCCAGTCTTCCGTTGTCATTCTCATCCAGATACAAGCTGACAGCGTAGCGTCCGGGAGCCACCTCGCCCAGATCAATTGTTTCGGTGCCTTCGCGACCGACGGGGCTGGAGAATCCACAAATCACTGCTTTCGTCTTGTTCCTGGGGAATCCGCTCGGAGAGTTGAACACAAGATATGCGATGCGCCCATGCGCGTTCGCGGGAAGTTGCACTCGAAGTACCAAATGGGCAGCCTGCGCTTGCGCGCTGAGCACAGACGCAACAATCGCCGTCACGGCTGTGAGATGAAACGCGCGACGCAGAGCAGCTATGAGGCCATCTGGCCTGTGACGCAACCCAATCAGTGTGTCGAGCCGCTGGTATTTCTTGCGAGTGAGTGGGAACCAGTTGACTTCGCGATTTCTCGACGTGCGATTCTCCATGACGGTCCTGATCCTGCTGAATGCATACAATCCGGACGCGCCGTGATAACGTCCGTAACCGCTGGCACCGTTCCCCCCAAAAGCCGCGTGTGGGTTCGCGATATTGCGAATCACATCGTTGATGGAGCAACTGCCCGCGTTGAGCGCGTGCGCAACGCGCCGGGCTCGTACGAAGTCACGGGTCCATATACTCGCGCCGAGAGCAAAGGGACTTCGGTTTGCCAACGTAATTGCCTCTGCCTCGGTTGCGAATGGCTGGACACAGAGCACCGGTCCGAAAGTCTCCTCACGCAGCAGCCGCGCCTGCGGTGATACGTTGCTGAGTATGACGGGCAGGTCTTCGTAAGGTGAACCGGCTGTTTCTAGTCTTGCCCCACGGTCGAGCGCATCTTGAACCTGTGCCCTGAACAACTCACGTGCTGCTTTGGACGGCAGGCAGCCCAGGTCGCTGTCGTATCCGGCGCCCACAACCAGCGAATTCGAACGGCGAACAAGCTCAGACACGAAGCGATCGTGGAGCGGATGCTCCACGAAAAGCCGTTTTATGCCGACACAGACCTGACCGGCATTCGAGAACGCGCCATAGGCAATGCCTTCCATCGTGCGACGCATGTCGCAGTCAGCAAAAACGAGGGCTGCGTCGTTTCCGCCCAATTCGAGCAGCGTTGGAATACCCAGCGCTCCCGCGCGTGAAGCGACCGACCTTCCATTCACGCTGCTCCCCGTAAAGAAGACAAAGTCCGGCTTCGCTTGGATAAGATCGCCAGTTTCTTCAGACCCAATGCAGCATATCTGGAGCAAATCAGCCGGAAGATCCGAACTCTGCACAACTTGGAGAATTGCGCTCGCAACGGCAGGAGTCTTTTCGGAAACTTTCATCACGGCAGCGTTCCCTGCGTAAAGCGCCGTGACTGCAGGAACCAGGCAAAGCTGCAAGGGGTAGTTGGCGGGACCGATCACCAGAGCCACACCATGGGCCTCAAAATGTTCGCTGAAGCGCGAGCGCCCATAAAAAAGCAGGCTGCGCCCGACTCGCCGTGGAGCTAAAAGTTTTGCGGAGTGTCTTTCGTAGAAAAGCATCTGCTCCAATGTGACCAACACGTCGCCTCCGAGGGCATCCAGTGCTGGTTTGCCCGTATCTGCAACGATTGCATCCACGAGCAAACTTCGATTGGCGGCCGTTTGTTTGCGCAGGCGCTCCAAGGCGTCTTTGCGATCGCTTGGCCTTCGCTTTGCCCAGTCCACCTGCGCCGCCCGCGCGCGTTCGAATCTTTCTGCGGGAGAGATAAGCGTCATGCCGGTTCCAGACTCAGGTCATCAAACGGCTTGGGAGCATTGTAGGGAATGCGGTACTGGGAGCAGATCAAATTCGATGAGATGCGTGCCGATTCAAAGATGGTCGGCAGCCCACTGCCAGGGTGCGTTCCGCCTCCGACGAGATAGCAGTGTTGGAACTCCTCAAACTGATTGTGCGGGCGCATGAAAAGCATCTGTCTAAAGTTGTGGCCCATATTGAAAGTTGCGCCTTTATAGACTCCAAACTTCTTTTCCCAATCATCCGGGGTCACAATCAATTCCTCGCAGATGTGCTGCTGGAGGTCGTTATAGGGGGAGCGTTCAGCCAGTATGCGGAGAACGCGTTCGCGGTATCGCATCTTCTCTTCAGACCAGTTGATGCTGCTGAAATTGTTAGGGACTGGAACGAGAATATAAAGAGCGGAATGTCCAGCAGGTGCAGTGCCCGGGTCGGTAACCGCCGAATTCCGAACGTAAATGGAAATATCTTCTGAGGTTTTTTTGCGGTGAGAAATATCATCGAGATTGCCCTTGTAGTCCTTGGCAAAAACGATCATATGATGCTCAGCGTCAGGGTAGGTACGATTCAACCCGAGGTACATCATGAAGGTGGAGCAGGACCAATTCTTCTTTGCCAGTGTCTGCGGGGTATAGCGGCGCAGGGTCGCCGGATCGAAAAGGGTAGAGACGGCGTGGCCGAAATCTGCGTTGATTACGACGTCATCGCATTCGAGCTTTTCGCCGCTTCCGAGCTCTACACCGACTGCTCGCCTCCCCTTAATGAGCACACGCCGAACAGGAGTGGAAGTGTGAATAGCAGCGCCGAACTCGCGAGCCACATCTGCCATAGCGTGACTAATGCGGGAGAGCCCGCCTTGTACGTGATAAACGCCGTGAGCGTGTTCAGTGTAAGGAATCATGGTGAACAGGCCAGGGCAATCCCATGGAGACATGCCGAGGTACTTCGACTGAAAGGTGAATGCAAGCCGTAACTCCTCCGCGCGAAAATAGGATGAGAGTACGCTGTGCAGCGATCGCCCCAGCGCGACGTGAGGTAACGCGGCGAGGAGAGTCGGGCTGATCAAGCTCAGGGCGCTCTTATATGGCTTTTGCAGGCATGGGTAAAGTTTGCGAAAACGCAGACTCTCGCGCTTAAAAAAACGATCGAGTCGAGCTCCTTCGCCTGGGAACACGCGATCGATTTCAGCACGCATGGCCGCGGGGTCGGCGTACACGTGCATCGACTTCTCCGCAAAGATCAGCTTGTACATGGGATCGAGCGCTTTGCACTCGATGTAGTCGCTCAGCTTGCGATTGGCGTCCTCAAACAGTTCGTCGAGGAGAAACTTCATCATAAGGAAGGTGGGGCCGAGATCGAAACGATAGTCGCCTAACTTTATTTCTGCATTGCGGCCACCTATTGTTGACTGCTTTTCGAAAACCTGAACATCTACACCGCGCTTTGCCAGCAGCATTGCTGCAGCCAACCCGCCGGGCCCGGCACCAACGATAACGGTTTTTTTTCGTTCTTTTCTTGCCACTATCCTTTTTTACGCGGTCGGGAGGGGTTTCTCCTACGCGGTCCTTTGTCTAACCAATAGTTTGCCCGTATTTTTGTTGCACGCTGAAAATGAGTCGTCCCGTCTAAAAACCTGCTCAAAAGGGGTTGAGAAAGGAGACTCAGTTCGCGCAAAGATCCTTAGGTGGGCGTGATATCGCGAGTGCGCTCAGCGAGGACTTAATGATCCCCGCGAAGCCGATGGGAAGATTGCTGGACGCCCCCTGCCATCTTCAGTTCAGCGTCGGTAAAAACCTGAAATGTCGTAACCGTTGCCATATTTTTGAGCTGGCCATACCTTCACGTGCCTGAATAGCTGAAGTCAACCTTAAACACAATTCCCCGGGACGCGTTAAACATCATCGGGCTTCGGGCATGAGAACTCATTGCTTTCGAGTCGAGCGCCATGCGGTCAACGACCCGCCATAAGAGTTTGGAGCGAAGCCTCGATTTTACGTGGATCTGTTTCGCCCTGAAACCTAGATCGCACAATTCCCTTGCGATCGATTAGGAAGGTCAAGGGCAGGCCCAGCACCCCTCCGTAGCGTTTTCCGAGCGCAGCGTCCCCCAAGGCGATTGGATAATCAATGCTCAGCGCATTCACCAACTTGCGAACCGGGCTCGTGTCGTCGTCCATCGAGATACCGATTACTTCCAGCCCGCGTGGCGCATATTGCTTTTGCCAGCTGCTAAACATGGGCATTTCGATTTGGCACGGCGCACACCAAGTAGCCCAGAAGTTGAGGAGCACAACCTTACCTTTGAGTTGAGCCGTATCGATACTTTGACCAGTGAGATCGTGGCGGACGAAATGTGGCGCCTTGCGATTGACAAGTGATTGCGCAAGGCTGTCGTTTGAACTGGCTAGCAAGACTGTGGCTAAAAGCGACGCGACAATTGCACAGTGGAACACGCGCGCAGATGTTCTGTTTGCCTTTTCACTGTTCAACTGGATAGCCTTTGTTGACCCAATCGGCTCCGAAATTCTGCGCGATGTAGAGGACCTTCACATTAGTGAACCCCATGTCGTGAAGTAT
>PLTV01000111.1:30424-57204 GCA_003164635.1 Acidobacteriaceae bacterium
CCGGAATGGTCGCTGCTGCCGGCGGGGTCGTGGACTGCGAACGAGCCAGCACAGGAAACTGCATTATCAAAAGTGCGAGAGCGAGGGCCGATCCCATCCTAGAGATTCTCTTCAATTTCATTGTGGAAGCTCCGACATCAAGTATAGTCCGTTCGGTATCCGCCGATGCTGACAGGGATCGAACCGATAAGTGTTCTTGCGCTTCAATGCCTTCGCGACAACCACATACAGCGGTGCATGGAATAAGAGCCACCGGCTCTGCTGTCTCAGTCACGCTATAGATGAATCCAGCCTGTCCGTATCAATGCCAGAGAGCCAGTGGCTACCACAATCCAAAGCAACACACCTTGCAGCAGCGGGCGAACTCCGACTTCCCGAAGAGTCTTCATGGACAGGCTGGTTCCGATCAGGAAGAGGGTAACGGTCAACCCAATGGTGCCAAGATATTTGAGAGTTGGGTAAAGAGCGTGGAAGGCGGGAAGATATGTATCGGCAACCGCCGCGAGAAAGAAGAACAGGATGAACCATGGCCAGTGAATGCGCGCCTTGCTTTTATTAAGAATGGAGGTTCCGATGGACATGGGTACAATCCACAGTGCCCGTGCCAGCTTGACAGTGGTCCCGACCGCAAGTGCAACCGTTCCGAATTTGGCGGCTGCGCCAACCACGGAACTGGTGTCGTGGATGGCCAGCGCCGACCAGAGGCCGAACTGTGTTTGAGTCAAGTGCAGCGCGGATCCAATTGGCGGAAAGGCCAGCAATGCAACTGAGTTCAAGACAAACACGGTTCCCAGCGAGACTGCGATTTCTTCTTCGCTGGCATTGGTGATGGGCGCGATTGCGGCGATGGCGCTTCCTCCACAGATCGCTGTGCCTGCAGTGATGAGAAACGAAACCTTCTTTCGCACATGCAGGATTCTCCCAAGCCCCAAGCCAAGCATCAGCGCGAAAGTGATGCTGACCGCGGTATAGATGAAGCCGGATTGTCCTGCGTGCAGGACTTGTTGCAAATCCATGCCGAATCCAAGACCCACAACGGAAACCTGGAGTAACAGCTTGGACAGACGCTTGGCGTCAAGATGGTAGGGATGGACGAACGTGAATCCGTAAATCAACCCCGCGGCGAGTGCAATGGGCGGTGAAAGAAGGCCGCTTGCGGCCAGGATTAATCCTGCAAAGAAAATATTTTTGGACACACATTAAGTATTTGCGATAGAGAGGATTAGGTCCAAGCAGTAGTTCTCATGCCTCATTTGCGATTCTTATCTGTTCGACGGGCTAGGGGCGCTTAGTCTCAGCCGTCGTTCTATGCAAGCCGGCCCGGTCAAGGAGGAACCTGCGGAATTCATGAGCCAGGCCTGAGTGCTCCGGGCTTGAGGCGCAAGCGATAAGGAAATTGCGTTTGATATTCAGTCCCTCAACATGGACAATTCGGAAGCTCTTGTTGAGTCTAAGATCTTTGGAAATAGCCCAACGCGAGACGAATCCCAACCCCAGATCTGCTTCCACGGCTGACTTGATAGCCTCGGTCGAATCAAGTTCCAATACGATTTGCAACGCGCTGCGCTTGATGCCTTGCCGCTCAAGCGCGGTCTCAACGACATGTCGAGTCCCGGAACCGCGCTCCCGCATGAGGAGCGGGACCCCAGTCAATTCGGCATGCGGGATCAGATTACGTTTGACAAACTCGCGCGCGGTCGATGCGATAAGAACCAATTCATCTTCCAGAAACGGCTCTGTCTTCACGTCTCGGCTTCGCGAAGGTCCCTCGATAAATCCCAAAGCTATCTTCTGCGTCTCGATCGCCTCTACGATCTGCTCCGTATTGCCACTGATCAGGGTGAGGTTTACCCTGGGATATTCCCGACGGAATTCTCCCAGAAGTTGAGGCAGAATATACTGCGCAATGGTCGTGGAAGCGCCGAGGGCCAGTTGCCCGGAGTGTTCTCCATCGAGTGCGGAGATTGCGCGTTCAGTTTGCTCGCGAAGGAGTCTTGAACTCCGCGAGTACTCCAGAAGAATACTTCCGGCCTCCGTGAGTGTGATATGCGCTCCGGTGCGATCGAAGAGTTGAACGCCGAGGTCCTCTTCGAGGGCTTTGATCTGGAGACTTACCGCGGGTTGCGTGAGGTACAACTCTTCGGCTGCTTTCCTGAAGCTACGCTGCTCCGCAACTGCTCGAAAAACAACGATACGAAAGTTTTCCAGACTCGACATTTGACGCACAACCTGTCCCAAATCGTGCAGCACTTGTTCGCAACTTAGAGAGAAGCCCGTATTCTACGAATGCGCACCCGCTTTGTTCGGGGTGCAGCTTCCACAAGACATATGACTATGAACTCGCTACTGGTGAAGCGCTGCTTCTTTCACTATTAGGTCGATCTTGATCTCGGGAGGGTTCAGGAACGTGTTATGAATCAGGCAATGATGCACGGATCGCATCACTCCTTCCGTCTGCTCTTCAGTCAGCGGCCCCGGGCAAGATACATGGATTCGGAAATCACCGAGCCTGGCAGGATGCTTCAGCTTTTCCGCAGTCACAGAGACTTCGACTTCTCGGTCGTCAAGGTTGCGGGTTCTGAGATATTGAACCGCATAGAATGCCGCGCAGGAACCCAAGGATGCGAGCAGGAATTCCGGGGGTGTCATCCCTTCGTCTGTACCTCCATTCTCGGCGGGTTGGTCACAGAGAATCGAATGCGACCGTGAATGAATGGAAAACTTAACTTGGTCCAGATGCTTGATCTTAACTTCCATCTCGGTTCACCTCTACAAAAGATAAAAGACAAAAGATTAGCTTTTCGTTACAAATACTGATGAACCTATTTTGCGGCGGGCATTACCAGCATGCGCAGGTACTCTCGTGTCAACATGGAACGCAGACGTGGCGATATATCTGAGTTGCAAGGCATATCTAGAGACCGGCATCGGTCGATGGCAGTGCGCAGGTCGCGCAGAAATGCCACACAGGATGGGCAGGCCTCGATATGAGTTTTCATCTGCTCGCAGGGTACAGGCTCCAGCTTTCCATCTATGTATTCAGAAAGATTCGCAAACAAGTCGCGGCATTCATCGGGCCGTCTTTTGCTCCTGGATCGGCGTACACTGGCCGTTTCCGTGCTTGATTCGACGCGATCCGAATTCCCGGCCGTGCCATTCAGGAGTTGTTTCATCTCCTTGCGCACGGTCAATCGTGCCCGATGGAGACGAATCCGGACCGTCCCCTGTCGCAGATCGAGAATCTGCGCCACCTGCTCGGTGGTCAACTCTTCCATATCGTGAAGTACGAGCACAATGCGCAGAGAAGCCGGAATGCGCAGAGTCGCCTGATGAAGCAGCTGGTGCTTCTCGGAACGTAGCAGGCTCGACTCGGGGCCTATTCCTCCATCTTGCAGCAACAGCCCGATCTCCTCATAGCTCGGCATCAGTTCATCGAGCGAGAGCATTCTGGCCGGGGCGTAAGCCGGTTTGCGGCGCATACGCCAGCAGCGGTTTCTGGTGACGGTATACAGCCAGACGGCAAGCTGCTGCGGACTGTCGATTTTCGCCAAATGCCCGATTGAGCGGAAAAGCACCTCCTGCATTGTGTCTTCGGCATCTTCAGGATGCCCGCAGACCTTCATGCTAAAGGAATAGACCGTATTCTGTAGCAACCCTATCGCCTCTTCCACTCCTTCAGGAGTGTTGAGGCGCAATAACTCCGTAGCTCGTATCAGGTCAGGCCGCATCGCTCGAAATCTTCCAATTTACATACGAGTATATCCCGCATGTGCGTTACGATTATTTCTCGAGAATGGCTGCGAATGCGTGCGAGGGGCCAGAGATTCAAGGAGCACACGGATGCGGAGGGCCGCCACTTTGCAGCACGGACTCAATCATCTCCAGACAGATGGGAGACACCTGATTGAGCCAATCTCGCTCCTCACAACCGGAAGGTCTCTTGTCAAAGTCCATCCATGCGCGAAGCAACGCCAACGCAAGCCTTGTCTCAGCACCGGCACACCTCTCTTCAAGACGGAACATTTGGCGATATACCTCGTCCTTGATCCGCTCGGCATTTGCTTCCCGGACTCGTTTGTGCTGAGCCATAGACTCAACTTCCGGGACAGCAGACTGCATCGTGCAAGCCGATGGCGCGCAACATCAGCATCGCCGGGCACCAGTTGGTGAATGCCGATTGCAGCAGATTGAGTCCGACAAGCACAGTTAGCCAGAGCCAATACATTGACACAAAATGCGCAAGCCCGAGCGATAGAAGCACCATCGCGCCTCCCATCAGGCGCACTCCCCGTTCAACTGTCATAGTGACTCTCCTTGTCCCGTTACAAAAGCGGACTCGGCGCCGGCTCCAGCCTCGCGCCGGGAGTGGACCGCGAAGTAGAGAACCGGAACTGCAAGCCTCGCCAAGAGCGTTGAAGCTATCTCCCCGGCGATCAGCGATAGCGCCAACCCCTGGAAGATTGGGTCCGGCAATATAACGCTTGCGCCCACCACGACCGCCGCAGCGGTCAGAAGCATTGGGCGAAATCGGACCGCGCCGGCATCGATAACTGCTTCGGCCAACGGCATTCTCTGGCGCTGCCGAACACCGATAAAGTCGACGAGGATGATCGAGTTGCGGACGATGATGCCCGCGCCGGCAATGAAGCCAATCATTGAAGTTGCGGTAAAGAACGCACCTAATATCGCGTGCGCCGGCAAGATGCCCACCAGGGTGAGCGGAATCGGAGCCATGATGATGAGCGGCGTGATAAAGGAGCGGAACCATCCCACAACCAATACATAGATGAGGACAAGTACCGCCGCGAAAGCCAACCCCATATCACGGAACACCTCGATGGTGATATGCCATTCTCCATCCCATTTCATCGAGTAATGATCCGTGGACCCGGGCATGACTGAGTTGTAGCGGGTCAATGTGTATCCGGCTGGCAGGGTGAGAAGGTCAAGATCCTTATTCATTTTGAAAATTGCATAGACCGGACTTTCTACCGCTCCCGCAACATCTCCGGTGACATAAACTACGCGACGCAGATTCTTGTGATAAATGCTCTGCTCGATTGTGCTGTGTTCTACAGTTACCAACTCGCGCAAGGAAACCATGCTGCCGTCAGCTCCGGGCAAGCGAATGTTGTCCAGCCCCTCTTCGGAGGAGCGGTCTGCGCGGTCAAGCTCGACAATGGCTGGCACGGGCTCACGTGCTGACTGATCGTGAAGAAGGCCCACCTGCGCGCCCGAAGTAGCTAAAGCCAAGGCGCGGGCGACTTCGGCAACCGCGATGGCATTCTGCGCTGCCTTCACTTGGTCCACTTGGATCGACAGCCTTGATTGCGGGTCTTCCACATACCAGTCTGTGTCTACGACTCCCGGGGTATTTTGAAAGATCGACTTGATTTGCTGCGCCACCTGAGTCTGGCCGGCCAAGTCCGGACCGTAAACCTCTGCGACCAGTGTTTGAATAACGGGGGGTCCAGGCGGCACTTCGCTCACCTGAATTCGCGCGCCATAGGCGCTGCCAATCGCGTCCAGTACCGGGCGGAGACGCTTGGCTATGGCGTGGCTTTGGACGCTGCGCTGTTTCGCCGACAGAAGGTTCACTTGGATGTCTGCCTGGTTCGGCTGACCGCGCATATAGTAGTGGCGCACCAACCCGTTGAAGTTATAGGGGCCGGAAGTTCCCGTGTAAGTCTGATAGTTGAGCACGTCCGGTTGCCGCGCGAGCTCGTCGCCAAGAGCCTGTGCAACCCGCGCAGTTTCCTCCAACGGCGTGCCATCCGGCATATTGATGATCACTTGCAATTCGCTCTTGTTGTCGAACGGCAACATCTTTACATGCACCAGTCCCAAGGGGACCAGCGCCACCGAAGCCAGCAGCAGCACCGCGACTCCGATGAAGAACAGAATGCGATAGCGTGGGGATCGAATCAATGGAGTCATGACGCGACGGTAAAGTCGCGTGTGCCAGCTCTCAACGGTAGACTCCGTTGCCTGGGCTCCTTCAAGATGCCGGCCAACGAGCCGCAGAGCAGCCCAGGGTGACACCACAAATGCCACCATCAGCGAAAAGAGCATGGCCGCTGAGGCACCCACGGGGATAGGCCGCATGTACGGGCCCATCAAGCCGCGTACAAAGGCCATCGGCAACACGGCGGCAATGACGGCGAAGGTAGCCAGAATCGTGGGATTGCCCACCTCGGCTACCGCTTCCACGGCGACAACGCTCATGGGGCGGCCGTGATTCTGCTGGAGTCGGAAGTGGCGCACCATGTTCTCGACTACAACGATCGCATCGTCCACAAGAATGCCAATTGAGAAGATCAACGCGAATAGCGTGACGCGGTTGATAGTGTAGCCCAGGAAGTAAAACACCGACATGGTGAGCCCGAGGGTGACAGGAATGGCCAGGAGCACTACGCCAGACTCACGCCACCCCAGGAAAAGCGCGACCAGCAGAGTCACGGACAAGGTCGCGAGCAACAGGTGCTCGAGCAATTCGTCCGATTTATCCTTCGCCGTCTGTCCATAATTCCGTGTCGTTGTCACGGTCACATCATTCGGAATGGTAACGCCCTGCATCTCGTGCACGCGCTTGAGCACGGCATTCGAGATATCCGTTGCATTGGTGCCCTTGCGTTTTGCTACCGTGATCGTCACGGCCGGATATTGGCGCGCTCCGACCTGTGCCGCAGACCCGGCGTTTGTCGTGCCAAAGACCACATAGTTCGCCGGCTCCGATGCGCCGTCCGCGATTGTTTCCGCGACATCGCGCAGGTATATCGGATGGCCGCGAACAACGCTCACAACGACCGCTTCAAGATCTTCGCGGCGGTTGAATAAATTGCCCGCCTCGACCCGGACCTCCCGGTCGTTCTCAGTGAAGGTTCCCGCCTGCACCCTGGCATTTGCCGCCTGCAGATGTCCCACGATCGCCGTCGGCGACAGCCCGTAGGCGCTCAGTCTTTCCGTACTCAGGACCACACGCATACTGCGCGGAAGTCCGCCGATGATCGTAGTCTCGGATACATCTCCAATTTGAGCAATGTTGTGCTGCATCTCGGCAGCAATCGCGCGCAGCTGGTAGCCGTTGTAGTGCACGCCCCACAGAGTCATTGCCAATATCGGAACATCGTCGATCGACCGGGCTTTGACAAGCGGCTGAGAAACTCCGGGCGACATCCGATCGAAGTTCGAGTACAGCTTGCTATAGACCTTGATGAGTGCGTCTTCCTGGGGCGTGCCAACCAGAAAGCGCACGATCACAAGGCTCTGCCCTGGCGACGATGTCGAGTAAACATATTCGACGCCCGATATTTGATGAACCAGTTGCTCGATGGGCAGGGTGACGCGCTCTTCGACCTCAGCCGGAGATGCGCCCGGCATGGCAGTGGTTATGTCGAGCATCGGAACAAGGATCTGCGGCTCCTCTTCGCGAGGGATGATCATTACCGCGAAGATCCCGAGAGCAAGTGCGGCGACAATGAAGAGGACTGTCAGTTTCGATTTGATGAATGACTGCGCAATTCGTCCGGCGATTCCGAGGTCTTGCTTCATGGGTTGACCCCTGTTTTCGCTTCAATGCGCTTTCCGGCCAGGTCGTGGTCCGCCGGTGCGTCAACAAGTTTCTCACCGGCGGAGATGCCTGACAGCACTTCAACGAGAGTGCCCTGCGCCTCACCCAACGTGATGTTGCGAAGCTGCGCGATTCCCTGTACGTCAAGAACATACACACAACTGAGCGAGCCGCGCACAACAACGACAGCACGCGGGATGAGGATCGCCTGACGGACGCCATTTGCGAATTCGGCCGTCCCGTACATACCCGCGCGCGTTTGGTTGGAGGATGGCAGATCGATCTTAACCAGAAAACTATGACTCGATGGATCGGCCACCGGAACGATTTCGGCCACCGTCCCCGCCAAACTCGATGCCGCCCCACTGGCTTTCGCTCCGGCGTCGAGAGCAACCTGTACCTTCATTCCCTTATGAATCGCGCCGATGGCGGACTCATCGATGGCAACCTGCAATTGAAGCGCCGCGGCTTGATCGACGTGAAGCAGAGCCGCGCCCGGCGCAGCCATCGTTCCTGGATCAACCATGCGGGCCGTCACCACGCCGGCAAATGGAGACACCAGGTGCGCATATCCGAGCATGGTTCGAGCTCCGCTTTCCTGCGCGCGCGCGACTTCAGCCTGTGCGCGAACTTCGTCGAGACGCGCCGCGGCTGCTTCCGCTCGCCGCGATACTTCATCCATCTCCTGCGGGCTCACGCTCTTTTGTGATTCAAGCTGCTTGTACCGGTCCAGAGTGCTCGTTGCCAGTGCGGCATTTGACTGGGCGGTGGCTTGCGCATGCTCGGCCGCCTTCACGCCGGATTGCGCCTGGACTACTTGCGAGCGCAACGCTGCATCATCGAGAGTCACCAGCGCCTGTCCAGCTCGAACGGAATCGCCCTCGCGCACCAGGATCTGTTGTATGCGCCCCATGACCTGGGCCGAGATCACCGCGGTTTCTCGCGAGTGCACCGTTCCCGTCGAACGCAGGTTCACGGGAATTTCTTGCTGCCGGCTTTCGACTACCTGTGCGTGCACGGTCTGTGGAGCACCTGTCGTGGCGGCAGCTTCACCGCAATGGCAGCCGGCTGTCACTGCCGCGGAAGCGGCAAGAAGGCTTGCCCATAAAATATTCTTCATTGCAGTTCCTCCGCGGCATCGGGAGACAAGGTTCCCGTGGCGTATAAGAGTTCCGCGTAAGCCATGGCATTTGCGTACACCGCATGCCAGTAGTTGGATTGGCTCTGCCGCCCGGCATCCTCGGCACGCAGCAGGTCGGTGATCGTGGCCAGGCCCGCCGTATAGCGGTTTTTCACGATGCGGAGACTCTCCGCAGACTCGTTTACGGCAGCTTGCGCAGTATCGAGTTGCAGCGCGGTGGTCTGACGATGAATATGTGCCTGGCTCACTTCGAGACGAAGGTGTTGTTGTGCTGCGGCAACTTGTGCGTCGATCTTATCTTTCGCCGCGCTCTCACTCGCCAGTTGTGTTCGCTTGCCAATGGGGAAGATATCGACGCTGATCTGGACGCCGGCAACCCAGTTATTCCCGCCCGATCCGGCGAACGATGTGCGGTCTGCCTCCCAGTTGCCATACGCGCTCACACGTGGACCGAAGTCGGACTTCGCCGCTCCCACCGAAAAAGCCTGCGCTGATTGCGCCTCACTCAGCGCCGCCAGATCGGAGCGCCTCTTTTGAGCAGTAGCCATCTCGTCATCGAGCACACCCTGTGGAAACACGAGCGGCTCGATTGGCTTCAACTCAGACGCCTTCAGTTCCGGCGCACCCATGGCCTCGCGCAACGACGCCCATCCAAGTTCCACGTCCCCTTCAACCGCGATTAACTCCTCGTTTCGCGCGGCCACGTTGACCTCGGCAGACATCCGGTCAGACTCGACTGCAAGGCCGGCTTTCACATGTTCGTCCACCGAATTGAGCAGCGCCGCCGCAGTCTCCTGCTCGTGTCGGCTCACTTCGACCTCTCGCTGCGCATATAGAACTTGCTGGTAAGCCGCCACTACACTGAACACGATCTGTTGGTCGACAGCCCTTCCGAATGACGCCGCACTCTTCTTGAAGAGACCCGCGCGTCGAATCTCCTTCTGCGTTTTGAAAGAATCGAATGCCAGCCATTGTCCCGCGATGCGCGTGGAGAAATTTCCTATTGGCTGCGGAGAGTTAAGAGCGTTCAGCGCAAAATCGGCTTGAGTGAATTGCCTTTGCCGCAGACGAGTTCCAAAAGCATAGACCGGGTCGTCGCCGCGCGAAATATCTTCAGTAAAGCCGAACTGCGGCAACAGCAAGGTGCGAGTGCGGCCGACGGTCGCTGTCGCATCCATAATGCCGGCGCGCGCTAGTGCTGCCGCGGGGTTTTGCCCAAGAGCCGCATCGATAGCTTGCCGCAGAGATAAAGGTTCCTGCGCACCGGCGGCCCATCTCCCCATCGATAACAGGAGAAATAGGCCCAGAGATCGAGAAAAGTGTGAACTCATTGGGTCGGATGTCCTTGTGTGGTGCTTTCAAGGGAATAAATCCACGAAAAGGGCAATCCGTTACAAGAATGGCAAAGATTGTCGAGTCTGGTTCGACCTAGTCAGTTGCGAAAGCGGTTTCGAGAATGCTGGCGGGTGCAATGGGATGCAAACTGGCGGCCTCTGCGTGATAGAGCAGAGGGCTCGGAATTGGATAAGGCAAAAATCTGAGCGAACAGAAATGACCCGACGTGCCCTTGGCAGATCGCGATTCAGGTTTCACTTATTCTGGAACCAAGTCTCAACAGCCGCCGTGTCCGCTCTTACAACCCTTCGGCCAACTTATTAATTGAAGTCGTTAATCGATTCCGAGGTCAAAACGCCGCTGCTGAAAATCAATGACTTCGAGACCGACTCACTGAAGTTTTACGTTCTGTAGACGGTTTATTTCGGCGAAGTTTGGCGTAATTTGGCGAAATTCGATGAGTATCGAAAGAATGCTCTTGGTAAGTTATTGATTTTAAATAAGATTGGCTCCTCAGGTAAAAGCCAGCCGCAAGTTTAGAGGAGTTTACGAGGGTCCATTATGGTTTTCGTCAAACTATTGTAATTAAACACATTATTTTCCAAATTCGTCCAAACACGCCCAACGCAGATCAGGGCCAGCCAAGCAAATTTGATGGTATTTTTGATGGTACTTTTTTGACATCGAGTAGGCCCAGACTGCTATGGTATTCGCAATCATTCAAACACTGAAATGGCGCTCACAGACGTAAAGATTCGTGCTGCAAAATCTGCGGAGAAACCTTACCGACTTGCTGACACGGGAGGGTTGTATCTGCTCGTGCCACCCGCCGGCAGCAAGCTCTGGCGGTGGAACTATCGCTATGGCGGCAAGCAAAAAACGATGCCTCTCGGAAAGTATCCCGACATCTCCCTTGCAGACGCCCGGACGGCACATCAAGCAGCCCGTGCCCAACTAAGGGAAGGCAATGACCCGATGGCGCAGCGCAAAGCCGAAAAGGACGCTGCCAAAGCGAAAGTCGTCCATGAACAGGTGAAAACGAAAGAAGTCTGTGACGAGCGCTCATTCAAGGCTGTCGCACTCAAATGGCATAAAAAGTGGTCTCCGGGTGTAGAGGTTGACACCGCAGATTACATACTCCGGCGCTTAGAAGCCGATGTGTTCCCTGCTTTTGGGAACAAGCCAATTAACGAGGTAAAGGCGTCTGACATCCGCAGTCTGATCATCTCGATCGAACAAGGGAAGGGCGAAGGCCGGCGATTCAAGGGGAAAGGTGCGCGGGATGTTGCTCAGCGCCAGCACGGAACCATCAACCAGATATTTCGTTACGCCATCGCCCACGAACTCGCCGACAGCAATCCAGCCGCAGCATTCAAGCCGTCAGACGTTCTCCAGGCGCGAAAGACGCAGCACAGGGCGCGAGTTGAAACCAACCAACTCCCTAAGCTGCTCGTTGCCATAGATGACTTCCCCGGCCACAAAGTGTGGCGNNATGCTCTGCCATTGAGCTACTGAGGAGTGTCAGGCAAATCTTGCCGGTTTGGCTTCGCATCCTTCCACCGGAGACCTGCCTCTTCAAATGGAGTGAAGGAGCAAATTCATCGGGCTCGGCGGTCGGTCCATCGGCTGGAATCGGCACTGAATTGTCCATAAATAAGGTAGCAGAGTGTTCAGGTTGCGTCAAAAGTGCCGGCGCATGCACCGAAGGCCGCCGGACCTTCACGCTTTGCAAGTCGCGAACCCTGTCCGCGCGGTCCGACAGGATCGATAGGTATGCATAAGCGACACCGCGCGCGGGTTTCGAAGCGGCCTGGGTCGCTTACGATAGGGATACGTCAGGAGGATGCCCGATATACCGCATTTCTCGCCTCGAACGCAGCGAAGTCACGCCCGAAATTGCCTCTTTGTTCGACAAGGTCTTTGCTCAGCGCGGCAATGTGCCCAACATGTTCCGCGTGATGGCGCACCGGCCGGATTGCAACTGATGCTTCGAGAGCAAAAAGTTGCCGCCGTTGAAGCCTACCTTGATGGCTTTAAGAAAAGGGATTTTGCCGGCGTACCTTTGGCTGAAGACGTGATCTTTGGGGGGCCGCTGATGCCGAACCTGAGTGGGCGGCAGACGGTGCTGGGCTTTTTGAATATGATTCTTCCTTCGGTTAAGAGCGTGACTTCCAGACAGCACATCGTCGAGGGAGACTTCGTTGCAACAATGTTCGATATGGAGACTGTGAACGGGACAGATCACGTCGTGGATTGGATCCGAGTCGAGGCGGGCGAGATCAAGTCAATTCATGCCTTTTATTACCCGCAGCAGCTGCGTTCCTGATCTCAGAGACCGTGGTCGCCGTTCGCCGGAGGGCGCTTCATTGTTCGACAGGATTTTCGCCGTGCACTGCAATGTGCCTAACATGTTCCGGCGCATTCTGTCGCGGTGATTGAGCCGCCTGAGGTGGAGGCCGCGCAGGCTTTCAGTCCTTTAGTGCCATACTGAATAAACTATGGTTCGCATTGAAACGGAATATCAAGGTGATCTTCACTGCGTGTCGGTGCATACGCCTTCGGGAACTGCACTGGCTACGGACGCACCCGTCGACAATCAGGGTCGGGGAGAAAGTTTCTCCCCGACTGACCTCATCGCTACCTCACTCGGCACGTGCATGTTGACCACGATGGGCATTGTTGCCAGAACCCTGGACTTTGATCTCAACGGAGCCTCGGTTACCGTTGAGAAGGAAATGAGCACCACGCCACCGAGAAGAATTATCCGTCTTTCGGTTGCGATTCGAGTGCCCCAGACAACCAATCCCGAGAATCAGCAACGGCTGGAAAACGCAGCACACACCTGTCCGGTGAAGAGAAGTATTCATCCGGACATCGAAACGCCTATAGAGTTCGTTTGGGGCTGACTCCTTCCCTACAGTTCCCAAATGGGCACGCGCCTGATTCCCTGCCGGCCGGAACGAGACGAAAGAATGAAACTGAAGCTGCCCGACGGCAACTTTGCCGCCTACCTGTTCGACTGCGATGGCACGGTCGTCGATTCCATGCCGCTCCATTACATCGCGTGGAAGACCGCACTCGCGGAGTGGGATTGTCCGTTCCCCGAAGACCTCTTCTATTCATGGGGCGGAAAGACGGTTCCCGACATTATCTCGACATTGAATACGATGCATGGGCTCAACATGCCCATTGAATCCCTCGGCGTGCGCAAGGAGAACCTTTACTTTGACTTGCTTCCAACTTTGAAAGCGGTTCCTGAGGTTTTGGTTCACATCGAAACGCAGCAAGGGCGCATTCCTTTCGGGATTGTTTCGGGGAGCCATCGCGACTCTGTGATCCGGTCACTCACGGCGGTGCATCTTCTCGATCGCTTCCAGACTATCGTTGGGGCTGAGGATTACGAGAGGTCGAAGCCGGCTCCGGATGCGTTCCTGATTGGGGCGGCGCGGCTGGGTGTCAAACCCGAGTCCTGCCTTGTTTTCGAAGATACGGACCTCGGAATTCAGGCGGCGACGGCGGCCGGCATGGCGTCGGTACGCGTACCTTCACCGATGGAACGGCGTTCAATCGTGCGCTGAGAACGGAACCTGCCGTAGGCGCTCAACGTAGGATTTAACGAGCCACTCCGGGAGAGCTTGCGCACGCATGACGTCGTTTTCAACCTTGCTTGATCGCGAACAGGCAATCCAATCGCCACCGATTGCGTGGAAGCCTGTGCTTGCCGTCGCCGCTGCCATCACGTTGCTCCATTTGCTGACCAATGGCCGATACGGATTCCATCGCGACGAGTTGCAGTTTCTCTACGATGCGCGGCACCTTGACTGGGGATTCGTTGCCTATCCCCCGTTCACGCCGTTCGTTGAGAACATGAGCCTGCATCTGTTCGGCTTATCGATCGTTGGGCTTCGTCTGGCATCGGTGCTTGCGCAAGCTGCGATCATCGTCGTTTCCGGCCTGATGGCGTGCGATCTGGGCGGCAACCGGCTCGCTCAGTTCACCGCGGCACTCACCGTCGGCCTTTCGCCATTGCCTTTGTTTGAAGGCACTGAATTTCAATACACCTCATTCAGCTATTTCTGGTGGATACTCGCAAGCTGGTTTGCGATCCGCCTGCTGAAGACTGAGAATCCGCGCTCGTGGCTGGCGATCGGGGCAGTGCTCGGCATGGGGATGCTGACCAAGTATTCCGTGGTCTTTTTCGTCGCGGGACTGCTGGCGGCGCTCGTGCTTACACGTGCTCGCAGGTATCTGGGATCTTCGTGGTTCTGGGGCGGCGTGGCCATCGCACTGCTCCTGCTTTCTCCGAACATCGTGTGGCTGGTGCGGCATGACTTCATCTCGTACCAGTTTTTGCAGCACATTCATGCGCGCGATGTGGGGCTCGGACGCGCGGACGGCTTCCTCAAAGGCCAATTTCTGGCCGACGCCAACCTGTTCGCCGCGCCGCTATGGATTTTGGGTCTCATCGCTTTTTTCACGAGCGCCCGCTATCGCATGCTGGCCTGGATGTATGTGATTCCCGTGGCGATTTTCTGGCTCAACAAGGGGCGCTTCTATTACGTTGCCGAGGCTTACCCACCGCTCATCGCGATGGGCGCGGTGGTCGCGGCAGACTGGCTCGCGCGGCACAAGAGATGGCAATGCGTCACCATTGAAGTTGTCTTCTTCACAGGAGTGGCCGCCGTTGGCGCTTTCGCCATCGCATCGCTCGTCCCTCTTGCATCCAGTGGTCCACTGCGCGACTTTGCGCTCAGCAGGAGCAGCGATCTACGCGAAGAGTTTGGCTGGAATGAGTTGGTGCGCACAGTCGCCGGCATTCGCGATTCCCTCACGCCCGAGCAGCAGGCGCATCTCGGCATCACCGTCGGCAACTATGGCGAGGCCGGCGCGATTGAGATTCTGGGGCCCATCTATCACTTGCCGCATGTCATCAGCACAACCAACACCGGATGGCTCGTCGGCTATCCCACTCCTCAGCCCACGACGATCATTGCGCTCGGCATCACCGAAGCAGAGGCCAACACGATCTTTACTGGCTGCCGGCTTGCCGGCCACAACGGAAATGCCGAAGGCGTTCACAACGAAGAGAGCGAAGACCACCCCGACATCTTTCTCTGCGGCCCGCCGCGGAAACCTTGGGCAGAGGTGTGGAAGGAACACAAGGATTTCGGGTGAGCTGCGCGTGACACGGCAGCGCCTGAAGGCCACTTCATTGACGTGAGTCCGACACTCGCTGGATGAGGTTCGTGCTTTCCCACCCATGCGGCAAAAGCGCCGCATGGATGGGGCACCCGGAATGGTACAAAGAAAAGCAACCCCGGATCTTTCGCTGCGCTGGAGATCATAGTGCCGTGTTTGGCTTATTGACTCGACAAGCGATCAGTACAGCAACACGGCGAGGCGATAGGCGGTGAATGTGCCTTCTAGGCCTTGGGGTTCGCAACTGCCCACAGCAGCCCTTCGATAGTCGCCGGAGCTGGCTTTCTTCACGAGGTCGTCCGGCAACACCGTCAGGTCTGGATTCTGCCAGCGCATCAGGAAATGTGGCGCGTCGGGTCCATTGAAGTGGCCGTTCGATGCGCAGTAGGTGCGCGCCTCTCTGGGGTCGCTTGCGATGGCGAGACCGTAGCGCTGTAACATTGCGGCGACCTTGGCTTCGACCTGCGCCTGCGTAAGTGTCTCCACGGACTTGGAGAAGTCCGTGACGGCAAAGAGCACCCCCTGTGCCGGCACAACGGCAATGCCGACGTGATCGATATCGCGACTGAGAAGATTGGCGCGATGGCCCGGTGAATTCATCCATCCCTGGTGAATGCTGGCAGGATATGCGCCGACCGCGATGTTCTCTTCAATCAAGCTGAAATGCGCACCCGCCTGCGCAGCGCGCTCCGTCAGATCCAGTTCCCCGTTATAGCGATGAGAAATGGGCCCTTCGACAGACATGCGCTGGCAGTGCCGCAGCGCCGCCTGGGCGAGTGACGGGTCCCACTGGAGAGCAGGAAGGCCCTGCGCAGCGCGTGCCTGGTTTGCGAGGACAAAGAGCTGCTCAACGGCCGTACGCGTGTCTGATTCGCCCGCTTGATTTTGCCGCGACTGCGGCTCTACGCCCAGTAATTGCGGCGACGCGCCGGCAATTGCCAGTGCAACCGCAGTTACAACGAGGGCAAATCCCCGACGAAGATCGCTCATGATTTATTCAACCCCGAATCGGGTACGATGTCGCTCGAATTCGGCTCAATTTGGTTCTTCCCTGTATCGTCACGCGGCCCGATCCAGATCAAGAGCAGGACAGCCGGCAATGCGGCGACGCTGGTGACGAGAAAGAAGCGCACCCAGCCGATTCTCTCCGACAAAATCCCGCCCGAAGAGGCCACGACGGTGCGGCCCAGCGAAGCGAGCGCGGCAAGCAGCGCGTACTGGGTCGCCGTGTAAGCAGGAGAGCAAAGACTCGAAAGGTAAGTCACCAGCGCGGTCCCCGCCATAGCGCCGGTAAGATTCTCGGCAGTCACGCAGAGAGCAAGGTAGCCGATGCGATGCCCGCCCACGGCCTGCAGCACAAAAAACAGGTTTCCGATCGACTGCAGCACTCCACAGACGATCAGCGATCGGCGAATGCCAAATTTGGTGGTGACGACCCCGCCCAGAAGCGCCCCGGCCACGATCGAGAAAAATCCGAACACCTTCGATGCGAAGGCGATCTCGGGAAGCGAGAATCCCAGCGAGATATAGAGCGGCGTAGACATGACGCCCGCCATCGCTTCGCCCAACTTGTATCCGAAGATGCACACGAGGATGAGTGGCCAGAGCGGCCGCCGCATGAAGTCGCGAAAGGGGCCGATGACGGCGGTGACAAACGCCTGTTGCACGGCCTGCCAGCCTGAGCCCGCGGCGCGAACATCCTTCACCGCGACCTTCGGTTCGGGGCACAGCAAAAACACCAGCATCCCCACACCCACGAACGCGGCCATGGTGGCATAAGCCGCGAACCAGCCGGCGTAATTCGCAATCAGCAGGCCGCCCGCACCGGAAACCAGCATGGCGATCCGATAGCCGGACTGAATCATGGCCGCGCCCGGTGCCTGCTGATCGGGGGTCAGGCTCTCCACGCGCCACGCGTCGATCACGATGTCCTGGCTCGCGGAAAGAAAAGCGACAAGCACCGCCAGGACTGCCATCCGCGGCAGGTTGTGCTTCGGATCGCTCATGCCCAGAGCGAGAATCGCTCCGATCAGAAGAATCTGGACGGTGATTCCCCAACCGCGCCGCCGTCCCAAAGGCAACGGCGGAGGCACGCGATCCATGAACGGCGCCCAGAGAAACTTGAATGCATAGGGAGTTCCCACAAGTGCGAAGGTTCCGATGGCCGCGCGCCGCACGCCGTTGGTCGCAAGCCATGCCGAGAGCGTTGAATAGGTGAGCAATAGCGGCAAGCCGCTCGCAAATCCAAGCGCAAGCGTTTGAAGCACGCGCGGCCGGGTGTAGGTCGCGATGGCGTGCCGCCAGTCGATGCGCGAACGGACTTGGTTGGTTGGGGAGGATTCCGTCATCTCGAGCTTTGGGTGTCCTCTCTCAGGCTAACCCGGCCGGCGGCGCTGCGAACGCCGCTTATTCTGGACAGATGAAGCTTGGCATCATCAGCGATACCCACGGCCTGCTGCGCCCTGAGATTACGCCGGCTCTTGCAGGGGTCGACCACATCCTGCACCTCGGCGATGTGGGCAAAGTCTCCATCCTGCGCGAGCTGGAGAAGATTGCACCCGTCACTGCGATTCGCGGCAATGTCGATCGAGACGGTCCATGCGCTGAATTGCCCGAAACAGAGGTCGTTCTGTTCGAAGGTCGCTATCTCTATCTTCTGCACGACCTGAAGACGCTGCACCTCGATCCCGCGGCAGCCAAGTTTGCCGCCGTGCTTTCCGGGCATACGCATGCGCCCAATGTTTATCGGAGGAAAGGCGTGCTTTATTTCAATCCGGGAAGCTGCGGGCCGCGGCGGTTCAATTTGCCGGTTACGATTGGGCTGCTGGAGGTAGAAGCGGGTCAAGAAGTCGAAGCTCAGTTGGTACAGATTGTTCCGCAGTAAAAATGTTCGGCAGCTGGCCCATCCATCCATCTTGAATCCAGCCTTTGTTCTCGGGCTGTGCCCCGTTCATCGCGTCGTTCGCGATGAACGGGATTCTTGCCGGTTGTGCTTCGGATCGAGTCTGAAGGAACTGAGGCCTTGCCTCCCATTCATCGCGATAAAGCTGCGATGAATGGGGCACAGCTTGTCCTGCTTCCTGTTCAAAAAGCAATTACATCTGGCTGTGCGAGGGATTCAGCAGCTCTTCTTCCGGTTCCACGTGCACCAGGACATTCGCCACCCGATCGACGCGCTGACGCACGCTGTCTTCCACTTCGTGGGCGATGGCATGGCCGGCGCGAACGGTCAGGTCACCCCCCACAACTACGTGCAGATCGACGTAATACTGAAATCCGACCTTGCGCACGAAGCATTTCTCCAGGCCGAGCACGCCCTCCACTGCCGCCGCGGCTTCGCGCACATGGCCTTCAATCTCGTGCGGCGGAGCCGTGTCGAGGATCTCAGCAAACGGAGCCTGAATCTGACGCCAGGCGCCATAGAGAATGACAGGCGAGGCGCATAACGCCGCCCAATCGTCCGCAGCCGCATTCTTTGTGATGAGCGCAACAGAGATGCCGACAAGCGCGAAGAGCGACGTGATGGCATCGCTGAAGTGGTGCCAGGCATCGCCGCGCACGGCCGTGCTGTCAAGGTCGCGTGCGACCTTGGCGACATAGCGCGAAAGCAACACCTTCAATGGCACGACCGCGACCAGGACCCAGAGCGTGTAGGGAAGCGGCAGCGGGTGCGGCCTGCGAATAAGAGCTATGCTTTCGATCGCGATGAGGAGGGCGGCCATAGCCATGCCCATCCCGACCGAGAGCGCCGCCACCGGTTCTGCTTTGCCATGGCCATAGGGATGGTCGCTGTCGGGCGGTTTGAGGGCCACACGCAGGCCCAGGTAAACCACCGCCGAACTGAAGACGTCGGAGAGCGATTCAACCCCATCGGCGATCAGCGCGAACGAATGTCCCGCAAAGCCGACGAGGCATTTACACGCGGCCAGCGCGAAGTTCGACGCAATGCTGATCAGCGACGAACGCAGTCCCCGCTCAACCTGGCGTTCGATTGCAGCTCCACGGTCCTCTACGAGATGCGTTGGTACGTTCATTTCGCCCAAAAGCGCTCCACGCATTCCATCATAGGGGGTCGATGCGGTACACGCTTTTGCGTATTTGGACGCACTATCGGCTTGGCTTTCCGACTCAGGATGCCCCTTCGACCACATTTCCGATATTGGCTGAGCCGGAGACCCACGCTCGATTCTCACCTTAAATCAGGGATCGTCATTCAGGAATCAATGGACGAGGAACTCCTTGACCGCAGCGATGTGCCTTTGTTCGCGGCGAGGAGCCGCCTCTTACTGCTTCACAAATTCGAAGGTGCAGGTGCGGCCTTCAATGCCGAGGCCTTTGCCCTTGGTGCCCGTGCCCTGCGTGTCCTGGAACTGCGCCTTAATGTCGTAGCTGTATTCGTCACCCTTGGTAGTGAAGATGCCGGTGGCGTACTTCCTTGACGCGACCAGCCCGTTCGCGGAAAGCTTTGCCGATCCGTCTTCTTTGATTTTGCCTTCGACCAGCAGGTAGCCTCCCTGCCCAGCCGTTCCATGCTCGCCTCTGAAATTGCTGCCGGTGATCGTGCTGGCAAACTGCCAGGTGTAACCTTCGGTGTTGCCTTTCGACGGGCAACTCATCTTCGTCATCCAATTGCCGTCGAAGCGTTCCCCGGCGCGTACACCCGCCGGCAACAGAAAAGCTGCGAGAACAAGAATCAGCCGCACTGACTTCAGCATGTTACCCTCCACCGGACTGCGATTCTAACATTGGGCGATTGGTCTGGTTTGGCCGGATAACTACCGTATGTGATAACGAGTGCGCCAATTTATAAAGTGATACACATCACACTTATTCTCGAAATACTGCGATCCTTTTTATGCTTGACAGTTAGATTCTTCTATATGAGTACTGCTTCGTCGGTTTCGTGGATATTCAAGAACCACTTCACAGCAATGGCCGCAGCAATCCACGGCCGCGAGTCGAGTATATCCTGCATGGCGCAATCGAAGAAGTACCTCAATGATGGGTACTTTTGAAGTCATAATAGAACCTGATTGGGAATGCCTGAGAGGTAAATCGGATGTAGAGTAAGTCATGGCATACGCTTGTGTGCCGAACGACTTTCTCGGGGATAGGCGATGGTCCCGCGAAAGCTATACCCACTTATCGCCGATCGGATACGAACCAATAGGAAGAGCGCGCATCGCGTTGGCGACTTAGCCCGCATTTGCATCCACCACACACCAGACAAGCAAGCGGCCAAACCCGCAGGGAACACAAAAGGAACATCGTGAAGACGGCACGGTTTCACTTCTCATTCATTTGCAATTCTTCGTACTTTGCCTTGGTTCTCGCGTTTACCCTTCTGCTGATAGTTTCGCTGCCGGCATTTTTGACCGGTTGCGGTGGAGGCAGCTCGAACACGCCACCGCCGGCGACGCCCACGGTGACGGTTGGCGCCAGCCCGGAGTCCATTGAACCGGGAGCCTCGTCGACGTTGACGATTGCCGCGGCCAATGCCACGACGGTGAGCATGACCGGCTCCGATGGCAGCAGCTATACGCTTGCAGCATCAGGTGGAACCCAGGCAGTGAGCCCGGCGGCGACAACCACCTACACGGCAACAGCCGCGGGCACGGGCGGAAGCAAAACCGCGACGACGACGGTAACGGTTGTTTCCGAACCTGCGGCTACGGTGACGATTTCTGCGAATCCCGCTTCAATTGCGGCTGGAGGCTCGTCGACACTCTCAGTGACGGCGGCCAATGCGACCCAAGTGACCGTTGTCGGCTCCGATGGAAGCAGCTACGCTCTTGCAGCGACCGGCGGCACGCAGGCGGTGAGCCCGGCATCGACGACGACCTATACCGCGACAGCGACAGGCACGGGCGGAAATGGCGCGGCAACGACGACGGTGACGGTCGCCTCCGGACCTGCGGCCACTGTGACGATTGCAGCGAGTCCCGCCTCGATTACGGCCGGGAATTCGTCTTCACTGGCGGTGACAGCTACCAATGCGACCGCGGTGTCTGTGGCCGGGACCGATGGGAGCAGCTATACCCTTGCGGCTACGGGCGGCACACAGGTTGTGAGCCCCGCTGCGACAACGACCTATACGGCAACGGCAACAGGCGCGGGCGGAAATGCTACGGCGACAGCGACTGTCACGGTCGCAGCCGTGCCTCAAGTCACAGTCTCGATCCAGGCCAGCCCCACCTCCATTAGCGCCGGAGCCACTTCTAACCTCACCGTTGCGGCGGCAAATGCGACCTCCGTAGTCGTGACCGGTTCCGACGGAAGCAGCTACACGCTGGCCGACACCGGCGGAACGCAGGCGGTAAGCCCGACAGCCACCACCATCTTTACGGCCACGGCGGAGGGAGAGGCGGCAGGTTTGTCCGCAACAGCAGCCACTACGGTCCAGGTCGGCAGCGCGCAGGCAATCAATCACGTGATCTTCATGATGCAGGAGAACCGCACCTTCGACACCTACTTCGGCATGCTGAACCCATACCGGCAGGCGAACGGATGGAACGTCGGCGACGACGGCGTGACCTACAACGTGGACGGGATCGAAGACAAGCTGAACATCACAAATGAGGATAACGAAGGGGACGTATTTCCTCTCTTCAAGTTCGCCAGCACATGCATGGACGACTCCACATCGGGATGGCTGGAGAGCTTCGGCGATATGAATCGCTATAACTTCGCAGAGACCCGGCCCATCAAACTGGATGGCTTTGTACACGATGCCGAGGGTTATGCGGCAAGCTGCCTGGCGTCAGGCGATTGCTCGGGCGATTTCACCGATACCGCCGGGCAACGCGCCATGGGCTACTTCGACCAGGAATATCTCAACTACTACTACTACATGGCGGCGCAGTTTGCGGTTTCTGACCGGTGGTTCTCGCCGATCGCGGCTAAGAGCACGCCCAACCGGATCGCGACGATCACGGGAGGGACCACGCAGGGATTGGTGTTCGATCCCGGAAGCGACGACCACATCGGCCAGCGCCCCATCAACTCGATCTTCCAGGAGCTCGACAAGGCAGGCGTGTCGTGGAGGGTCTACTATTCCGTCACCACCGGTCAATGTCTCGATCCGGAAGATTGCCCAGCCGGCTATCCAAGCTATCCTTCAACCACACTCGCTTATTTGAGCTATTTCCAGAAGTACTTTTACGAGAATCCGACACACGCTGCGTGTACCGGAACTACGCAGCCTTCCAGCGTCGTCGGCGATGCGTCGAATTTCTTCTGCATCGACCCCAGTCACATTGTTCCGTTGTCCTATTACTTCAGCGATCTCGCCAATGGAACCCTGCCGAGCTTTGCCTATATTGAAGCCGGCTATGGGCAAAACGATGAGCATCCAGCATCCTTTCAACCGGTGCTGGTGGGTCAACTGCAGATGTCGAAGATCATTAACGCGTTCATGGCGAGTTCTTCGTGGAACGACTCAGTGTTCTTCTTCAGCTACGACGAAGGCGGCGGCCCTTACGACCATGTACCGCCGGTGCCGGGCCACTCCAACGACAAGACCGACGCGTCGCTCGGGACCATTCCGGACATCGCCCAGATTTCGGTCCAGCCGGACAGCTGGTACCCTTGCCAGCCGCCGGCTGGCGTGACGGCAACGGCACACTGCGATCTCAAAGCTGACAGTCCCGGCGCCCAGCCCGGACAGGCCGCCTACGTCAATGGATTCGGAGCGCAGCTTGGGTTCCGCTTGCCGAACATCGTGATTTCGCCGTTCACGCGGCGGCATTACGTTTCGCATATTCCGATGGACCACACGGCCATCATGAAGTTCGTGGAAAATCGTTTCATTGGACCCTCAGCACACCTGACCGCGCGCGATGCCGCGCAACCGAACCTTTTGGATTTCTTCGACTTCGTCAACACCCCGTGGGCCACACCGCCCTCGCCGCCGGCTGCGGTGACCAACGCGCTTTTGCAGCGCAATACGTGCACACCGGCGAGCATGGGGCCGTAAGCCCGTGCCATCTTGAAATGGGGGGGGAGGGCCCGGGCGTGAAGGCCATGGTTGTGCGGACCTAGTTCAGGGACCTGAGGGTCCCTGCTCCCTCCGTTGGACCGGTGTTCTTAAAATGGACGGGTATTCATGAAATTGACCGGTATTCGTGAAACGAGGCGGTTGAAAAAAAAAGAAAAAAAAGGGTAGTTCTGTACGGAAGTTTCCTGCTTTCAACAGGATACGAAGGGCCTGTTGCTGTAAAAATTAGATTCCAAAGGACTTGCTTGCAGAATCTAGAGAACAAAAGAGTTACAGACGCAAATTTGCGTGCTTTCTGGCCAAAAACCCGGTTTGCGATTCGAATGAACCTTATCTGGAGTTGATTGTGCTCCGAAGAGCCGAAATTAAGTGCAAGTCACCGGCCTGTTTTTTAACCATTTCCCCGTGAAATCGGAATATGAACGGACACCGACTCTTCGCTCGCCTTGGGGGTTTGGTGCTTTCAATACAAGAGGAGTTCAGTCGGCAGGTTGGGGTGGTTCATCTACGGGCTCTACGCGGATGCGGGCGATGCGGCGCGCGTCCATTTCTACGACGGTCAGGCTGCGCCCCTCGAAGACGACACTTTCGCCAACCACTGGAATGTGGCCGAGACGGATGAGCACGAAGCCTGCAAGGGTTTCGACCCCGCCCTCGCGGGGCAGACTCCATTGCATCTGCGTCTCCAGGTCGCGCAGGTTCACACTGCCATCCATGAGCAACGCGCCGGAGGGCGTGGGAAGAACGGGCAGCGCGGGATGGTCGAATTCGTCTTCAAACTCGCCGGTAAGCTGTTCGATGGCGTCTTCGGCGGTGACGAGACCAACGGTTGAGCCGAATTCATCGACGACGATGGCAATGTGGCGGCGGCGCTGCTGGAAGTCGCGGATGAGGTCAAGAACCGTCTTGGTCTCTGGCACAACGAGCACGTCGCGCATGACCTGTGCGAGGCGAAGCTCGAGGGCGGGAGCGGCGGGAGTTTGCCGAGCGGGGCGAAAGTACATGAGCCGCGCGAGGTCTTTGGAGTAGACGACGCCAACAACATGCTCGGGGCCACGAGTGTCGTCGTAGACAGGCACGCGGGAGTGCATGTGATCAATGACCCGGGCGCTGGCTTCTTCAAGAGACATACTGGCGGGGAGCGAGAAGATTTTCTGGCGCGGGGTCATGATCTCGCGAACAGTCACGTCGTCCAGCTCGAGGGTGCGATGGATGAGGGTTTCCTGGAAGCGCGGCAGAAGACCCATGCGGCGCGCCGAGGTGGCGATTAACTTGAGTTCTTCAGGTGAGTGCACTGCGCCGCGTTCGGAGAGCTGAATATCGAAGCCGCGCAGGATGAGAGCCGCGGACACTTTGAGGAAGCGCACGGCTGGCCGCGCAATGGCCATAAAGAAGAGCATTGGTGGCGCCACGGCCACTGCCAGGGCCTCGGCGCGACGCAGCGCCAGGGACTTGGGTACGAGTTCGCCGACCAGCACGTGAAAATACGTGATGACGGCAAAGCCAAGCGCCACGGCCACGATGTGTGCGTAGAGCAAGGCATGGGGCTCGCTGAGCGGCAGGATGTTGAGCCAGCTAAAGAGAATGGATGCGGCGAGCGGCTCGCCGATCCAGCCAAGAGCCAGCGAGCAAAGCGTAACGCCTAGTTGTACGGCGGGGAGGAAGTCGTCGAGATCGAGTTGCAGGCGGCGCACGGCCCGAGAGCCGGGTATGCCGGCTGCGAGGAGCTGCTCAACCCGGGTATCGCGAATGGAGACGAGCGCAAATTCCGCGGCCACAAAGAAGGCGTTGGCCAGGATGAGCAGGGCCACAGCGACAAACTGGAGCAGCGAGAGACCGTGCATCTGGCTGTGAGGATAGCATTTCAGGGATCAGGGGTCAGTGGTCGTGGTCAGTGGTCAGTGGTCAGGGATCGGTATCTGGGAACCAAGCGGAGCCGAGCGGCGTATCCAGAGGTGGCGGGTACAGTGAGCGCGAGGTTCTCTGCGTGTTCGCCGCCGTACACGGGTGTTCGTAAGCGGACACTCCATCCGACCAGGACCGATTTTGAAACCAGTGCAGGAACCATCAGGCAAAGGAGTTATCTGCTACGGCTGTTTGGCCGCTGAGATGCACTTAAACCGGATGGATGCACCGGTGCACGAATATTCAATCAGAAGTGCGAGCCATGGGCTGCGTCGATTTACGATCCCTGATCTCTGAAACCCACCACTGAAAAGAGAGGTTCCCGTATGAAGCATCTTGTTCTGGCAACCACGGCATTGGCGCTGGCAACGGTGCCGGCGCTGGCCACCGAGGCAACGTTTGAGCGCACACTGAACGCAAGTGGACATATCGAGTTATCCGTCGCAACCGGCTCAGGGCACATCCACCTGAAAGAGGGTTCCGGCGGCAGCGTTCATGTGTTTGCGCGCGTGAAGTCGAATTGGGGTGGAAGCGATGAGCAGGTTCGTCAAATTGCCGCGAACCCTCCCATTGAACAGACCGGGAACATCATTCACATCGGCGGCCACCACGAAAATTACCACAACATTTCCATCGACTACGACATCGAAGCTCCTGCCGATGCGTATCTCGACGCGGGGTCAGGCTCCGGTGACGTTGTCGACGACGGCGTGGGAGAAAACCCCAAACTGAACACCGGCTCGGGCAGCATCCATGCCACGGGGCTGAAGGGCAATTTCACGGTCAATACGGGCTCGGGAAGTATCTACGCCGAGGCAGACTCTTCGGGCGATGTGAAGGCGGAGACCGGTTCGGGCAGCATTGAGTTGAAGGGCGTGAAAGGCAGTCTGAAAGCAGAGACAGGTTCGGGGAGCATCAAGGTGACGGGAGCGCCGACGGCCAATTGGAAGCTGCAGACCGGTTCGGGCGGCGTGGAACTTTGGGCCGGCGATGCGCCCCTGACCCTGGACGCCGAGACGGGGTCGGGCAATGTGCATACCGATCGTGAGATGCTGACGCAAGGCTCGACTGACAGGCACCATGTGACAGGCAAGNNGCCAGAGGTTGCCCCCTCCCGGCTGCTTTGCCCGCCCCGGGAATGAGAATTCTCGGGGCGGCTTTTTTGTGCTTCGTTCTTTTGCAGGCGGCTGGTGTTGATGAACGCGCGCGGGAACCTGTTGGCACGCGGCCGCGTATGGGATAGAGTCTTTCCAATCGAAAACTTTGCGGGCGGAGCATCGCCGGCTTGAGGAACTCATTCCATGGATGCTGCGTCCGAGCAATTCCCTGCCCCAGAGGTCTCCGATCTTCAGTCCCTGATTGCCACGCCGGGAGGTCCGACGCCGTCGACTGCGCACAGAATCTTCATTGGCCCATACGGACTGCGCGCGGGTTGGAGCCTGCTGATCTTTGTGGCGATGCTGGCTTCAATCCTGACCACAGTTCGAGTGGTGCATGACTACAACAAGGCGAAGAGACACCAGGAAGCCGTCGCCGCGGCAGTGGCTGCGGGCAAGCCGGCCTCGTCTGTATCGGAGAGCAAAGCCGACGCCAGTGCGCCGATCTCGATGAAGGACGGGGTTGTTTCGGAAGGC